>JAOZGY010000121.1 GCA_026015145.1 Candidatus Bathyarchaeota archaeon | reverse complement strand
CTAACTAAGGTCTTATCCGGTGCATTATAGGTAGAGTAGTAATACCTAGCATTTTCTGTCCCGCTGACTGGAACAAAGTCCCATGATTCCAATAATCCTAACTCAATACGTTGTTTGCGTACCTCCTCCTCATCTACGGCGAGCAATTTGGCTAAATATTTATCAGCAAAGCCGTCTTTTTTAGCCTGAATGAGTAAATCATGGGGTAGTTTTCTACCTTTGCAACTAATGATTATCTCTTCTTCTTCCACCAGTTCTTTCATTTGCTGGATGAACCAAGGCTTAATGAAAGTTTTCTGATAAAGCTCCTGGATATCCGCACCTTTGCGAAGGGCCTCATACATAATAAATTGCCGTTCGCTGGTAGCGTAGTTAAGCATTTTCATTAATTCTTCAAGTGGTTTTTCATGGAAATCTTTGGCAAATCCCAAGCCGAAACGCCCTATCTCCAGAGATCTGATTGCCTTCTGGAAAGCTTCTTTATAATTTTTGCCGATACTCATAACCTCGCCCACAGCGCGCATTTGGGTGCCAAGCCGGTCTTCTGCGTCACGGAATTTTTCAAAAGCCCAACGGGCAAACTTGACTACTACATAATCGCCGGAAGGAGTGTATTTTTCTAAGGTGCCCTCTCGCCAGTATGGTAACTCATCCAGAGTCACACCGACGGCTAATTTGGCTGAGATTAGAGCAATAGGGAAGCCTGTGGCTTTCGAAGCCAGGGCAGAAGAACGTGAGGTGCGCGGATTAATCTCAATTATTAGTACCCTTCCGGTTTTTGGGTCGTGTGCAAATTGTATATTGGTACCGCCGATAATCCCGATCTTTTCTACCACTTTGTAAGAATACTCCTGCAGACGTTTTTGCAGCGATTCACTAATAGTAAGCATGGGAGCAGTACAGTAAGAGTCGCCGGTGTGTACCCCCATAGCATCTACATTTTCAATAAAACAAACGGTAATAATCTGGTTCTTGGCATCCCGAATAATTTCCAGTTCCAGTTCCTCCCAGCCCTCAACCGATTCTTCAATTAGAACTTGGCCAACCATACTAGCAGCGATACCGCGGCTTGCGATCACGCGTAACTCTTCGACATTATAAACCAGACCTCCGCCGGTACCGCCCAGTGTAAAGGCTGGCCGGACAATGACTGGATAGCCAAGCTCGGCAGCAATTAATTCGGCATCCTCAACACTGTAAACAACTTTACTCTGAGGAACAGCGATTCCAAGTTCCATCATCGTTTCTTTGAAAGCTAAACGGTCTTCTCCCCGACGGATAGCTTCCGGGTCTACACCTATTACCTTTACATTATATTTATCCAGGAGACCGCGTCTTGAAAGACTCGAACTGAGGTTAAGTCCGGTCTGTCCTCCTAAATTAGGTAGTAAAGCATCCGGTCGTTCTTTCTCGATGATTTTAATCATCGTCTCAAGATTGAGGGGTTCGATATAAGTGGCATCCGCCATATCGGGGTCAGTCATAATTGTTGCCGGATTTGAGTTAACCAACACAATCTGGTAACCCAAAGATTTCAAGGCTTTACATGCTTGTGTACCAGAATAATCGAACTCACAAGCTTGTCCTATAACAATTGGTCCAGAACCAATAATCATAATCTTCTTAATATCGTTACGTAAGGGCATATTCATCTCCACTTTCGATAATATTAATTTCCAAAATTCCTCTTTCTGTCAATTCTGTTCCCCATATAAGATTTAATTTTTTCTTTCATGTTCTTTTGAGAATTAATAAGTTTTCTGTTTAAACTAGACAACTTAGCTTGATTTTGAGTGATTTGATTTTTACGCATTATTATAGCCCGTTTTACTTCATTGGGAGCTGGTCCACCTTTTACACTATGTTTTGCCACAATTTTAGTTGGATCAATACAATCAGAGATTTGTTGAGAAGAGATTTCTATCTTAAAATTGGACATCTTTTTAGTAACTTTCTGAATCATCTTTGGTGTCAAATCTTTGAATGTAAATTTTTCTGCAATTAACGAGTTTACGATTATTCCAACAATTTTATGGGCTTTTCGGAAAGGAATAGCATGTTCTCTAGTGAGCAAATTGGCGATCTCTGTAGCAGCTACAAAATTATCCAGAGATTTCTTGGAGATACCATCTAATAATTTTAAATTGGGTAGGAGTTCATTGAGCATAACCAAGGACGCGTTAACATTTTCGATTGATGTCCAAAGATTAGGAGTGATTTGCTGGAAATCTAGATTATAAGTTGAGGGTAAACCTTTAAGAGTAGAAGCAGAAGCAACAAAATTCCCTAAAACTCTGCTAGCATTGGCACGTATGATTTCGAGTATTTCTGGATTTTTCTTCTGGGGCATGATACTACTAGTCGAAGCAAAGTTATCCGGTAACTCGACCATACCAAAATCTGCAGAACTCCAAATAATCAAATCCTCAGCTAAGCGACTTAGAGTTACTGAGATAATAGTAAGAACAGCTAATGCTTCAAGAATAAAATCCCGACTCCCAACTGCATCAATAGAATTCTCTAAAACATCGTCAAATCCTAATAACGAAGCTACTCTATCCCGATTTATCTTAAAACTTGTTGTTGCCAATGCCCCTGCACCTAAAGGACAAAAATTAATTCGGCCATATGTTTGCATAAATCGGTTTAAATTACGCTCTAAATTGTCTACAAAAGATAGAAGGTAATGTGCGAAGGTAACTGGTTGTGCGGGTTGTAAATGTGTATATTCCAGTATTATACTGTTCACATGATTCTCGGCAGTTTTTACCATATTTTTTTGGATTTCTAGAATATTATTCATTGAGCTAAGCAAATGTTTTCTAAGGAGCATTCGAATTGCGGTAGCAACTTGATCGTTTCTGCTTTTAGCAATGTGTAGATTTCCACCTATCTCTTCACCTGCTTCTTTTAATACAGCTTCTTCAATGGCCATATGTATATCCTCACTTGAGAGATCCAATGATTCTTTCAGCAGGTTATTTAACACATTAAGAAGGGCCGTACCATCAGAGCGTGCGATTATTTTTTGCTCCATCAGCATTATTACATGTGCTTGATTAATTTTTATTACAGCCTCAGTTAATACAAGATCATCCTTAATCGAAGAGGTAAATTTAACCACATCTTCTCGAATAGATGATAATCTTCCTCCTCGTAACAATTTTGACATAACAAATTCCCCCAATGGTATTATACTTAAATTAAATTAGGTCAGTTCAGCCTCCGTATCCTTAGATATTTTTTGTTTCAAAATATTGGCCATTTTTGTTTGTAAACCCCAGAGTTCAATAAATCCTTTTGAATATGATTGGTTAAAACCTGTTTTGATGTTATAGTTAACTAAATTTTTATCATAAAGAGAAAATTCTGATGAACGTCCAACAACTTGGAGACCACCCTTAAAAAGCTTTAATCGCACCTCGCCATCGACTTTTTCTTGAGATTTATTAATAAAAGCTTCAAGATCGTTTCTAAGTGGATCATTCCAAAGGCCTGCATAAGCCAAAAAGGTCCATTGAGAATCAACATTTTGCTTAAATGCCACCTCATGACGTGTTAGAACCATTTTTTCTAGATCTTTGTGAGCTTCAAGTATCACAGTTGCCGCAGGACATTCATAGATTTCTCGGGATTTAAGCCCTACCAAACGGTCTTCGATATGATCTATCCTCCCCACGCCATGTTTTCCGCCTATCGTATTTAATGCACTTATCAGACGAAGTGGTTCCATATCTTCATTGTTCAATCTAGTTGGAACTCCAGCCTCAAATTTAATGGAGACGTACTCAGGAGTGTTTTCCGCATTTTCAGGTGAAACTGTCCATTCAAAAGCATCTTCAGGGGGTTCTTTATTAGCATCTTCCAATATACCGCATTCGATTGACCGACCCCATATACTTTGATCAATGCTATACTTTTTAGCAGCACTAGATACTTTGATTCCTTTCTTAATTGCATACTCGATTTCTTCTTCCCGCGTCATATTCCATTCGCGTACAGGAGCAATTATTTTCAAATCTGGTGCTAATGATGCAAAGGATATATCAAAACGCACTTGGTCATTGCCCTTGCCGGTACAACCATGTGCCAGACCAGTTGCTTCATTTTCTTCAGCAACTTTAATCATTTTTTTCACAATGAGTGGACGAGACAAACTAGTACTTATTGGATACTTACCTTCGTAAAGAGCATTAGCTTTTATGGCTGGAAAAACATAATCTTTTGCAAATTCTTTCTTTGCATCTATTGAATAGTGTTTTAAAACTCCAAGCTTTAGTGCTTTTTCTTCAATTTCTTTCAGGTCTTCTTGTTGACCAACATTTACAGTTACTGTAATTACTTGTGCATCATAATTTTCTTGAAGCCATTTGATTAGAACTGAGGTATCTAATCCTCCTGAATACGCTAGCACAATTTTTTCAGCTATTTTTTGCTCCTCCTGTTTTTTAAGTGGAATTATTCCACTTACCACAGGTCCCATATTTTTAAAGGTTGTGACTTTTTTGTAACATAATAAGCTTTAAGTGTATCATACGATACATTATTGTATCATGACAATAGCAAAAAAGGTGAGAAAGCACCTTCGAAACAAACCATACTTACTAGAAGCTTTAGAGAAAGGCATAGTGAATCTAAGTGAATTATCAAGGCAGATACAAGAGGAGTTGAGAATTGAGAATACAAGTGCAGTAAAAGCTGCTCTCAGAAGATTTGCTGAAGAACTACAAAAACACAAACAAAAAAGAGAGGAAAAAGTTCTAGAAATCTTGAAAAAAAGTGTACTAGTTGTATACGATAGGAAATCAGTGATAATTACTAATAAAGAGATTAACATTGAAAATGGAATGAAAGTAGACCTTCCCGATAAATTTGTTTTTTTGCTAGATAGAAAAGATTTGCCAGAAAGAATTAATGCATTAGTTAAACACGATAATTGCACTATGATTGTTATGCATTCCCCTGAAGAGTTAGAAGCCACCCCAGGAGTAATCGCGTTTCTTACAACATTACTATCAGAACAAAACGTAAATGTTATAGAATTCATTTCTTGTTGGACTGAAACAATAATTGTGGTGGAAAAAAAGGATAGTTTCAAAGCTTACGAAGTTTTGTCCAATGTGGTGTGTTAATATGCAATTAGAAATATTTAGTCAAAAATTCAATTCAAAAAGGTTCCATTTAGACTTGGTAAATCAAGATATCAACATTGGCTACTATAAGATAGTAACACCATCTATTTTAGAGGAGAAAATGGTAGAAAAGATTCAAAAAAGATCATTTTAATGGAGATAAGATTATGGCCTATCAAGAGTGCATTAATTGCAGAGAAAAATACGATATAAATGAGATAATTTATTTTTGCAGGAAATGTGGAGATCTCTTAGAAATTAAATACGATTATAACAAGATAAATGAGGAACTAAGTAAAAGCAATTGGCAAAATGTACCCCTTTCAGTATGGCGTTATAGGGATTTTATGCCTGTTAAGGATTTTTCAAAGATTGTTTCTCTAAATGAAGGAGGAACAGGTTTTCATCATAGTAGAAGATTATGTAAAAAAGTAGGAATAGAGCAATTATATGTGAAAAATGAGGGAGAAAATCCGACAGGATCCTTTAAAGACAGAGGCATGACTGTTGGAGTAACAAAAGCTGTTGAACTGGGAGTAAAATCAGTCATTTGTGCTTCAACTGGGAATACCTCGGCTTCTTTAGCGGCTTATGCTGCTAGAGCAGGACTCGAATGTACGGCACTTATACCTGCTGGAAAAATTGCCTATGGAAAATTGTCACAAGCAATGATTTATGGCGCAAAAGTTATCCAGGTTCAGGGTAATTTTGATGAATCATTAGAAATAGTTCTTAAACTTTCAGAAAAATACAAAAGCATCTATCTTCTGAATTCAATAAATCCTTTTAGAATTGAAGGCCAAAAATCCTTGGGATTTGAAATCTGTGATCAATTAAATCAAAAAACACCAGACAGAATCATAGTTCCAGTAGGGAACGCTGGAAATATCAGTGCAATTTGGAAAGGATTGAAAGAATTTCATAAACTAGGTCTTTTGCAGGAACTTCCTAAAATGACAGGTATCCAAGCAGCAGGATCAGCGCCAATAGTGCATGCAATAAAAAATAATAGTGATACAATTGTGCCAATTGACTCTCCAGAAACTGTAGCCACGGCAATTAGAATTGGAGCGCCTGTTAGTTGGAAAAAGGCTCTAAGAGCAATCAGGGAGTCTAATGGAACTGCAGAGACAGTAACTGATGAAGAAATCTTAGAAGCACAAAAACTATTGGCTAAAACCGAAGGATTATTCGTGGAACCGGCTAGTGCATCATCAATTGCAGGATTAAAAAAGTTGGTTCAGCAAGGACAAATTGATAAAGATGAATATATCGTATGTGTTACAACAGGTCATGGATTAAAAGATCCAGATATTGCAGTAAAAATGAGTAAGAAACCAATCGAAGTTAAAGCACAAATAGATGCTATTGAAGAGATTTTGGGTCTTAATAAACAGAGTCCGTTAGCAATTTCGGGGGAAATATCTTGAGAATTATCTTGATAGGATATGGAGTTGTAGGACAAAGTCTATCTAATATTTTTTTAAGCCGAAGATTAGAGAATCTTAGAAATTACGGTTTCAATCCGAAAGTTGTCGCAATAACTGATAGAGGCGGTACAGCAATTAATTGTAAAGGATTAGACCTAAAGAGAATGCAAAAAGTAAAAATAAAAGAGGGAACAGTAGCCGCCGATAATGAATTTGGACATCCCCAGATTGATGCACAATCAGTACTCCAATCTGTTGAAGCTGAGATTATGATTGAAGCAACTTCCACAAACATTACAAATGGTGAACCTGGATTATCAAATATTAAAACCGCTTTTAATACAGGAAAACATGTAGTAACCACTAATAAAGGCCCGTTAGCAATAGCTTTTCCAACATTAACAGAGCTTGCTGAACATAACAAAGTTCTATTACGGTTTAGCGGCACAGTAGGAGGGGGTACTCCAATATTGGAATTTGCAAAAAAATGCCTTGCTGGTGACAAAATAACCGAAATGCACGGAATCCTGAATGGAACAACAAATTACATCCTCACTGAAATGACAGAAAAAAGAGTTACTTTTAATAAGGCATTAAAATCTGCACAAACACTTGGCTATGCAGAAACTGATCCAACGATGGATATAGATGGCTTGGATACCGCAACTAAAATTGTCATTATTGGGAACTGGATAATGAATAAGAAATTTACCCTAAAAGATGTAGCCATATCAGGGATCCGCGACATTAAATTAGGAGAGCTTGACACCGCGTCTAAAAAAGGAAAAAGAATAAAACTGATTGGATCAATAAATGGAAAACCAACTGTAGCCCCAAAGGAGATACATAAAAACAATCCATTATGTGTAAGTGATGTTCTTAATGCAGTTACTTTCTTCTCAGAATACGCGGGAAGACAGACAATTATTGGTAGAGGTGCAGGTGGGAGCGAAACGGCTAGTGCTGTATTAAGAGATTTATTAGATATAAAATATAATCTTGCAAATAAAATGATAATGTTAGAATAATGGCGGAATATTAGATGAGAATTGTAATGAAATTTGGAGGAACCTCTGTTAGCACAGGTGAAAAAATTCGAAATGTTGCTAACATTGTTAGAGATAATATTAGAATAGGACATGAAGTTGTAGTTGTAGTTTCAGCTATGGGAGATATTACAAACCAACTCATCGAAGAAGCTGAAAAAGTCGAGAATGGAAATGAAGAAAAGATTCAAGAATTTATAAAAAAATTGTTTGAAAAACATGCAAATGTTATAGATGTATCAATAAAAAATAAAAATTTAAAAGAAGAAACAAAACTTGAAGTAAAAAAAATAATTGACGAGCTAAAAAAAATTCTTACGGGGATCTGTTATGTCGGTGAGCTCACTTTAAAAACTAAAGATCAGGTTTTATCCTTCGGAGAAAGATTATCCGCTCTAATAGTTTCATCTACTCTAAAAGATCATGAACTCGAATCACATTATTTCACAGGAAAAGAAGCGGGAATAGTTACAGATTCGAAATTTGGTGAAGCAAATCCATTAATGAATTTTACAACTCACCAAATAATCCAGAGAATTGACCCTTTAATAGAGAAGAGGATTATTCCAGTCATTACTGGCTATATAGCTGCAAATCAAAATGGTATCGTGACCACACTGGGACGGGGAGGATCTGACTATACAGCAACGATTTTAGGTGTTGCTCTTGATGTTGACGAAGTTTGGATATGGACAGATGTAGATGGAATAATGACCTCAGATCCGAAGATAATTAAAGAAGCGAAGACGCTAGCTGGCTTATCCTATGGGGAAGCAGCAGAAATGGCAATATTTGGAGCAAAAGCAATGCATCCCCGAGCCTTAGAACCAGTGATAAAAAAACATATTCCCGTAAGAATACGAAATGTTTTCAATCCTAAGAATTCTGGTACGCTGATATCTGAAGGAGCTGAAGTTGAATCAAAAGAAGTTGTCAAGGCAATAGCATTGATAAATGATGTTTCAATGATCAACATTAAAGGAGCAAGAATGGTGGGCGCACCGGGAAGCTACGCAAAAATATTTGACATTCTTGGAAAAAATAAAATTAATATTATGATGGTTTCAACAGCGGTTTCTGAAGCCAATATTTCAATTATTATCCGCAGAAGCCAATTAGAACGAGCAATGAGTATATTAGAAATTGCACTTCTTGGCAGGAATTTAGGTAATGAAGTAACAGCAGAAGAATACGTTAGTGTCATAGCTGTTATGGGAGCTAATATGAAAGGATCACTTGGAGTTGCATCCAGAATATTTACTTCAGTTGCTAAAAAGGATATAAACATAATGATGATTGCTCAAGGCTCTTCAGAATTGAACATATCTTTTGTTGTAAAAGAAAAAGATGGAGCGGCAGCAGTTAGTTCCATCCATGAAGAATTTAACTTAAGTAAATGATAAAATTTATTCAAGAAAAGTTAAATTACTTATTTTCTATTTTATAGTGTAACTCACATAATTTGAGAATAGCTTTTTCATATATTTTTATGCTTTTTAAATAATCACGAATTTTTATGTGTTCATCTTTAGTATGATCTAAATGAGAATCTCCTGGTCCATAAGTAACAATTGGAACATTAATGGCTCTTCCAAGTATATTCATATCTCCAGTACCTGTTTTCCTAAGTAAAACAGCGGGTTTTCCATTAATTGTTCTTATTGAGAACGATAGAGCTCGAACTAACGGAGAAGTTTTATCTATTTCAAAAGGTTCATTTGAGTCTTCTACTGCATAAGTTACTTTCACTTTTGGATTCTTAGATAGGTATTTTTCAATTACTTTTATGGTTTGATTAAGTATTTCTTTTGAGGTTCTTTTAGGGGGAATTCTTAGATCAATGTGCATTTCACTTTTAAATGGTATTACAGAATTTGCGAAACCACCAATTATCTGTGTTAAACATGCTGTAACCGAATAGAACGGATTCTGAGGTGCTTTATCCGTTGGAAATGCAGATTTAATTTGCCCCCAGAGCTCGAATGCTTTTTCAAGAGCGTTCTCAAAAGCCCATGGTGTTGAAGAATGGCCCGTATCCGTTTTACAAATTATCTTAACGTGTAAATTGCCTTTATAACCAATTGTGATGTTTCCAACTCCACTGGGTTCTCCGAATATTGCATAATCAGCTGAAATCCCGTCCTTGATTAAATTCTTTATTCCTCTGCTAGTTGCTTCTTCTTCAACAACACTAGCAACCACAAGTTTAGCGTTACAATTTGGATTTTTAACAACTGATGCTGCAGCAAGTATCATTGAAGCTAAAGGTCCCTTAGCATCAACCGCACCTCGGGCATATATCTTGCCTTTCTCGATGCGCAATGGTAGATGGGCTACAACTGTATCCATATGTCCACACAATAATATTGTAAGTTCCCCTTTACCAATTTCACCTATAATATTCCCAATGGAGTCCTCCTTTACCGAAAAGCCTAGTTTCTCCATTTTAGCAATAATAAATTCAGAAATGGCTTCTTCACAACCCGATGGACTGTATATACCTAATAGATTAGTTAAGAATTGGACTCTTTTTTTATCATCCATTTTATTCCTCTCCAAGTATGGAATCGATAATAGTTATAGCTCGGTCAATTTGGTTTTTTGAGACAATCAATGGAGGCAAGAATCGTATAACGTTTCGTCCTGCGTTTAAGATAAGCAAACCTCTATTCATTGCTTTTTGTATGATTTCGTAAACTTCTTTTCTAAGCTCAATTGCTAACATGAGACCTAAACCTCGTACTTCTTTGATAATTTTATATTTATTTTTCAAACCTTCTAGCCTAGATTTAAAATAAGCTCCTTGATTGGCTGCATTTTCTACCAGTTTCTCTTCTAAGAGAACATCAATGGCGGCACATGCAGCAGCACAAACAACAGGACTACCACTAAAAGTACTTGTATGTTCACCAATTTTAAGAGAAGACATGATATTTTCTTTAGCAATGGTTATTCCAATTGGCAAACCACCTGCAAATGGTTTTGCCAAACACAATATATCAGGAATAATCTTCCAATGTTCAGCTGAAAAAAATTTACCTGTTCTACCAAAACCTGTCTGAACTTCATCTAAGATTAGAAGAACATGCTTATTATCACAAATCTTTTTGACTCCTTGAAGAAACCCTTGTGAGGAAACTCGAACTCCACTTTCGCCACGTACTGGTTCAAGTAAAACTGCTGCAGTTTTGTCGGTTATTGCATCTTGCAATTTGGCTAAATTATTAGGAGGAATGTGTTTAAAGTCTGGGATTAAAGGTTCAAATGGTTTACGATATTTTTTATCCCAAGTAGCTGATAATGCACCCATAGTTTTTCCATGATAACCACCCATAAATGAAATTATTTCAGTTTTTCCTGTATATTTACGAGCTAGTTTTATTGCACATTCAATAGATTCTGCACCACTATTTGATAGAAAAATTTTGTTTAGCTCATTTGGAGTTAAATTTACAATTTTTTGTAATAATTCAGCTCGTTTTGGATTATAAAATCCTGAATGGCAAGAAATCAGTTTTTTTGTTTGTTCATTTATCGCTTTTACTATTTTTGGATGGGAGTGCCCTAAAGCAGCAACACCATAACTACTGCTAAAATCTAAATATTCTTTTCCATGAATATCCCAAACCAGAACACCTTTTCCTTTTTCTAGAACAATTTTTTTCTTAGCAAAAACGTTTGCCATTAGATTATTTTCAATATCAATAATCTTATTTTCATTCAAGGCTAATCACAGTTCCTCGTTTACGATTTAGCGCTGAAGAAAGCGGATTTTTACCAGAATCAGATGTTATTATGACCTCTTTTACTCCTTTCTTGAGTGCTTCTAGAGATGCATGAACTTTAGTGCTCATTCCATGCCCAATCTCAGATAGCAGAGGTTTGATTTCAGAGGCTTTAATCTCTGATATTATTTTTTTATTTAAGATCAAACCGCCTACATCTGTTAATAAAATTAGTTTGTCAGCTGCAAGATTTGAAGCAATAGCGGCAGCAGTTCTATCTCCATCAATATTGAGAGGTTCGAATTCTTCACTAATAGCTATTGGAGTAATTACAGGAGTGTAATTGTTCTTAAGAATTGAGCATATCAAATCTGTGTTTATTTCAATTATTCTTCCAGTATAGCCGCCGTCAATAACTTTCTTTCTTCCTCGTTCATCAATGATTATTAGTCGCTTTTTACGTAAAGCTTTTAGAAGAAAACCATCCAATCCAGATAAACCAATAGCATTTATTCCTTGTTTTTCAAGAGATAGAACTATGTTCTTGTTCATTTTTCCGGCCATTACCATGGTGAAAATTTCTATTGTTTCTTTGTCAGTGTACCGACTTCGAAAACCTTGTGGAGAAACTATAAATTTTTGTTCTTTACCCAGCTTTGAGGCGATTCCAGTAACTTCAGAGCCGCCTCCATGAACAAAAATGATTTTGTGTTCTCCCAGTAATTTTTTTACATCAGTAACAAGTTCTGAAGAGGGACCTTCTGCAAGAATGCTTCCACCTAATTTAACAACAAATAACATAGTAAATCACATCGGATGAAAACCAACACTCTTAAGACCAGTTTCTTCCGGAATACCCATCAGAATGTTTAAGCACTGAATACCTTGACCTGATGCACCTTTAATCATATTATCAATTGCCGAGAATATCAATAGACGATTAACCCGTGGGTCTATCTCAAATCCAATATCGCAAAAGTTTGTTCCCAATACAACTTTTGGATCTGGCAATTTATATGGACCTTTCTTGTATTTTACAAAACGAATAAATGGTTCTTTTAAGTAAAAGTCCCGGAAAACTTTCCAGACATCCTTATTTTTTATAAGCTGATTTGGAAAAGTATGTATTGTAGCCAAAATTCCTCTCACCATATTTACAGCATGGGGAGTAAAAGAAATCAAAACATTGCTTTTTACAATATTATTAATCTCCTGTTGAACTTCTGCAATATGACGGTGGTCAATAACTTTGTAAGGACGAACACCACCAAATCTCTCAGGATGATGTGATACTATTGTGGGTTTAGCACCACCACCAGAAGATCCTACTTTTAGATCTACAACTATATGTTCTTTATCAACAAAACCAGCTTTAACAATAGGTGCTAATCCAAGAATTGAAGCCGTAGCCATACACCCTGGACAAGCAATTAAATTAGCATTTTTAATTTCTTCTCTATGAAGTTCAGGCAAGCCATAAACAGCAGTTTTAAGAAGAGCAGGATTCGAGTGTTTCCATCCATACCATCGTTCATAATCATTTGGGTTTTTTAAACGGTAATCTGCACTCATATCAATAACTTTCAGTCCCACCTCTAGAAGCTCTGATACTAGATTCACCGCACTTCCATGAGGAATAGCTGTGAAAACAACATCACATTTCTTTTGGAGTTCAATTATATTTTGAGGCACAAATTTCAGCTGAGTTATCCCTCTTAGATTTGGATGTACATTAAAGACATAATCTCCAACACTTTTACGAGAAGTAACTATTGTAACTTCAGCTTGAGGATGAAGAAGTAATAGACGTAGAAGTTCGCCTCCAACATATCCAGAACCACCTACTATTCCAATTTTCAAGATTATCACCCAAGTTTATGATCATAATAGACTTTTAGCGCCCTTTATTAACGGGATTGCGACGTTGATTCCAGCAATAAGTCTTGTATGTTCCCAAAATTCGGGGCAGGAATTTGCTTCGTGAAATATTATATGTTCCTTATTTTTTTCTATACTTTCGTCAATTATGTTTTTTACTTTCTGATAAGGTTTTGTGATCATATAGTTTTGGAATGATTTTTCAAGTTTATAGTTCCATGAAGTAAACTCGTTATTTCTATATTTCTCTGCTTTTATTTTTCGTACTGGTTCAAAAGCAGTCAATACTTTTTCAAGTTCAATTCTAAGTTGATTGTCATCGATAACCTTCTTATCTTGAATATCAATCATTCCATCCAAAGCGAAAAGCCAAGTTTCTTGGCCTTTAGCAAGTGCTTTACCACTTTTGATTGATAAATTGATAATATTTGAGGGAAGGTGAGCTGCAAAAACAGCATTGCCCAGATAAGTGTTAGTTCGAAAATCTTTGAGACCTCCTCTAGCCAGAGCTACTGGATGACAAACAGGAGTTTTAGCTTTTTCTTTGTATACAATAATTCGTAAATCGAAGAACCATTTTTTAATAAATTCTTGAGCCACAATACCTATTGGATTTATTATTGAAGGTTTAGTTTCTTGAATATTGAAAATTAGCTCTTCACGATTATTCGAAAGCAACATCCCTTTTCCATGAGTGGCAGAATCCGGCTTAATTATTATTCCTTCATCGAGAACTAGTGCTTCTTGAAATAAATCGGCAAGATCTTTTTCATTGTGAAGAAATTTTCCGTTTTTTAGTGTATCTAGCGTATCACATGGAATAAAAACCGTTTTAGGGATAGGAATTCCTTCTTTCCACAAATGCAAAAGTGTTCTCAACTTGCTATAGCAGATGAATTCTATAGAAGATGAGTTTACAGTTTTTTTACCTAAAATCTCTAAAAGATATCCTGCTTGGAGTCTTCTATTCTTGCTTTGAGCCCTATTTAAAATTACAGCTGAATCTTCTATGATTTTTGTAAAATTCTTTCCTTTTGTTTTTGCTGTGTAACTATTGTTGAATATTGAGAATGCTATTTTTCGAAAGGGGATGAATGCTAATTCTATTCCAAGTTTTTGAGCAGTTAATTTTATGCCCATTTCATCTGCTTCAGATCGTTCATAAAGAAGGGCTATACTCATTTTTTATTATCTCCAATAAAAAGTCTATAGAAAAAAAATTATTATTTTCAATTTAATAATAAAATCAGATAAGAGATATTATTCGCCCCAGTCTTCTCCTTCAATAGTTAATTCCTGTAAATCTACGGAATCATTGTTGATTTCCTTTACTTCGAGTTCTAACCCACAACTTGGACAGCTTAAGATTTCTCCTTTCTCAGTATCATCTGGAATAGATAGGGATTCATCACAATCTGGACATGCATTAATGTTCATTATCTTCACCTCTTGTGGTTTTAAACCTACAACTTGTTTAGTATTAACTTCACCAGTTTTTTTGGTTGGAAATATCTCTTTCATGAGAAGTCTTTCTTTTAAACTTTGCGACTTATTTGTAACAAATAGGTGTGTTGTTGTCTTATTTAGGACAAAATTTTTTGATTCATGTTTACGAATTTCGTATAATTAAATAAAGGTTCATCAATAAAAAAGATCATGATACGTTAAATGTGTTAGATAAATTCAGAAATCGTTAAATTTTTCTATCAACATGGACTATTAGTGAAGAAGAATGGATGAAAAAGATAAACAAATCCTGCAATTGCTTAAAAAGAATGGAAGAGAGAGCTATGGTAACTTGGGAAAAAAAGTTGGATTATCAGAGGGAGCGATAAGAAAAAGAATTAAAACACTCAGCAATTCAGGTGTAATCAGAAAATTCACAGTAAAAATTGGAGAAGTTGAAGGAGCTGAAGCAATAACATTATTAGCCACATCACCTTCTTCGCCAACACAAGAAGTCTCTAAAAGAATAAAAGAGATTCCAAACGTAGAAACAATCTACGAAGTTACAGGCGAATACGATATAGTTGCAGTAATAACTGGAATAAACGTTGTTGAGGTCAATGAGTGTATTGAGAAAATACGAATGGTAAAAGGAATAATGAAAACGAACACTATGATAGTTTTACGCAGCTGGTAAAAACTCATTATCTAGCAGTCGTATTCTGTTTTGTCAGAACTCTACTTTCCCGGGGAAATAAAAAAAAATACAAAATCAATAAAACTTTTTTAATTTTTTAAAAAAATAGAGTATGTTAAAAATGGAAACGGGCTTTCAATGACAAAATATTCCGGATTAGCCCTAGGTACCAAATACTGGAAACCTGGTGATGATTACTTAAACATCATTATTGATACAATTAGGAAAAGTATTAAGAATAATGATTTTGTGGTAGTGTCCGAAAAAGCATTAGCAATTGCTGAAGGCAATTATATAGATGAAAGCAGTGTCAATGCCAGCTTAACTGCAAAAGTTATTTCACGTTTTTGGATGCGTATTGTCTGGGGGCATATTCTTGGGACACTTTGCCATTTTGGTAAAAGACTTGTTCAGAGGCTTAAAGAGTACCCAATTGATGAGGGAAGTCAACATAAACAAGCTGTCTTACAACAAACAGGCTTTTGGCAAGCTTTAATGTGGGGTTCAGAGGGAGGAATCGATGGGTCAAACCTCCCCTATGCTTATGTTTGTTTACCATTAGAAAGGCCATATAAAATGGCAGAAAAAATTTCACAAAAAATACTAAAAGTTCTAAATAAACGAAGCATAGTGATAATCGTTGATACAGATAAAACCTACACCTTTAGAAATTTTCATTTTACGCCCCATCCAAAACCAATGAGAGGAATCCAATCTTTTGGAGGATGGATTACCTACCTAATCGGAAGAGCATTCAGGTTAAAAAAGAAATCAACACCACTTGCTGTAAGCGGAGGTAGTATCCATGTTGAAAAAGCATTAAAAATTGCTAATATTGCAGATAGGATAAGAGGAACAGGTTCTGGCGCAACAGTTTGGGATATGGCTACAAGGTTTAAAGTAAAAAATACGGAGATAAGTTGGAAGATGCTTGAGAGTCTTAACCATAAACCAATTGTCTTAATAAGAGAGAGAAAATAATAGAGCCGGATTTTGCGTTAAACAAAAATAAAACAAAATTCAAGTTTATAGCAGCAAAGGATAAACCTCTCATTTTCTTAAATGGAACATGTGAGACTTATGGAAAATGATAACCTAGATACTTTTTTCAATCCTAAATCCGTAGCAATTATTGGAGCCACTAAGAATCCAGACAAAGCGGGCCAGGTAATATTCAAAAATTTTGCCAATAATAAAAAGAGGGGAATCTTTAAAGGAAAAATCTATCCAGTGAATCCAAGAGAGGTAACGATTCTAGGATTCAAATGTTATAGTAGAATAACTGAAATTCCAGAGGAATTAGAGCTTGTAGTGATTGTTGTTCCAGCAAGAGTGGTTCCTCAAATCATGGAAGACGCGGTGGCAAAGAGGGTTAAAACTGCGATAATAATTACAGCTGGTTTCAGAGAAATTGGAGAAAAAGATCTAGAGAAACAAGTTGTTTCGATCGCAAAAAAGGCAGGAATACGTATTTTAGGTCCAAATTGTCTGGGGGTCTATTATTCAAAAACTGGCGTAGATACACTTTTTCTCCCAGAGACAAAAGTTCTCACAACTGGAGATGAGATCATAGCAACTCCTCGACCTATGTTTGGAGAAATAGCAATAGTTACTCAAAGCGGAGCTTTTGGTATTGCGGCTCTCGATTACTTGGCGGGAAGACAAATTGGCATAAGTAAATTTGTGAGTTTTGGAAACAAAAGTGATGTTACTGAGACTGAGGTAATACATTATTTACTTTCAGATAAAGAAACTAAAGTAATACTCCTATATGTGGAGGATATAAAACATGGGAGACGATTTCTTGAAATTGCGAAAGCTGTTACTCTTAAAAAGCCCATAGTGGCTCTCAAATCAGGTAAGAGTATTGCAGGAGCCAGAGCTGCAGCTTCTCACACAGGAGCTATAGCAGGTTCAGATAAAGTTTATGACACAGTTTTTAAACAAACAGGAGTCTTTCGAGCCAAGGATATGGAAGAATTTTTTGATGCGGGAAAAGCGTTATCAATGCAACCACCAGCTCTGGGTAAAAATATTGGAATACTAACTGATGCAGGGGGTCCGGGTATTATGGCAGTAGATGAGTGTGAAAGTAAAGGTTTAGTAGTTAATCATTTTTCAGATGAGACTCTTAATAAATTCCAAGAATTAAAAAATCAAAAGGTTCTACCCAAATTTGCTGCAACTTCTAATCCAGTTGATTTGACAGGTTCAGTAACAGATGAAATGTATGAGGTAGCTGTTGATCTTATGTTTCAAGATCCAGAAATTCATGGCATAATACTTCTAGGTTTACATCACCTCCCAGCTCTAAAAGAAAAGTACATTGATGGAGTGGCTAGAATTTCCGGAAGATACAAAAAACCTATTGTGATGTGCGATATTGGCGAGACTGAAATGGCATTATATACTCGCTTTAGATTTGACAAACTGGGTATTCCCGCCTATCCTTCTCCAGAGGATGCGGCTAGAGCAATGAATGCTTTAGTCCAGTATGGACAATTTTTAATAAAGAATAGTTATGAAAAAGAGTACCTAAGCAATTTTTTTTAGAGAGAAAGGTCTAGACGAAAAAATAAACTGAAACTTCATCACCATCTTTAACTTTTAGACTATGTCTTAGATTCAATGGAGCAATGATTTCTATCATATTCGTTGGATAATTTTCAACTTCAGGAACTATAATAGCACATTTTTTAGAATTTATTAAAGCAGGAACAGCGATTCCGTCATAAAAACCCTCAACAGGTTTAATTCTTGCGTATTGTGTTTTTTTTAATAAAGTTCTAAATTGAATACTTTCATTAGTTAGAATTAAATTTAATGTTCCAGGGTATGGAGTAAATTGGAGTTTTTCTTGAATTTGTTTTTTAACCCACAGTAAATTAAGGAACTTTTTGCCTTCACCGTGACCAGTTGCAATTTTTCCCTTGAGCATTATTCGTTGCAATTGATTAAAGTACATCCTCAGTTTAATTAAGAATAACCGCAGCTTAATTCATGAAGAGGTTCACACTTATTCTTGTTCTTTTAACCATTTTGCGACTGCTTGAAGAACTTGGTCAGTTGAAATATCAATAACGGGGACTATTAGTTTCTCTTTTGTTTCTATGGTTGGAGAATATTTCGGCATAGGTGAGTAGCCAATAAAAGACCAATAGAGTTTCTTTTCTTCTACTAATTCTTTTGCTATAATTTGATTTGAAGCAGGAAGAGGAAAATAAAGAAAGACGACACCATCAACCCAGTAAAGTCCAGCCAATTTACCACCGGCTATTATAGAAACAAATCGAGCTAGTTTGTCTGGAGTTGGAAAACGTGTTCTCTCCATTATAATAATTTCTTTAAATGGTTCATATTTAACTGAGATACCGTTTTCAATCATTATCATTCACCAATAACATGGTAATGTAGTGTGCATTCCTTTTTATCTTTATCACTCTTCTAGAAAAAGTTATAGCGTAGACAGGACATTAAGCCTTCACTAATAAATTGATGGAAGTTTACTGATTGTCAGAAATTCGGGTAGCTCTTATAGGAACAGGAAATAGCGCTTCTGCTCTAATTCAAGGAGTACATTACTATAAAAACGCAAAAGAGAACACTACTGTTCCTGGACTTATGCATGTTAATTTTGGTGGTTATCATATAAATGATATCAAATTTGTTGCTGCTTTTGAAGTGAATAAAGATAAAATTGGCAAAGATCTTTCAGAAGCTATATTTCTTAAACCAAATTGCTGTGTAAAATTTGCCAAAGTTCCAAAACTCAATGTTAAGGTTTCAACAGGTCCTATCTTAGACGGTGTAGCTGACCATATGAAACAAGTTTTTAACATATATGATGAAAAAAACCATAGAATTGATAATGTTGTAGATGTTTTAAAGGAAGCAAAAACAGAGGTTTTAGTGAACTATTTACCTGTTGGCAGCCGTGAGGCAACCCGATTTTATGCTCAAGCAGCCATAGATGCAGGTTGCGCATTTGTAAACTGTATGCCAGAATTTATAGCTTCAGATCAGGAATGGAGTAAGAAATTCGAAAGCGCTGGACTTCCCGTGGCAGGGGATGATATTAAGAGTCAAGTTGGGGCAACAATCCTACACAGAAATCTTGTCCGATTATGTATAGATAGAGGAGTAATAGTTGATCAAACTTATCAACTAAACCTTGGCGGAGATACAGACTTCTTGAACATGACCGTTGAGGAAAGATTGAAAACAAAGAGAGTTAGCAAAACGGAAGCTGTTACAAGTTTAGTACCCTATGAGCTTCCAACCAGAATAGGACCTTCAGATTACGTTCATTTCTTAAATAATAAAAAAATTTGTTATATTACACTCAATGGACGAAAATTTGGAGATCGACCAATTACAATAAACGTAAAACTTGAAGTTGAAGATTCTCCAAACAGTGCAGGAGTGGTTATAGATTTAGTTAGAGCCATAAAGATCGCCCTGGACAGAAAGATAAAAGGTTCATTGCTTAGTGTGTCTTCCTATGCATTTAAACATCCACCTATTCAAGTACCAGATTCAATAGCGAAAAATTGGGTAGAAGAATACATAGAAGGAAAAAGAGAAAGATAATATTCCGTTACATCCAATGTAAGATTCTAAAGCGTTGATTAAAGCTTTTAAGCATATTAATTCAGAATATCATTATTTAGGGGTAAAATTAGATGGTAAAAGTAGATGAATATGAAGTACCTGATGGACTTTACTTTTCAGTTGATTATGAATGGATAAAAGTTGAAGGAGAGAAAGTACGTATGGGAATTACCGATTACGCTCAAAAACAACTTCGCGAAATAGTTTTTGCAGAGCTCCCTGAGGAAGGAACAGAATTAATTCAAAATGAACCCTATGGTAGTCTTGAATCCGTCAAAGCAGTTTCCGATTTAATATCAGCTGTTAGTGGAATAATAGAAGAAGTGAATGAAGAAGCTAAATCAAATCCTGAAATTATAAATGAAGACCCATTTGGACGTGGCTGGCTAATAATCTTAAAACCCTCAAAACTTTCAGAAGAACTTCCAAATCTAATGGATTTTAAAAAAGCAGTAGAATGGCATAAGAATCAATAATAGATGAAGGAGCACTTAATGTCAAAAAAAGTAGTAATTATAGGAGCACATGCTGCAGGAGTTGACGCAGCCTCAGCATGTAGAAAAAAGGATAGAACTGCTGAAATTACTCTTATCACAAAGGAACCAAACGCAGGATATTCGCGATGTGGACTCCCATTTGTAATCGGTGGACAAATTCCTAGTTTTGATGATCTTATAGTTTTTTCACCAGCATACTATAAGATGTTAAAACTGAATCTGAAAAAGGAAACACAAGTAATAAAAATCGACAAACAAAACAAATCTATTAATTCAATAGATAAAAACGGTGCTACTGAAAGGTTAGATTATGATAAATTAATTATTTGTACTGGAGCATCACCTTTTCTACCCAGAATAAAAGGATATGAAAAAAAAGGCATAATGTCTTTGCGCACTCTTGAAGATGGAAGACAAATTGATCAAGTTGTTAAAAGAGGGACAAAAACAGCTTTAATCATGGGTGCGGGATTAATAGGACTTGAAACGGGCATAGGCTTGCAGGAGAGAGGGTTAAAGGTAACTGTAGTAGAGATGCTTCCACAAATATTACCTGCGATGCTAGACTTGGATATGGCAAAGATAGTTAAAGAAATGCTTGAACAAAAGAGATTATTGATTTTCACAGAGAAACGAGTTGAAGAGATTTTAGGAGAAGAGAAGGCTACAGGAGTAATTGCTGGTGGCGAGCAAATAAATGCAGAAATGTTGATAAGTGCATTTGGAGTTCGAGCAAACACTAAATTGGCAGCTGATGCTGGAATAGCTTTGGGTGAAACTAGAGCAATCAAAACAAATCTTAGAATGGAAACAAATGTCAATGATGTTTTTGCAGCTGGTGATTGCGCTGAAGTTCCTAACTTAATTACTCACAAGCCAAGTTGTTCACAACTAGGAACCATAGCGGTGAGGCAGGGTAAAGTTGCTGGAACAAATGCGGGTGGAGGATATGCTCTTTTTGAAGGAGTCTTAGCTTCTGCAGTAACTAAACTTTTTGATACAGAAGTGGGATCGACAGGATTAACAGTAAATGCAGCAAAAAGAATAAAAATTGAAACAGTCTCTGGAACTATAAGTTCAAAAACCCGGGCAGACTACTTTCCTGGTGCAAAACCTATAAAAATCAAAATAGTCGTAGAGAAGGAGTCACACCGCATAATAGGTGCTCAAATAATCGGAGGAGAAGAAGTTACTCAACGCATAAACGCGTTATCGTTTGCAATACAAAAACACATGACTGTGCGCGAACTAGCCAAAGCTGATACAGCTTATGCACCACCTCTATGTGAAACATGGGAGCCTGTAGTTTTGGCTGCTGAAGTTGCATTAAGAAAACTTCGTTAATAACCATTCCAATTTCAATTTTTTCGCAGGAAAATTAATTAAGTCAAAATAGGGATTACTCATATTCAAAGGTGATTTAAAATGGCTATAAAAGTAGCAATAAACGGTTTCGGTAGAATAGGAAGATTACTTTACAGATCAGCGATAGAGAGAAATGTCGATATAGATTTTGTTGCAGTCAATGACCTAACTAATGCAAAAATGCTAGCACATTTACTTAAGTATGATTCAGTTCACGGAAAATTCAAAGGAACAATAGAAGCTGAAGAAGATAAATTAATCGTAAATGGCAAAGAACTAAAGGTCTTATGTCAAAGAGACCCAGCATTACTTCCTTGGAAGGATCTGGGTGTCTATTTAGCTGTCGAATCAACAGGATTTTTTAGGCAAAGGGAAAAAGCTGCAAAGCATTTGGAAGCAGGCGCAAAGAAAGTATTGATTTCAGCACCGGCTACAGATCCAGATATAACTATTGTTTTGGGAGTAAACGATAAACTGTATGATAAGGAAAACCATAATATTCTTTCAAATGCCTCATGTACGACAAATTGTTTAGCACCTGTTGTTAAAGTCTTAAACGATAATTTTGGTGTGAAAGAAGGTTTGATGTCAACTATCCATTCTGTTACAAATGATCAGAGGATATTAGATCTTGTACACAAGGACCCTCGCAGAGCAAGATCAGCTTTAGTTAACATTATTCCAACAAGCACCGGAGCTGCTAAAGCAGTGGGATTGGTACTTCCAGAATTAGCTGGAAAATTAAACGGTATTTCTTTGCGAGTTCCAATTCCTGATGGATCAATAGTAGATCTTCACGCAACATTAAAAAAAGAGGTTTCCAAAGAAGAAGTTAACGCCGCTTTCAAAGCAGCTGCAGAAGGCTCACTAAAGGGTATTCTCGAATACACTGAAGAAGCAATTGTTTCAACTGACATAATCCATAACACACATTCAGTTATTTTTGATGCTGAAAAAACAATGGTTATTGGAGACAAAGGAAATTTTGTGAAAGTACTAGCATGGTATGACAACGAATGGGGTTTCTCTTGTAGAATGGTCGATTTCATTGAAATGATCGGCAAAAAAGCAGGCTTGCAATAATTCGACACTTAAACTATAAAAAATCCTTTCTCCATTTTTCTTTTTTAAATAGAGAGTGCAAACATGTCAAAATATCTAACAATAGACGATATTGAAGTTAGAGATAAGGTTGTTCTGGTTCGAGTGGACTTCAACTCAGAAATTGATTTGAAAACCAAAAGAGTAACGAGTGATGTTAGGA
The DNA here is from genome assembly GCA_026015145.1 of Candidatus Bathyarchaeota archaeon. Classification (GTDB taxonomy): domain Archaea; phylum Thermoproteota; class Bathyarchaeia; order Bathyarchaeales; family Bathycorpusculaceae; genus AD8-1. Next base: position 331 of record JAOZGY010000121.1, on the reverse strand, counting down.
TAAGAGCACACGGCGAATCTACACTAAAGGATCTGTCTGATAAAGGAGCAAAGGTAGTTGTTTTAGCTCATCAAGGAAGAAAAGGCGAGCCAGATTTTATATCAATGAAACAACATTCAAAAATTCTAGAAAAAATCTTGGACAAACCAGTTAAGTTTGTGAACGATATATACGGTGAAAAAGCCAAAAACGCAATTAAAAAATTAGAAAGTGGCGAAATTCTTGTTCTCGACAATGTTAGAGGTTTTGATGGAGAAACCAAGAAGGGAACACCGGAAGAGCATGCAAAAACAGATTTGGTTAAGAATCTAGCACCTCTAGCAGATTTATT
>JAOZGY010000102.1 GCA_026015145.1 Candidatus Bathyarchaeota archaeon | reverse complement strand
TAAGAGTCGTTTGAACAACCAAATGCTTTAACAGATAGCAGTTTATTAGGCTGCGGATTATATACATGCAATAGGAGTCAAAAATAGTGCAATAAATACTAATGCTGAAGGGTAGCTCTCTGCAATTGCAATAGCATTTATTACAGTACCAGTGTTGAACAACACAAAAAAACCTAGTAAAGGACCTATTATTGGTATAAACATTAATAGACAAAACATGAAATTATTCCCAAAAATGAATTGAATTATCCCTCCTTCTTGACTTAATGAATTAAAGGTTTGATTGAGGTTGTTGTTTATCAATTCTGCTTCTTCTTGACTTATTGGTACTAACATACCTAGTGCTGTCACTAATACAGCGACTAATAAGATTACAAATGCAGATAAAATTCTCTTGCGTTTAGGTGAAGCGTTTTTCCAAAAGTTTCGAATCAAAATTTAAGTAGACTCCTATTCAACATTAACTATTTTCTTTAGATAGTTTTTCCACCAATTTAATGTTTGACTTCATATCTAATGCTAACAAAAACATTTCTGAACTTTTTGCTCGACTTGCTTTAGGTTTTAACAATTTTACTATCGCGAAATGTTTCTTGACTTTTTTTACAAAATCATTAAGCATCGAGCCTTCAAATACTTTAGTGAAAAAGTTACCTGAAAGCCTTAATATCTGCAAAGAAATTTTCAAGGATTGATCAGCTAAATCAATTTGCTTTGCTTGATCAACTTCCCAAGTACCAGTAATATTTGGAGCCGCATCTGAAATCACCACATCTGCTTTTCTAGGCAGAAATTCAAGAATTTGGTTAACAATAAAAGGACTAGTTAAATCACCTATTATTGTTTTAATATAATCTTGGGCAAAAGATTCAATTGGTTTTAGATCTACTCCCAAAACAAAACCTTTTTTCCCAACTTTTTTTCTTGCAACTTGAATCCAACCCCCAGGAGCAGCACCCAAGTCAACCACAATATCATTTCTACGTATGAATTGGTACTTATTTGCAGTCTGAGCTAGTTTATATGCAGCTCGCGAGCGGTAATTTTCCGCTTTTGCTTTTTTATAATAATATTCTTGCTTTCTATTTTGATTCCAAGCCTTCGGCAATAGTTTCTTCACCTGATTCGGCTTGGCCGTTATTATCTAAATTTAGAATCCACTCTGTGAGTCTACCACATCTTTTTGGGGAAATGGTTGTTGTGGGATCACATCTTGCATTATCTTTGCATAATAGGCATGGGCAATCAGCTATTGATTCAATAGATGATGGAAGTCTTTTGGGGAAAAGTCTATAGGTCCATCTTCCTCCTTGAAGCTCTTTTTCGCGTTGAATTAAACCTTTTTCTTCAAGTTTTATAGCTACTCTAGATCCTTCTCTGCTGCTTGCCTCTAGCTCTCTCCATAATTCTGATTGAAGGACACCCTTACTACCAGTGTTAATAACAAATTGTAGGGCTTTTTGTTCTAAATCATTACGTTTAGGCATATTTTTTCAGTTCCGAATATCCATTAATATATGCGTTGGAACCAAATAAAATATGTATCCCACGAAGATGTAAAAAACGATGATCAATTCACTGAATGAACTTTATTGCCTTGGCATCGAATCAACTGCGGATGATTTTGGTGTTGGCATATCAACTGGAGGAGGAAAAATAATAGCAAATGTTTCGAATGGGTACATACCTGAAGAAGGCGGAATACATCCAAGGGAGGCTGCGAGACATCATGCAAAGGTAGCTTCTGAAGTTCTAAGCAAAACTCTTGTTCAAGCTGGTATCAAATCATCCGATTTGGATCTTATTGCTTTTTCTCAGGGTCCAGGATTGGGTCCTTGTCTTCGAACCGGTGCAACTATTGCTCGTGCTATAGCTGCGTATCTGAATATTCCACTTATTGGGGTTAATCATTCAATTGCTCATATAGAAATTGGAAAACTTGAAACAAATGCCAAAGATCCAGTAACCCTATATGTGTCTGGCGGAAATACAATCATTTCAGCCTTCAATTCAGGTAGATACAGAGTTTTTGGTGAAACTTTAGATATAGCTCTTGGCAATTGTTTGGATGTCTTTTCAAGAGAGGCAGGATTGAAGCATGAGAGAAGGATTCCTCTTGGAGCTGCTTTAGAAAAATTGGCTCTCGAAGGAAAGAATTTGGTTTCATTACCATATGTTGTGAAGGGAATGGACGTTTCTTTTAGTGGTTTGCTTACTGCAGCGTTAAACTTGTTAAACCAGAAAAGGTATAGGTTACAAGATTTATGTTATAGTCTTCAAGAGACTACTTTTGCTATGGTTTGTGAAGTTACAGAGAGAGCTTTAGCACATACTGAGAAAAAGGAAATCCTGCTGACAGGTGGTGTAGCGGCTAATAAACGGTTACAATACATGCTGAGTTTAATTGCTAAGGATCATGGAGCAAGGTTTAATACTGTTCCGTTAAAATTCGCGACTGATAATGGTGCAATGATTGCTTGGACTGGTTTATTAGCTTATAAAAATGGTATTGTTACACCTAATGAAAAAAGCATGGTAAAACTGAAGTGGCGTTTGGATAGGATTGATATTCCATGGATAAATTAGTTATTTTAAAACAGCTTAAAAAAGGTGCAGAAGCAACTATTAATCTCTCTAATTGGTATGGGAAAAAAGTTGTTATTAAATCAAGAAATTTGAAAAAATATCGACATCCACAATTAGATGAGAAAATCCGAAAATTTCGAACAATACATGAGCCACAATTGATGCATGAAGCAAAAAAAGCTGGTGTATCAACTCCTATAATTTTTCTAGTTGACACAAAAAATATGTTAATAATAATGGAGTTTATTCATGGCGAACAAGTAAAGCATATTTTAAAAAAATTGTCCAAAGACAAAAGACAAAACCTATGTGTGAAAATAGGCACAATTGTCGCTAAGCTTCATTCTCATGGAATAATCCACGGTGACTTGACAACTTCTAATCTGATTCTTAATGATCATCACAAGCTTTTTTTAGTTGATTTCGGATTAGCGGAGAAAATATCTGAGTTAGAAGCTAGAGGTGTTGATTTGCATCTTATGAAGCGTGGTTTGGAAAGTACACATAATCAATTTTCAAAAGATTGTTTTAACGACATAATGTATGGTTACTCTAAAGTTATTGGGGAGACTATTGCAAAAAAAGTGCTTAAAAAAATTCAGGAAATTGAGCGAAGAGGTAGATATATTGAAGAAAGAAAAATTAAATCAAAATAGTTTTAAACTTGATAGAAAATTTTTATTTTTTGCCACTCACAATATTCATAAGTTTAACGAGGCGCAGATAGTTTTATCTGAGTTTAATCTCTCAGTTGGTATGTTGCGTGTAAAGAATGCTGAAATTCAAAGTGACAATCTAAAAGAGATTGCACAAAGCAGTGCTCTTGAAATCTTTAAACAATATGGCTTACCTATCTTAGTAGAAGATTCAGGATTGTTTGTTGAAGCTCTAAATGGTTTTCCCGGTCCATACGCTGCATATGTTTACAAAACTATTGGAAATCGTGGATTAATCTCTCTCATGGAAAAAATAGGAAATCGAAAAGCAGTATTCAAGTCTGCTATTGTATATTGCAAGAGTGATAAAATTAACCCTAAATTCTTTGAGGGTGAAGTTACTGGAACAATTGCACTAAAAGAAGTAAGGAAGCAATCTGTTCATGGTTTTGGTTTTGATCCAATTTTTCGCCCTAAAGGTAATTCTAAGTTGTTTTCGGAAATGACTATAGCTGAAAAAAATTTTTATTCACATCGTGCAATCGCTTTACGTAAATTTGCTAGATGGTTTAATCAATCAAAAAAATAGAATAATAACTTTGCAGACTTTTGAGAAAACTAAACCCGAATAAAAATATCGAGTATCCATCGGCCACAACAGTGACCTCTGAGGTAATTAAACGTCGTAATATTTTGTTCTTATTAGATGGTTCGAGTAGTATGAGAAATGGAAAAGGAGAACTAAGCAATTTTGACCTCGCCAGCAAAGCTATGGAGACCGTTTTCACTAATCCTGATCCTATGGCAAAAAACGATTTGCTTAGCATAATTATCTTCTGGGATGGACTTCTTAGGGGATTCCAAAAAGAAATATTGTACAAAAACATTTCCATGAGCAAATATATCAATCCTCAAAAACTGAGCCACTTTGAACCCAAAAAAAATGCGGGTACCCCAGTATGGGACGCAGTTGAATTCGCCATCCGTTTTCTTCAAGACAGCCAAGGACATAAAATTGTAAAACTTATTACAGATGCCGTCAGCATTCCACCACTAAAGAAAAGAACAATGAAAAAACTTGAAAACAGTTCAATACTATTGGATTGCATCGTAGTGGGTTCCGAAGGAACTGGAGCCTTGAGGAAAATGGTGCATAATTACAAGATAGGAACGTTTTTTGAATCGTCAAATGTTGAATCTTTGGCTCTTGCTTTAAAAGCCTAAAGTTAGTACTCATGACTTGAAACTTCTGTTTCAACAAATGCGCTTTCTCCAGAAAACCAGAATCAACAAATTCATGTTCCTGAACGCCACTAGTTTTAAATATTTGTGTTTAGTGGGTCATAGACAGCGTGGATGTATAGATGCCAAAACAAGAAAAAGGGCGATCTCATTCAATTAGACCAGTAAGTAGAAGACCTCCAAGTTGGTGTAGATACCAATCAGAAGAGGTTGAAGCTTTTGTGGTAAAACTGGCAAAAGAGGGGCACTCACTTAGCCGTATAGGTACCCTTCTAAGAGATCAATACGCAATTCCTTTAGTGAAACCAATTACAGGAAAGAGTATTTCTGATATTCTCGAAGATGCAGGAATGACACCTTCAATGCCTGAAGATTTAGCAAACCTGGTAAAAAAAGCTCGTGGACTTGCAGTTCATATAGATAAAAACCATAAAGACGTCCATAATAAAAGGGCCATGCAGGTAATTGAAGCGAGAGTTCACAAATTATCAAGATATTACAAGCGAAAAGGTGTTTTACCTAAAAAGTGGAAGTATGTATCCAAAGTAGCATCTATTACTTGATACTATTTTTCAATATAAGACTCTCAGTTAGGTTGATAACACAAAATTAAATTCTAGTTAGCTCTTTAAGTAGAAGAGTGGATAAACTTGGGTATGGGTCAGTCCAAAATAACAAATTTTATTGCGTTAACTCAAAAAGCCGCCAAAAAAATAATGGAAACTATTCAGAAAGATGGTTTCATTCATGTTTTCTCCCATTTAGATGCTGATGGCATTTCAGCCGCTGGAATAATTGGAAAAGCTCTCTTTAGACTTGACGCTAAATTCAGGCTAAGGGTAACTCAATGGGTAGATGAAAAAATTATTGATGAAATAATTGCAGACAAACCACAATTAACAATATTTACAGATTTTGGAAGTAATTATCTTGAATTATTAAATGAAAAAGTCCCAAAATCTAAAGTTGTAATTCTAGACCACCATCAATTCGCAAATGATATAGAAAACGACAATTTTTTTCATGTAAATCCACATATTTTCGACATTCCAGGTGCCACTGATGTAAGTGGTTCAGGTATTGCATATTTCGTGGCAAAAACAATAAACCCCAAAAATATTGATCTATCACCAATTGCAATTGTTGGAGCTTTAGGAGATATGCAGGACAAGAATGATTTAAGAACTCTTTGCGGTTTAAATTCACTAATTGTAGAAAATGCTGTAGCTGCAAATCTCATCAAAGTCGAAAAGGATCTAATGTTTTTTGGAAGAGAAACTCGTCCTATTCATAGAGCTCTTGCTAGCTCAAATCGTCCCTTTCTTCCTGGTATTACAGGTGAAGAAGGTGCAAGTGCTAAATTTCTTAAAAATTTAGATATTGATTTGAAAGAGAACCAAAGATGGCGATCCTTAAGGGACCTGCAACCTGAAGAGAGAAAGAGACTATCCTCTGCTTTAGCTGATTATCTGTTGGATCAAGGGCTACATTTTGAAGTTGAGAATCTTATAGGTACTATTTATGTTCTCACCAAAGAAGAGGATTGGACTCCGTTGAGAGATGCTAGAGAATTTGCAGTTCTATTGAATTCTACTGGTCGCATGGATAGACCAAGTCTAGGGATATCTATTTGTATGGGTGATAGAGATACCTCTCTGAAAGAAGCAAAACAAATTCTAGAAGATTATCGAAAAAGCATAAACAAGTACCTCTGTTGGGTTAAAGAAAAACCTAAGAGAATGAAAGAGTTCGAAAACATCTATGTAATTTACGGCGAGAATTTTATTAACGAAAAGATTATTGGGACAATTTCTTCTATTTTAGTCTCAACTCTCCATAACTTAGAGAAACCAATAATCGCCTTTGCTAATGTTGAAGAAGAAAATGCAGCAAAATTCTCAGCAAGAACAACCGGATTTGCACTTCGCAAAGGAATAAATCTGGGGGAAGTAATGAAAGCCGCTTCGGAGAAATTTGAAGGAAAAGGTGGCGGTCATAATATAGCTGCTGGTGCTCAGGTACCCATAAACCAAGTTCAGAATTTTATTAGCTTAGTTAATATTCTTGTTGGAAAACAATTGGCAGGTAAAACAGTTGGAAGCAAAGATAATACTTGAATATAAAACTTCAAAAATAGCATTAGCCATCGCACATGCTATATCGCCAGATAATTTTTCAGCACCTTCAAATTTGTTTATTAAAACTATTAGAAAGAATACTCAAGTTTTAACTGAAATGAAAACTAAAGAAAAGCTCTCTACTTTGATAGCTACAATTGATGATTTACTTTTTTGTGTTTCAACTGCGGAGAGAACACTTCAAGTTATCAAAGAGAAATAACAATAGCTAGACTCTCTTATTGATTATTAAAAGAAATTTTTGCTGCTAGGATAATTATCAATTAACGATTTCAATAGAATATACTATCATTTTATATAGTTATGTCCTGATCAGAGCGATAAAATTGAACAGAAAGAGTAAATAAGAGCTAAGCAAAAGGTATAGCAACTTGAGGATATTAGTGTGTCATCAATAATTGAAGATATCATTGCGAGGAAAATCTTCAACAATCGTGGAGAGGAAACTATAGAAGTTGATGTTATTACAGCTTCAGGTTTTGGAAGAGCCTCAGCTCCTGCTGGAAAAAGTCGAGGCAAAGCTGAAGTTCGTCCCTATCCGGTGGGGGGAGTAGACTCTGCACTTAAAAAAATTGATGATATTATTGCTCCTGAGTTAGCTGGTTTGAATTCAGATTTTCAGGAAGAAATCGATAACATCCTTCACGAAATTGATGGAACAAAGGACTTTAAGATAATAGGTGGAAACACTGCTTTTGCAATCTCATTAGCCAACGCAGAAGCTGCAGCAAATTCGCATGGACGCCTTTTATTTCAATTTTTAGGTGGTAGTACTGCAAACACACTTCCTTTTCCGTTAGGAAATACAATCAGTGGTGGACAACACACCCGAGGAAAAGCTCCAGATATACAAGAGTTTTTAGCACTTCCTCATGGAGCTGAAACCTTCCTTGAAGCTGCAATGGCTAATGCTCAAATACATAAGAAAATCGGCGAAGCTATAAAAAAGAAAGATAAGCTTTTTAGTGGAGGAATAAGCTCGGAAGGTGCATGGATAGCTAACATGGGAAATATTGAAGCATTTGATATTATTGCTAAAGTTTGTGAAGAAGTTGGCAATGAATATAATTTTGAATGCGGATTTGGAATTGACGTTGCAGCTGCATCTATGTGGAAAGAAGAGCAACAAAAATATATTTACTCTCGTGAAGGAAAAAAACTAGACACAGGAGAACAACTAGAATATCTTTCAGATCTAATTGAAACTTATCGTCTTGTTTATGTTGAAGATCCATTTGATGAAAACGATTTTGAAAGTTTTGCTGAACTAACTAAAAAAACTAAGAATTGTTTGATTTGTGGTGACGATTTATTTACAACTAACAACGAAAGATTGAGTCAGGGCATAAAACTCAAAGCAGCTAATTCAATAATTATTAAAGTAAATCAAATTGGAACTTTAACTGATGCGGTGGAAACAATAGAGACTGCTCAAAAACACGGATATACCACTATTGTATCTCATCGTTCAGGAGATACCTGTGCTTGGCATATTGCCCATTTAGCGGTGTCTTTCAAGTGCCCAATAATAAAAACTGGAACTATAGAAGGTGCTAGAATCGCTAAACTAAACGAGTTATTACGAATAGAACACTTCTTAGGAAACCGTGCAAAAATGGCTAATTTAAAAATAAAATAAGGAGAAAAAAAATTGACAGAAGATGAAATAAATAAAAATCAACCAGGAAGAAACTTTGAATCCGATCAAGAAGCCCAAATTGTAGAAGAATTTTTGCTTCCCAGGGACACTTTATTGTCAGCTGGGGTTCACATCGGAACAAGAATGAAAACAAGGGATATGGAACCGTTTATCTACCGTGTCAGACCAGATGGTTTATTTGTTTTAGATGTTAAAAGGACTGACGAACGAATAAGAACAGCGTCAAAATTTTTAGCTCGATTTGAGAAATCTAAGGTAGCGATTTCAGCTACAAGACTTTATGCTCACGAACCTATAAAAAAATACTGCGAGCTCACAGGTGCAATACCAATAATTGGTCGATTTATTCCGGGTCTTTTAACTAATCCTCAATATTCTCATCGTGTTGACCCTGAAATAATTGTTGTTTGTGATCCGAGAGCTGATTCTCAAGCAATTAAAGAAGCTTCAAAAATGGGAATACCAATAGTGGCGTTGTGTAGTACTGATAACGAGTTTACAGGAGTAGATTTTGTTATTCCAACAAATAATAAGGGAAGAAGAGCTTTAGCAGTTGTGTTTTGGTTATTGGCAAGACAGGTATTACGCGAAAGAGGCGAATTAGCAGCAGATAAAGATCTTCAGGTGCCAATTGAAGATTTCGAAGCGAAGATTTCTAGAGACGATGAAGATAGCAGATGATCTGGGCTCGAAAATTCGTTCTCCCACTCAATCTGGGAGTTTCTATGAATCTAGTGCAGAATCGTTAAGAAATCAAATTGATTGTTGTTTTCTACATGAATTCGGTCCCGGAAGACTTCCTGTTATTGATAAAAAAGGTTCTTGTGATCTAATTGGGTTGATTTCTCCTCATGCAGGTTACATGTTTTCTGGCCCTATTGCTGCTCATGCTTATTATGCTCTAGCTTTAAATTGTAAACCTGACACAGTAATTATTCTTGGACCAAACCACACCGGTTACGGTAGTGCTGTATCTTTAATGAATGATGGATTTTGGCAGACTCCTTTAGGTATTGTTGAGGTCGATAGCAAATTAGCTAGCTCAATAGCGAAAAAGTCACAAATTATAGATATAGATGAACTTGCACATCGGTTTGAACACTCAATTGAAGTTCAGCTTCCCTTTTTACAATACTTGTACGGTTTTGATTTCAAATTTGTTCCAATATGTTTCCAACTTCAGGATATGACCACTGTTCTAGAGATTAGTAAGGTATTAGCTGAAATGTTGGTATCTAAGAAAGTTGTTATTATTGCTTCTTCTGACATGACTCATTATCAACCTCAAAGAATTGCGACTTCAAAGGATCTTGAGGCTCTTAGAGCTGTAGAGGAATTGAATATGAAGCGTTTCTATTCACTTCTTGAATTGAGAGGTATCACTGCTTGTGGATATGGTCCAATAGCTACTATGATAGCCGTTACTAATGAACTGCATGGGAAAGAAGCAAAACTACTTTACTATAAAACTAGTGGTGATATTACTGGGGATTACTCAAGTGTTGTTGGCTATGCAGCAATGAGTTTTAAGAAATAAAATAAACCTCACTAGTTGGACTTACTCTATTTAGTGTTATATGTCAACTATCTTTAGCAATCTTTCTAGGTTCTATGAAGATTAAAAAAAATTTTTTAAGAAGAAGAATTTTTAGAAGGATTTAGTTAAAAACTATTTTTCATTAGTTTACTGAACGGCTTCTACACTTTTTATTTGTGGTATCTTCTTTTTAATGAAACTCTCGACGCCTTGTTTAAGGGTTAATGCAGACATTGGGCATCCCACACATGCTCCCTTCAAACGAACTTTTACAACTCCATTTTCAATTGCCACTAGTTCAATATCTCCACCATCCGCTTGTATTTTTGGTTTGATTTCTTCAAGAGTCTCTTTAACTTTATTTTCGATATTTTCACTCATTTTTTTCACTACTTGTTCTTGTGGATTATAACTTTCATATGTCGTAAAATCTTAAAAGCGTTCCCTTTGCTCATAGTAAAGTATTAAATATCAAATTAAGAGCTAGCAATATTTGGTGGAGAGAATGAAAGGTAAAGCAATTGTATTAATGGGTTCAGAACGAGATTTAGATTTTTGTAATAAAATAAAAGAATATCTTAAGTTACTGGGAGTAGCTTATGAGTTTCGTGTTGCTTCTGCTCATAAAACTCCTGAGCAAGCACTTGAGATAATAATGAATTTTGAAAATGAGAAAATTGTCTATATTACAGTAGCGGGCCGATCTAATGCACTAAGTGCTTTTGTTGATGCTAATTCTTCCAAACCTGTTATTGCATGCCCGCCTTACTCAGAAAAGTTTAGTGGTGTTGATATTTTTTCTTCTTTAAGAGTTCCAAGTGGTATTGGTTCTGTGGTCACAATTGAGCCTGAGGGTGCCGCCATTGCTGCTGCAAAAATTTTTGCGCTAGAGGATGAAACAATTAGAAACCTAGTTAATGAATATCAATTTTCCAAGAAAAAAATTCTAGCACAAGCTAATGAAAAAATTAGAAAATTGTAGTAGTACCCTTCATTGTTTTAAGAAGTAACTCTAAAAAATTATCGGCAAGCCTCAGAGCTACTAAATAGCAACCAAATTCTATTGAAGTAACAATGTCTGTATGCTCTTTCAACATGAATAAACCGATATAAGCATGTCCATCTTTTGATAGATCAAAAAGACATAGAAATGAAGTGGAATTTAATGGGTAGCGTGAAAGATCTCGAAATAGTTAGCAACGCTTCAGAACAAGCTATGGGCATAGCACGATTTCATTTTTCAGATCGTTACTCAGTTTTTGATTGGGGAGAAATGCCTGATAAAATAAAGGGAAAAGGTGAAGCCTTGTGCTTAATGGGAGCTTATTGTTTTGAGCAATTAGAAGCCAAAGAAATAAAAACTCACTATAGAGGATTAGTCAATAGAAACGGAAAAACTGTAACTCTCAAAGAAATTGATTATCCAACAAGCATAATGGCAGTTAATTTAGTTAATGTGTATCCACCAAAAACACGCAAGAATAACAACAAACTAGAGTATGATTATAGTCAATATGCTAAAAAACCCGTGAATTGTTTAATTCCACTTGAAATAATTTACAGAAATGGATTGCCTGAAAGTTCATCCGTTTTCAAACGCCTTAAACAAGGAAAAACGACTTTAAAGGACTTAGGATTAGACCATTATCCTGTTCCAGGTGAACATTTCTCAAGACCAATCTTTGATGTTAGTACTAAACTTGAAGATAAAGACAGATATCTAACTTGGGAGAATGCAAAAAGAATATCAGGATTAACCGATAAGGAATTAGCAGCCGTAAAATCGGTTTTATTAGAAGTTAATTCGACCATAACAAAAATTGTTGCTGATGCTGGATTAGTAAACGAAGATGGAAAAATAGAGCTTGGCTTTGATGAAGAGCGAAGGCTAATGATCGTTGATGTTGTTGGTACGCTTGATGAGTGTAGGTTCATGTATGACGGAATGCATGTTAGTAAAGAAATTTTACGAAAATTCTATAAAAAAACAAAATGGTATAACGCAGTAGAAGAAGCAAAGAAGATTACTGAAAAACAAAATACACACAATTGGAAAGAAATCTGTAAATTGAAGCCTCCAAAACTTGATTCAAAATTAATTAATATTGTTAGTGGAATGTATATGGCAACTACTAATGAGGTAATAAAACGGAAATTTTTTGACGTTGACCCCCTTAATCAAATAATTGAAAATTACAAAAAATATTTGGAGAAGCAGAAATGATGAATCTAAAAATAAAAGAGCGAATCACTAATTATGATTCTAAAAATATTCGAATTGGCGTTTTAGGATCACACTCAGCCCTTGAAATAGCTTCTGGAGCCAAGCAAGAAGGATTTGAAACCGTTGTAGTCTGTCAGAAAGGAAGAGACAAAACCTATACTAAATACTATAAAAAACTATTTGATCATATTATTCTTTTAGAAAAATTTGTGGATATAACAAACAAAGATAATGTTGCAAAACTTGCAAATCTTAATACGATTTTTGTACCCAATAGGTCTTTTTCAGTCTATGTAGGTTATGAGCGTATCGAAAAAGAATTTACAATTCCTCTAATGGGAAATAGAAATATGCTTAGAACTGAAGAACGAAATACACCCAGGAATCAACAATATCTTCTACAAAAAGCTGGAATATTTACCCCCCGAATCTTCAATTCACCAGATGAGATAGATCGACTTGTAATTGTCAAGGTTCCAGAAAAGAACCGAGCAATTGAACGAGCCTTCTTTTATGCAACCTCTGCAGAAGAATTTGAAAAAATATCTGCAGATAGAATTGAAAAAGGAATAATCACAAAAGACGCTTTGGATGACTCACTAATCGAAGAATATATTCTGGGTGCAAAATTCAATGCGAACCTCTTCTGGTCACCTATAACTGGTGAAATTGACCTACTGGGATTTGACAGAAGAATTCAAACTGATCTGGATGGATTATTGGATCTTCCAGCACAAGAACAACTTGACATTAAGGTTCCCTCACAGAATATTGAAATTGGCCATATGGGCGCAACTATGCGTGAGAGCCAAATAGAAAAAATATTTACAGCAGCAGAAAGGTTCGTAGAAACATGTAAGATGGAATATCCTCCAGGTATGATCGGACTTTTTGCTCTTCAAGGAGCAGTTTCAAAAGATCTAAAATTCTACGTATTTGATTTAAGTCCCCGTGTTCCAGGTTGTCCATGCGTAGAATCCACATCTCCTTATATGAAATATAAATATGGTATTGAAGTAGGTCCGGGAAGACGAGTAGCTATGGAGGTTAAGCTTGCTATTAAGACTAAAAGATTAGCGGAAGTGGTTACCTGAGAACTAACGAAAAAAAGAAAACCATACTTCAATCATATCGTTTGAAAGAGTTAGCAATAGGGACATTAGGTTCTCATTCTGCTCTTAACATTTTCAAAGGGGCTAAGGAAGAAGGTTTTAGGACCGTATGTATTTGCAAAAAAGAAAACGCCATAATCTACAAGAAATTCCCTTTAGTCGATGAATTAATTATTGTTAAAGATTTTAATGAATTACTTACGGAATCTATTCAAAAAAAACTTCGAAATTTAAACGTGATTTTAATTCCACACGGATCTTTTACAGCTTATCTGAGTACTGAAGAACTCGTAAACAATCTTTTTGTACCTATGTTTGGAAATCGAGAACTACTCCACTGGGAAGCTAATCGCGTCAAACAGGCTGAATGGCTTCGCCAGGCAGGATTACGTTTACCTAAAACAATCAAAAAACCTGATGAGATTGACCGTCTAGTAATAGTGAAATTGCCAGGAGCGAAAGGTGGAAGAGGCTATTTTCTAGCAAATTCGCCCTCATCTTTTCGTAAGAAATTTAATGAAATGGTTTCTCGGGGTTTACTCACTTCTGGGGATTTGGATCGAGTTCATCTCCAGGAATATTCTTTAGGAGTGAATGTTTATCCTCATTATTTCAGTTCAATAATGAAAGATGATGTGGAATTCTTAGGAGTCGATAGGAGATACGAGTCAGCAGTTGATTGCATAGGTAAAATTCCTGCAAGTCAACAAATGGAAATAGAGATCAATCCAACTTATACAATCGTAGGTAATAGCCCACTTGTTCTCAGGGAATCCTTGTTGCCTGAATTGATTAGAATGGGTGAAAATGTTCATAAAAAAGCGAAAACTTTAGCACCACCAGGGATAATAGGGCCGTTTTGTTTAGAGACTGTAATAACTGATGATTTAAAGATTTACACTTTTGAGATTTCAGCACGCATTGTTGCGGGAACAAATATTGGTATAGGGACTTCACCTTATGCCTATCTCAGGTATGGAGAAAACATGTATATGGGTAGGCGTATTGCTCTCGAAATAAAAGAAGCTCAAAGAAAAGATAGCCTGGAAATGATATTAGCTTAAGGATAGAACATTTGTTTCTTTTTTCTAGTTTATTTTTCTAGTTCTTTTTTCCATAGATAATAAATGTAAAAGAATCTCCTTTACGTTCTGGGAGAAGCATGGCAAAAGATAATTACGGTTGGTTATTTGTTGATAAGACTCCTTTATTATATAAGAAAAAGAATGTGGACAGACAACAAAAGATCGAAACATGGCTTAATCTTTACCAGTTAACAAAAGAATTAAGAATAGATGAGTATGAAACCAAAAGAAAAACGCAATCAAAGATTAACTATATAATCTAATATAAACAAGCTTGTAAAACCAAATTAAAATTTTCATTGGTTTTCTTAGTCTTATACTTTTTTAGCACTTTGATTATTTTGTTTCTATTTCTATTGCCAAGTATTTTCAAAGCAGTTTTCCCGACTGGTCCATAACTTAGAAAAAGAAATTGACAAATAGAGGTGACGTTTGACACATTTCTGGTATTACTTGCAGTTTCAAAATCAACTATGTAAGGTTTCATTTTTTTATCAATAATTATATGTTTAGGCGCTTTGCTTAGTTCACCATGATCTAATCCTAGCTTATCCAAACGACGACATTGGTTTAATAAATCTTTGAAAACACTTTTCACAAATCTCTTTTCAGAATGTGATTTAAGCCAAAGAGGTAACAAATTGCCGTTAATTAATTCCATCAATAAACAGTTTTTGCTTACACTTTGAAACTTTGGACCAACTTGAACTGAATTAGCCTCAAGAAGCATTTTTGCTTCATGTTGTAGTTCCTTTCTACTAGCATCAACTCTACGAATTTTTACCGCAACTGTATTTCTATCAATGTTTGCTTTGATAACAATTCCTACAAACCCTTTGCCTAGAATTGGTAAACTAAAAACACTATTTTTGCCAGTAAAATCCACTGATGAAATTCCATGTTCTTGTAATTCTGAGATGCGATCCATTAATTCAGTTGAACTAGATCTTGGATAACAAATAACTGAAGCGTAAGGTTCATCCTTTAGTTTTTCAATCGGAATCCCCAGTTGAGCTTTCAGGTTATTATCCCCTTCGTAAAAAATAGTTGGTAATATATAATAACTTTAATAGGAATTCCTCATTCACTATGACCGATGTGTGTTGGTTTAGCGAAGTCTTTCAACCGAAATTCCTGAAATCTAATCTTTTTAGGAGGATAATAATTGAGACTATTTCAAACTCCATTTAATCTGGATCTTACCCTATGTTGTGGGCAGGTTTTCAAATGGGAAAAAAAGGAAGATTGGTGGTATGGAATTATTGGAAATAATCCCATCAAAATACGCCAAATTAACAAAGATCTAGAATTTGAAAATGTTAGTACAAATCTTATCAAGAGTTATTTTGGTTTGAACGATAATCTTCATGAAATAAAGAGAAAAATCTCAAAAGACAATTTTATTGAAAATACATTAACTAGATTTTGGGGTCTTCGAATAATAAAACAAGATCCTTGGGAATGTCTAATTTCATATATTTGTGCTACTTACAAAAGTATTGCAGCCATAAGAAAGATGCTTTTTGAATTATCAGAAAAATTTGGTGAAAAAAAAATTCTTAATGATTATGTTTTTTACACTTTTCCTAAACCAGAAAAATTCCAGTCTATTACAAAATCCGATCTGCTTGACTGCGGATTAGGCTATAGATCGAAATATGTCCTTAAAACCTCAAAAAAAATTCTTAGCCGCGATTCTTTTTTTGATGAATTAAAAAATTTTTCATATCTGCAAGCCAAAAAACAGCTAATTGAATTCCCTGGAATTGGTCAAAAAGTCGCAGATTGTATTCTATTATTTTCTTTAGGGAAGACTGAAGCATTTCCAGTTGATATCTGGGTGAAACGAGCCATTATAAAATATTATTCTAATCATTTCTCTAAAAAGTTTATCTCAAAAATTTCCCGTTCGAGGTCGATCAGTAATTCAGAATATAACACTTTAAATGAATTTGGTAGAACCTACTTCGGAGAGAATGCTGGGTATGCTCAAGAATATCTATTTCATTTTGAAAGGATGAGTTCTAAAAAAAATTTTCTTTAACTCCTGACCCAATTAATCTATTACAAATATTTGGACAGTGAAACGTTTAATTTAGTCAAAAACAGCATAATAAAAGTAATTATGGAAGGGGCCCGTAGCTCAGTTCGGCCAGAGCGCCAGGCTCATAACCTGTCGGTCGGGTGTTCAAATCGCCCCGGGCCCACTATAACATCTTTTTATATAGAAAATTGCTTGGTTATCCTTTTTGTTTCTTCCTTCGATTTTTCCTTAATCTCTTTAGAAAAAGTATTGCGTCCGGAGTGTCAAACACTTCAATTTTTATTGCGTTATTTTCGCATTGGATATAGCACTCAAAACATTTAGTGCAACTAGCTAATGAACCTCTGTTAAGTAAATCAATTCCTTGAGGACATGCTTTTTCACATCGTTTTTGGTCAATTAAACGACATGCTCCACAATAGTCTAAGTGAAAATCTTCACATGTTTTAGGACAATCTTTCATAATGCATTTCTTAGTTTTTACTTTTGGTCTAAGTAAAGGACTAACTGATCCAGATATGTTTAGAGTTGCCCCAACAGGACATATTTTTCTACACCAGTACCTTTTTTCTCTTAAGCTTAATAGAACTGCTAAAACAGGAATTGGCCATAATTCAACTATAATGGGCATCATTCTCCCAGTAATTGTTGTTATTGCCTTAAGGTGGAACATGCCTTTAGCAACTATTCCAATTGGACAAATGCTGCAGAATATTGGAAATTTGAGGATTGCTGAACCAACAAGAGCTGAAACTAAAACTCCATTGGCTACTGTGGAATTCTGATTGTGCAATAATCTGCTAAACAGACAAGTTTTACAGAGAAACCCATTTTCACTCTTTTTTTTAATTCTATTTTGATCAAATCGTTTTTCACGGGTACTATTTGCTTTAGGCATGAACTTTTCAATAAATTTATCAAAGCTATCAATTATCGTTCCCAAGGGACATATCCATCCGCAAAAGATATTTCCTAGTACAAAAATTGGGATTAAAAAAAGGATTAGTGCTATAAGAGTTGGTATAAGAATATAACTGCTTACCATTCCTGTCAATATAGTCTGCATACCACCCACAGGACAAATTACCCATGACCCAGGTGCTGCAAAATTATAATCTACTAACAAGAAACTACAGGGTGATTGTCCATATGGAACAGAAAATATCGGAGTTCGATCTAATCCTCCATAAACAAGGCTGTAAACAGGAAATGGAGGAGCGAGAATGAAATATGCGATCGGCAAAATGAAGATTAATAAAAAAACAGCTTTGATAGACCATCTAAAATATCTTATAGTGAATCTTAATCTTTTTTTATTTAAGCTAGAATTTACCGATTTTTTCATAGAGCTAAGAAATCCTTAATCTCTGAAATTTTATTTTGGTATTAATATAGACAGGAGAATTTGTTTTAGAAATACTTTTCTAGTTACTGGAATAAAATATGAATAGCATAATTATTCTAATTCAAAATTATGTATGCCATCTGTGAGTTTTTCTATTCCCTCTTTTTTTATTAAGATTGTATCTTCGATACGCACTCCACCATAATCAACTAAATAGATGCCCGGTTCAACTGTAACGACATTACCGGCTGTGACTTTGTCTTTGTTTTTAGACCCTAAAATCGGCTGTTCATGAACCTCCAATCCAACACCATGACCAAGGCTATGTACAAAGTACTCGCCATAGCCTGCTTTCTCTATCATTTTTCTAACAACCTTATCAACATGATTCGCTTCTATGCCCTCTTTAATTATCTCTAGAGCCTTTTTTTGCGATCGGTTTATGATTTGGAGTAACTTTTTTTGTTTTTCTGATGGTTTTCCTACTACGAAAGTGCGTGTCATATCTGAACAATAAAAATTGTATTTAGCACCAACATCTACAACTACAACATCGCCTTTACAAATTTCTTTATTGGAAAAACCACCGTGAGGAAATGCTGAATCTTTTCCAGAAGCGACAATAGTTTCAAAGGCCATTGAACTGCAATCATGTTTTCTTATAGCATATTCAATTTCTGCTGCAACTTCAGATTCTTTAATACCAGATGAAATAGTTTCAGCAGCTACTTGCATTCCTTTTATCGTTAATTCTGCAGCTTTTTTTAATTGTTTAATTTCTTTTTTGCTTTTAATCTTCCGTAGATCCTGGATAAGACTTCTATCTACTTCTAGTTTGATATTTTTATCAGATAACTTTGATAAAATATTCCATGTTTCTATTGTTGCTGAATCTAAAACTAGATCTTCTATTTCAAGAATCTTAGCTTTTTTTACGATTTTTTTGAGAATATTTTCACCTGGTTTTATCCTCTCAACTTCCAAATGACTTGCGTTTCTTTTCGTGTATTCATAGTTTACATCATGAGAATAAACAATGCACTCTCTATCTTTTGAAATCAATAATGCGCTTGAACCTGGAAAACCCGTAAGGTACATTAAATTAGCACTATTAAGAACAAGAATTCCGTCTTTTTTCCTCATAACCATTTTTTGCTTTAGAGCTTCTAACCTTTTCAATAATTTCACCTTTTAATAATAAATCTTGGTTTCTACTACAGTTTTGAATTAGCCACCGCTAACAATAGGCATTAGAATAATCCGATCATTATCGTTGAGTTTTGTTTTCATACCATTTAGTTGATTTAGTAATAATCCATTTACTGATACCATGTGATAAGGTTTCAATTCAAGGTCTTGAGGATCATAAACTGATTTTTTGAAAGATTTGCCATATTTCTTTGCAAGAAGAATAAGCAACTCATGTACTGAAGCCTTATCGTTAAGATGAATCACTTCTGATTTTTCTATGCCCAATTTTTCTTTAATATACCCCAGATATTCGACTGTAATGTTCAAAATCTCTTTCTCCCTTACTTATTTATCGCTATAGGGAAGAATTATTTATTTATTCATTTCTTAAATTTCAATCGCTTATCTTTGAATAAAAAATAGGTTAAATCAACATTTGTAACATTGATCTTTGTAAAAGAATCCATTAAGTTAATATACTTTTCAGCTTAGCTATTATGCTATAAAATCGTATGGAGAAAAGAATATTGTTTGCATACGCGGGTAAAATTTTACGTGTTGATCTTACGACTGGAAAAATTTCTACTGAAACTTTGAGTGAAGATATGGCTAAGAGCTATGTTGGTGGTATAGGGCTTGGAATTCGGTTACTTATGGATAATTCGAAACCAGGTACTGATCCCTTTAGTCCAGATAACCCAATAATATTTGCTACCGGACCTCTTAGTGGTACTATGGGACCGACGGCTGGAAATGGATACGCAGTTGTTTCCAAATCTCCTGCCACTGGAGGAGTTGGTGAGTCTAAAGCTCATGGCTTTTTTGGCCCTGATTTGAAGAGAGCTGGTTATGATGCGGTTGTAATTACTGGGAAAGCAGACAAGTTATCATATCTGTGGATAGATGACGATAAGGTAGAGATAAAGAATGGTGAGGACTTAAAAAATGCAACTGTATTTGAAACTGACAAAAGAATTCGTGATGAATTAGGAGACTATTATGTTAGAGTCTCTGCGATTGGTGAAGCAGGTGAAAAACTATGTCGTTTTGCAGCCATAATTAATGATGAATTTCGTGCAATCGGACGCACTGGTATGGGTGCGGTTATGGGTTCTAAAAACCTGAAGGCAGTAGCTGTTCGCGGAACAAACGATGTTAATGTAGCCGATTTGGATGGGTTTATAGAATTTGTAAAACTAATC
>JAOZGY010000090.1 GCA_026015145.1 Candidatus Bathyarchaeota archaeon | reverse complement strand
CAATTCCCATCCCCAGCTCCATGGTATTGAATGTCTAACTAAGTTTTTTACTGTTTTCTTGTTCGCCGGCGCGGTATGAAACCTGGAACATTGTATTTATACTCTAGGAATTCTTCGCCAAACTGCTCCTCCATTTCCTTGTCTTCCTTTTTGGCGAGCCGCCAGTACAACACTGCTAGTATGGGCCACATGACAAGCGTAATTATAGTTAACCACATGACGTTCAAACCCAGCGTGATCATAAGAAACCCCAAATACTGCGGGTGGCGAATGTACTTATAAATTCCTTCTATCATGAGCGTGCCTTGTTGTCTGGCTTTGTGGATCTGTTTCCAACCGTAAATGATTAGTAATATGCCTATGCCCATAATTATCTTCGAAGCTGGGAAAACATAGGAGTTAAAGAAGACGTAGAACTCTTGTTCGCCGAACAACCCTGTTAAGAGGAACTCCAATGAGAATACCCTGTCGTAGCCGAAGGCTCCTGCGAACAGGTACATGGTCAAGGGTATACCGTACATTTCAACGTACAAGGCAACGATAAAGGCTACATAGACGCTGCTCGGCAGCCGCGCTAGCTTCTTTTTTAATGGGAGAAACAGAAGAAAGAGAGAAAGGAAAACCACGTTCAACGTTATTAAAATCCATTTCTCCGTATCGCCGAAGCTGTAGGCTGTGAAGGTGAGGTAATTGAGTGGAATAGCAATTATTATTGTTATGATGGTGAACTGTGCGATTTCTTTGAGTTTCACCATATATTAAGGTCTGACTTGAGAGAATAAATCCGTTTTTGTAAAGGTTTGTTGACTCCAGAAAAATTCAGTAGTGCGAGTCTTCTGGTCAATTCTGTTTTATTATTTATTCAAAAAATGTGGGGTTTTGAGGGAGATATCTCCACATGCAGGGGATGCAATTCCTATTCATGTGTTTTTAGTATTACTTTAGTTATCTTTTTTTTTATCTTTAACAAAACTAGCCATTTAATTGCCTCTTACTGAAATAATAATGCTTTCAGTTACTGGATTAATCATCTCCTGAAAATTCAGAGTTACAATATTGGAAAATGTTCTGGCCCTACTAGGAGCAATGACATCAACACTCACAACCGTTATTCCAGAAGAAGCTTCTCCGATGTTTATTACGCTCCCGACTACTTCGTGCGTGGAAGATTGTAATGAAAAATCTGATAATAAACCACCAGTTTCCAGGTATACTCCATTAGCAATGTAAGCAGTTGGATTATTGATTGTAAAACTAATACTAAGTTCAGAATTCATACTAACCTGACTAGGAGCAGAAACACTAAGAGTAAGCAATGGGCTTTCTGAGGGAGTAGGTGTGGGTGTGGGAGTTGGAGTTGCGGTTGGAGAAGGATCAGTAATATTTGTAAAAGTATTAGCAAAAAAGTAAAAAAGACCACCAGCTAGAAAAAGAATACCAACCAGAAAGGCTACTTTAGCTACTGTAGCTCCCCTTCTGGTTTCTTTACGAAAAGTCTCTTTTATTCTAAAAGATAAATACAAAACAACAGCTGAAAAGAATATTATTAGAAGAATTATTGCAAAAACAACACCAATCACTGCTAAATCTAAAGCCATATTTTCACCTCTTTGGTTTCTCCCAATCCATCAATATACTCACTGTTTCTTCAGTCAAACTCATTATACGAATTCCATCAAGGAACATATTGTAAAACAATAATAACGGCAATGCTAAATAATTACGTTTTTCAGGCTTTGGCTCTAAACTCAATCCAATAATCCCTAGTGCCAAAGAAATAGATAGATACACTATGACTCCAAATAATGAAACAGAAAATTCACCTGTAATCATCCAAGTTAAAAGCGTAACAAAGAGAAAACCTATATTGAGAAAGGGAGCTATGGTATCAAACCATAAGTTAGGAATACCAAACAGACCTACAACACCATATTTGCGGTTAAAATACATGTTCTTATGCTTATCAAGAACCTGAAGCATTCCCCTATACCATCTGCGTCTTTGTTTGATTAAATCCTCCGTGTTCTTGGGCGTATCAGTGTAAGCTAAACTATCTTCTTCATATTCAATCTCATATCCTGCTTTTAGAATCTTGACTGTTATGTCAAAGTCTTCTGCAAAAGTATCATCTGAAAAAAATCCAATCCGTTCAATAGCTTCTTTCTTTAGAGCTGCAACAGGTCCAGGCACAACCATTACGGTTCCAAGAACTGATTGTCCCTTTCTTACAAGATTAATTCCAGTAGCATATTCTGCAGATTGAATAGTGTTAATTATTGTTGGTTCTCGCTTTACTTTTACATTTCCAGCCACAGCACCTAATTTACTATTGACAGAAAATCTTTTCGCAATTGGTCCTAGAGCAGATTTTTCTAGTTCAGTGTCAGCGTCAACAGTTAGAATTATTTCTCCTGAAGAATGTAAAATACCATTATTCAAAGCATTGGGTTTTCCTTGATTTTTCTGTCTCAAAACCTTTGCACATTTACACTGACTAGCTACTTCAAAGGTATTATCACTTGAGCCATCATCGATAACTATAATCTCAAAATTTGGATAATCTAATCTTTGTAATGATTTAATACAATTCTTGATTGTTTTCGCTTCATTAAAGGCTGGAACTACTATTGAAATTTTTGGAAAAATTTTTGTCTCTTCTTTGCTGCGAGTTAAATTGTAAGTTAGCGATAAAAGCAATCTAATGAGTATTCTACTAGTTGACACAATTAATACAGCATAAAAAAGATAAAGAATAACACTCACTGAAAATCAAACTCATGAAATTTTTTTTGCCTCAATCATATGTATAACATTAAAGAATTTACTGTCATTAAAGTAGATGTATAAGCATTATGAATTTCTAATAAAAAATTGGGGGTTTTGAGGGAGATATCTCTACATGCAAGGGATGCAATTCCAATCTTTATGCATTTAGTATTTCCAATAATTTGAGTTAAAATAACGAATTTTTGGATGATATCAAATCTTAAATTTTCTTAAGCCACTCTTCAAGCTTAACTTCGTTAGTATTTCCTCTCTTTTCTAAGGTAACAATTCCTCTATCTGCAAAGCGAGCAAGGATTCTGTGAGTTTTCAGTCTGCTCAGCCCAGCCTCTTTTCCCAAGTATTTCTGCAGATATTTTCCTTTATGATTCTCTAGGACTTCAAGGATTTTTTGTTCATCCTTGTTTAGAGTTTTTCTAATTGACTCTATTGCCTCTGATTTTTTTGAATTCTCTGGTATACTTCTTTGTGTTTTAATCTGACCTATTTTTAATTCTGGAAAAAGAAGAAAATAGATTAGTCCTGCTACACTCACAACAACTACTGCTATTAGAACTGTAAACAACACACCAAAATATCCTAGGTAAGGATCGCTTGTTCCCCCCATCATTCCTCCTCCCATTTGACTCCACATTTCTGACATCCAGTCTGGGTAGGTTGAAGAAGGATAGTTATAAACCATAAACAAAAAGAGAATAATTAAACAAACAAGTGAAACAATAAAAAGAATTGTAAAAATATTAACTCTTTTCATGGATTCTCATAAAGTCTATCTGTAGGACAAATTTAAGTGTGGTGTAAAAACCATTTTTTATAAAATAATTGTTTCAAAAACTGTTTCAATATTGTTTCATTTTTGTTTCAGCGAACTATCTTAAGACCCCATAACCATGTTATTGTTGATGATTAAAAAATGGAAAAACTAAAAATTACCTTAGCACTTGTAGCAGTTATAGGACTGGTTGCAGTAACAGTTGGATTGTCTTTTGCCCACTATATTGGAACACCATTTACCACTACAACTGGTTCTTTGCAAGATACTTTTGATGAGGACTGGTGGACAGAGATGCGTGAGCACATGGAAGCTAGATGGTCTGGTATAGAGGATGAGGAATGGTTTGATGACATGACACAATACATGGAAGAGCACTATGATGAGGTTAGAAGTCAAGAGTGGTTTGATCAAATGTTAGAATACATGGAAGATAGAGGATACTATCACTATGGTTACAGAGACAATGATGACAATTACTATGGTCCTAGAAGCTCTAGCAGAAGAGGTTTTGGCTGTTGGGGCTGGTAATTCCCTTTCTTTCTTTGAAATAAAATTTTGAGGTGAAAATATTATGTGTATGTTTTGTGGTTTTGGAATGTTTCCATGGTTAGCACTGTCAACTTGCAGTCATTCTCATGAGCATGCTCAACAAGAAAAAGCTAGCAATAGAACAGCATTAGAGATCCTAAAGGAGAGGTATGCTAAAGGAGAGATAACAAGAGAAGAATTTCTTGAGATCAAGAAAGACTTGGTCTCTTAGACAGATAGATGATTTGTGGGGGTGAGTGTTGTTTGATGTGGTTTGGTTGGGGTTGGGGAATGATGTTTTTTATTCCTTTGTGCTTTATCTTTGGAGCAATAGCTATCTACTATTTCCTGATTGCTTCAAGACGTAGTTGTCATTCTCATTACTCTCCAAGGTTTCAAAGTAGAGGTAGAGCCTCAGAGATCTTGGCTGAAAGGTATGCCAGAGGAGAAATATCCAGAGATGAATTTCAGCAGATTAGAAAAGAGTTAGAGAGATAAAAAAGACTGAACTCCTTCAACCAAGACATTTTTCTTTTTTTTAAGGTTGAGGTTAAGATTGTTATGTTTGTTTACTGTAACACTAAGGATTCTCCAAGAACAGTTGGAGAGGTAGTTTGTAGGGCTAATTTTGTAGAGGATAGTGATAGATCTTGGATTATCAGGAATGAGGGTGATTCTTGTGTTATTAAAGCTAATTCTAATGGTCACTGTGTTGCTGTTGTTTACTGTGTGGGTGATTCAGTTGTTGGAATTGAAATTGATGATAATTGTGCTTCTAAAGTTGTTGAGCCTCTGATTGAAAAATATAGTTTTGAAAAAGTAAAATGGCTTTTGAGTAAATGAATCAATTAGTTTTCACACAACATTTGCAAATATGCTTATTACTCCTGTACTTATACTTAGAAATCAGAGTATAGCATTGTTTTAGAGGTGATAATTATTGAATCACCAAAACCACAGCCAACATCAAATGATGAACCACAAAAAGCACAGCAAACATGACACCAGCAGTCATGCTCATCATATTGAAGTATTTAAAAGAAAATTCTGGATATCTTTTGCACTAACAATTCCTATATTACTTCTCTCAGAGTTTATTCAAACCTGGTTTAATTTTACCTTAGTAATACCTTATCAAAAAGAAATCATATTTCTGCTATCAATCATTGTTTATGTTTACTGTGGTTTTCCTTTCTTGAAAGGAATGGCTCAGGAGCTGAAAAAACATCAACCTGGAATGATGACACTTATTGGAGTTGCTATCTCTGTGGCTTTCTTTTATTCATCAGCAACAGTGTTTGTGATTAGTGGAAAAGACTTTTTCTGGGAACTAGCTACGCTTGTGGATGTTATGCTTTTTGGGCATTGGATTGAAGCTAAAAGTGTTCTTGGTGCTTCAAGAGCCCTAGAAGAGCTTGTGAAAATCATGCCTACAACTGCACACTTAATTAGAGATGAGCAAATTGTTGAAGTTCCAGTTTCAGAATTGAAAAAAGATGATTTAGTTTTAGTAAAACCTGGAGAAAAAATACCTTCAGATGGAATTATCTTTGAAGGAGAATCATTTGTAAATGAAGCACTTCTCACAGGTGAATCAAAACCAATTCATAAAGAAATTAATAGCAAAGCAATTGGTGGTTCAATTAATGGAGAAGGTTTTTTTAAGGTAAGAATCCAAAAAACAGGCGAGGAAACCTACCTCTCCCAAGTAATATCCTTAGTTAGGCAGGCACAAGCAAGTAAATCTAAAACACAAGATCTTGCAAATCGTGCTGCAGCTTTGCTATTCTATGCTGCCTTATTCTCAGGAATATTAACTTATATTGTGTGGTTCTTGCTGGGAGTGTTAGATGTGGCACTTGAGAGAGCAGTAACAGTTTTAGTTATTGCATGTCCACATGCTTTAGGCTTAGCAATACCTTTAGTGGTTGCTCTATCAACATCAATTACTGCTAAAAGTGGTATTCTGATAAGAGATAGAAAAGCCTTTGAAACAACAAAAGATGTTGATGTTGTGGTTTTTGATAAAACAGGAACCTTAACTGAAGGAAAATTTGGAGTTAGCGATATTGTATCATTTTTACCTGAAAATGAGCTCTTGGAATACACTTCTGCTATTGAGTTAAACTCTGAGCATATTATTGCAAAAGCTATTGTGGAATATGCAAAAAAGAAAGTTGTGGAAATACCAAAAACTGTGAATTTTAAAGCTATTCCTGGAAAAGGAGCTAAAGGTCTTGTTAGAAAAAAAGAAGTCTTTGTTGGTAGTCCTAAATTATTAGAGGAATTAAAACTAACTTCAAATGATAAGAGAATAATAGAACTTCAAAAACAGGGAAAAACTGTTGTTTTTGCGATTGTTGAAAGCAAATTAGCTGGTGCTTTTGCATTATCTGATAAAATAAGAGAAGTATCTAAACAAGCAATAAACCAGCTCAAAGAATCTGGAATAAAAGTGTATATGCTTACTGGTGATTCTAAAGAGGTTGCTGCTTCAGTTTCAAAAGAGCTTGGGATTGATGATTTTTTTGCAGAGGTTTTGCCTGATCAGAAATCAGAGAAGATAAAGTTGCTTCAAGAAAAGGGATTAAAGGTTGCTATGGTTGGGGATGGTGTTAATGATGCTCCTGCTTTGGTGACTGCTGATGTTGGGATTGCTATTGGAGCTGGAACTGATGTTGCTATTGAGAGTGCTGATATTATTCTTGTTAGAAATGATCCTCGTGATGTAACTAAGCTTTCTTTTCTTTCAAAGAAAACTTACTCAAAGATGGTTCAGAATTTGTGGTGGGCAACAGGGTATAACATTTTAGCTATTCCTCTTGCAGCAGGAGTATTGTATAGTTATGGGATTATTATTAATCCTGCTATTGGAGCTTTGTTGATGTCTTTGAGTACTGTTATTGTTGCAATCAATAGTCAGACTTTGCGAAAATATGAAACTTGATCTTAAGGATAAAAAATTGGGGTTTTGAGGGAGATATCTCCGCATGCATGGGATGCAATTCCTATCTAAGTGCTTTTAGCATATCACTTGTTTTCTTTTTTTATAATCCAACTCACAATGATATTTTTGAAAAGTATTATATTCTTTTTTTGATAAAATGGATTCTTGCTGGCGATTTCTATGACTGAAACAGTGGATAAAAGCCTTAAGAAGTTTGGAGTGACCGTGTCAAAGCCAATCCTCGCTTTGATAGCAGTGATTTTTGGTGTTCTTGTTATTGTCCTACCTGACCTGCTGCAATTGATCGTGGGACTGTACTTCATAATACAGGGTGTATTGTTGTACACAGACTACATGGAAACCAAAAAGGGCTAACCTGATATAACAAAAACACTTTTTCCCCTTTTTTTGTAGAATTGGTTACATAGAGCTAAAAATTGGGGTTTTGAGGGAGATTTCTCCATCTGCAGGGGATGCAATTCATATCCATATTCCAAAAGTTATTTTCATCAAAAACTGCGGTTATTGTTGATATAGATACTTATCCAAAACGTTTCGGAGAAATTTAATCTCATTTTTCTATTTGGTAAGCTTTATTTTAAATTACTTGCTTATTCTTAATTGATGTTTATGGAGAAAAATTGTCATGAAATATGAAATAAAATATAGCCCATCCTATTCGTTACTTGTTGTTACTCTGAATCAAGATGAGTCGATAACTGCGGAGTCCGGCGCGCTAACGTATATGGATCCAAATATAGAAGCACGAACCAGAAAAAGAGAAAGAAGTCTATTGGGTAGCTTAGGATTAAAGTTGATTGGAGGGCAGTCTTTTTGGGTAAACGACTACACCGCCAGAAATGGTCCTGGAGAGATAGGATTAGTATCTGCGCCAGTTGGTGATATAGAAAAACTAGAAATCAAACCTAACCAAGGATTCATAATTCAGAAATCTGCGTATATTGCTTCGTCACAAGATGTGGAATTAGATGTTAAATGGGAAGGATTCACTAAAGGATTGTTTGGTCAAGGATTGTTTATGCTCAAAGCAAAGGGTTCTGGTTCCTTGTTCATTAACACGTTTGGTGCCATAGATACGCATAATTTGGCTTCCGGTCAGAAATTGATAGTTGATAACTTTCATCTTGTGGGTTTTAGTGAGTCTTGTGAGTATAAAGTTAAAAAGTTTGGAGGATTAAAAGAGACTCTTTTGGGTGGTGAGGGTTTGGTGACTGAGATAACTGGACCTGGCGAGGTTCATATTCAAACTAAGAACTTAAGGGAATTTGTGGATTGGCTTTGGACTTTGCTTGCACCAAAAGCACGCCGAAGAGCGCGCTAATCCTCTAAATTTTTTTAATTAGACTTTAAAATTGTTAGCCTTTTCTCTTATCTTTCTAACATGAATGTCTTCTCTGTGCTGAATTTTTCAGGGATTTTGTCAAGTAAAATTTGGTCTCTGATTTTTTTGCTTAATATAATTGGTTGAAGTTTTTTTGCGAGCTCTAAAGCTGTTTTTAATTTGTTGTTTCTTTCAGCGTAAATTTCCAAAAGAACGCTGTCTTTTTTGACGTTTTCCCCCAGTTTTTTTGCTAGAATAACTCCTGCTCCCTTAGCTTTGGGCGCACCCGCTGCTTTTGCAATTCGAGCAATACTTTCTGTGCTAATCCATAAAACTCTGCCTGATTTAGTTGCGTTTATGGAAGCTATTTTATCACCCACATGTATTTCTTCGGGTTTTACCTCAGGGGTGCCTCCTTGTTCCTTGATAATTTCTCTTAATTTTTTCTCGGCTTTTCCAGATTGCAAAATATTTTGAGCTTTTTCATGTCCGTTTTTTACTCCAACCATTTCAAAGATCATGCCAGCTAAAGTAATGGCTTTTTCCTTTAGGTCGTCAGGTCCATTTCCCATTATAGTGGATAATGCTTCTCTTGCTTCAAGAGCAGGTCCAACAGCACGACCTAAAGGTTGTTCACCATAGGTGAGCGCGCATTGAATATTCATTTGTAATCTCTTACCTAGATCCACAAAATCGGAGGCTAATGTGTATGCTTCAGCTAGATCTTTGATTTTTGCCCCTCTTCCTGTTGGAATATCAATTATAATATGTGTTGCTCCAATCGCTTTTTTCTTGCTCAGAATAGATGGTAAAAGGAGGGGATCAATTCCTAAAGGATATTCAACTTGAATAAACAAGTCATCAGCTGGAGCTAAATCTAATGCCCCTCCCCAAACAAGACATCCATTTGTTTTTTCTACTACTCTTTTGATTTCAGGTATTGATAGTTTTACAGGGCAGAGTGTTTCAAAACGATCTGCGGTACCTGCGGGTGAAGTAACCGCTCGTGAGGATGTTTTAGGGATTGTAAATCCTGCTGCTGCTATAATAGGCACAACTAAAAGTGAGGTTTTATCTCCAGGTATGCCTCCTATGCTGTGTTTATCTAGAATTGGTGTTTGTCCAAAATCAAGTGTTTTGCCAGTTTGAACCATTGCTTTTGATAGTGCCTCGTTTTCACCCATACTTAGACCATATATGTTTAGTGCTGTAAGAAAAGCTGCTATTTCAACCTCACTTAGATGTCTTTCAACCACATCTTCAACTATAGTCTTTATCTCTTTCTCCCTTAATCTTTCTCCACTTACTTTTCCTCTTACATGTACTATTGATTCTGGGAGTTCAGCGTGCTCTACAATTACTGTTTCATCCCCTTTCAATCCGAACGTATTGGAGATTTCCTCGTAAAATCCGATACGATTTCGAGGAAAATGGGTAGCAATATTTGTAATGGCAATCATTTCTTGAGAACCATGGATTATTCTTATTCTGTCTGATGAGTGAACTCCTAATGAATTCGCAGTTTCCTCAGAGATAATTGCAATTCGTTTTCCACCTGCAGTGATTTTCAAAACTTCTGCAGTCAACTTCATAAAACTCACAATCCTCTAGATGTGTATGTAAATAGTTAAAGATTTTAAGGCAATTGTGATTTTTATTTTCAGCGAGGATTAACGTCTTGGAGTATTTGGATTTTGTAAATTTGAATTATACACCAATTCCGTCAGATCTTTTATGTACTTTTTATGTTGAACCAAAAGGTATCAGTTTAAAGGAAGCAGCAGGAGGAGTTGCCGCTGAAAGTTCGATTGGAACTTGGACAGAACTTACTACAGAACAACCATATATGAAAGGACTAGCTGCTACAGTGTTTGGTATTGAGAAAAATCTTGTAAAAATTGCTTACCCTATTTCTCTTTTTGAGAAAGGAAACATGCCAAATATACTTAGTAGTGTGGCAGGAAATGTTTTTGGCCTGAAGGCTTTGGAAAATCTAAGACTTGTTGATATTATTTTGCCTGACGTTCTTTTAGATAGTTTCAAAGGTCCAAAATTTGGTATTAAAGGGATAAGAGAACTGTTAAGAGTTTCTGAGCGTCCTTTAGTGGGAACCATAATTAAACCGAAATTGGGTTTGAAGACTAGTGATCATGCTAAAGTAGCCTATGAAGCATGGATGGGTGGTTGCGATGTGGTTAAGGATGATGAAAATTTAAGCAGTCAAAATTTTAATCCTTTTGAAGAACGAATTATGCAAACTCTTGAGGTTAAAGATAGAGCTGAAGAAGAAACTGGTGAGCGTAAAGTCTACATGGCAAATATTACTTCAGAAACTAACAAAATGTTGGAGAGAGCTGAATTTGTGCAGGAACATGGTGGCAATTATATAATGGTGGATATTCTAACGTGTGGATTTTCGGCTCTTCAAACATTAAGAGATCAGAATTTTAAACTTGTAATTCATGCTCATCGAGCGGGTCATGCCGCATTTACAAAAAAACCAAAGCACGGTATAACTATGAGAACGATCGCTAAAGTTGCGCGAATTATTGGTGTTGATCAACTCCATGTTGGTACTGTTGTGGGAAAAATGTCTGAAACAAAGGAGGAAGTATTGGATAATATTGATGCTCTTAAATCTGATATGAAAGGATTTAGAAAGGTTATGCCTGTAGCATCAGGAGGACTGCATCCAAGTTTGATACCTGCTTTAATGGATACTTTTGGAAAAGATTTCATAATCCAAGCTGGAGGTGGCATTCATGGCCATCCAAATGGAACACTAGCTGGAGCAACTGCATTACGCCAAGCTGTAGACGCTGTTCTTAACGGTATGAGTTTAATTGAATACTCAAAAACTCACCTTGAATTGAAAAAGGCTATTGATCTCTGGAAAACTTGATTTTCTATTGAAAAATCCATTTATACTTTCTTTGGACCACTTCAAATATTGAATGAGGAGGAATTATTCCCTGCTCACAAATGATTCCATGGATAAAGTCTCTTCTTGTAACGTCAAATGCTGGATTTCTAATGATCAGATTTTTTGGTGCGTCTTTCCAAATTTCACTTGGATCTCTTTTCTCTATTTTTTCGAAATCTCCACAAACTGTGGCCGGATCAAATTTTAGTAGTTCTGAAACTACATAAAACGGTTTTCTTGCTTCTCTTGCTATTAATGCGATGGTGCTTGTTCCGATTTTATTGATAACGTTTCCCTCTGAGGTTATAGCGTCAGCACCCACTACAACTATGTCAATCTCCTTCATTATTGAGCGTGCTGCTGAATCTACAATTAGTGTTGTTTTTATGTCATTTTTTATTAATTCTTGAGAGGTAATCCTGCCTTGAAAAACAGGTCTTGTTTCTGTGCAAAAAACTTCAAACTTCTTTCCCTCTCTATTTGCATCGATTAGAAGTTTTGTTACAGTTGATGAGTGACAATGTGTTAAAATAACTGAGTTATTTCTTATTCGCTTTTTTCCTATCTTTGCTATTTGTTCTTTTGACTCTTGCAGATTTTTCAAAAATTCGCTTGCACTTGTTTCAACAATTTTGGATAACGCAAGAGCCTCTTTTTTGTTACTTTTTTCAACTTGGCTAATTAGCCATCTTAATGCATTTCTCATAAGAGGTTCAGTTTCTCTTGAATTAACAAGCAATCTTTGTCCTGCGGATAGTTCATTTAAGAATTCTTGTTTGTTTTTTACTTTTGTTACTTTAGATAATTCTACTAAGGCTTCAATAGCAGCTATAGCGACATTTCTTGCGCCTTGAATCTTGAGTTGAGAAATTTTTTTTGCTATTGGACTAATGCTTTCTGCCACAACACTCACCTGAGGAAAGTTTTCACAATGGGGTATTGATGGAGAAACATATAAACCAATTGAAATAAGGTTTATTGTATCAATTATGTTGTCAGATGAAACTACAATTTCCTCTATATTGAATCCTATAATTAGTCCATGGTATGAGTCAATAAAAACTCCCAAGAAAGCACAAGAACAAGTTTTTAATAAGTTACTTATCGATTATGCAAAAACAGATTTTGGAAAAAGTTGTGGCGCTTCTGAAATAAAAGATTTGGAGAGCTACCAGAAGAATTTTCCAATTTTAGATTATAAGAGTTTATTACCCTATTTAGTTAAAGTTCGTGAAGGTGATTATCAAACAATTCTTTCTGAAGACCCTGATTATTGGGTTATGACAAGAGGATCGACTGGGAATTCAAAAGTTTTACCTGCAACAAAGACTCATTTGAAGCAAATTTTTTCATGTGGCGCAAGAGCAATAATAAACTATGCACTGCGAAAAAAGAACTTTGAGGTTTTCACTGGTGACATACTTAATTTAAATTTTCCTTCTGCTGTCCATGATATGACTGTAAACGGAAAAAAAGTTACTTTTGGCTATAGTTCAGGTACTTATGCTAGACTTAATCCGATGTTTGATCGAGTTAGTTTGGTTCCCAGACAAGAACAAATAGATGCGCTTGGTTCAGGAATAGCAAAAAAGCAATGGGAAAAAAGATTCGAATTGGTTTATCAAACAGCTCTTGAAAAAAAAATAACAGCTACGATGGGTGTAGTGCCTGTAATTCTGTCATTTGCAAGATACGTAAAACGCAAATATGGCAAAAAACCATCTGATCTTTGGAATTTCAAAGCGCTATTTTGTACGAGTGTACCTAAGATTCAGTTTAAATACGCCCCCGTTCTTAGGAAATATTTTGGATCTGCGCCAGTTATAGAGATGTATACGGCAACTGAAGGCGTTTTTGCTCAGCAATTAGATGACTTGCCTTATGTTACACCTAATTACGACTCTTATTTCTTTGAAGTTAAAACTGGCAAAGGTATTAAAATGCTGCATGATCTTAAGCGGGGTGAATGGGGGAGCTTGTTGATTTCCTCATGTATGTTTCCCCGTTATAATATTGGCGATTTAATTGAATCTGCTGGAAAACAATATTTTAGAGTATTTGGCAGGCGTAAGGTTTTAACGCTTCTTGAACATAGACTCTATCGTCTTTTTCTTGGTCGGCTTCTTTAAGTAATTGGATTTCTTTTTCGTGCTGAAAATACGTAGTAGAGTGCAGCGATTATTATTAAACAGCCAACTATTAGGAATAGAATAGGTCCCATTGTTCCAGATGGAATTATATTAGAGAATTGAAGCACAGCTATTAGCCCTACTGCTATTAGTATTAAACCTCCGATCAACCAACCGATAAATCCATATTCGCTTTTTTCTTGTTTTTCGCTTTTTTCAGGTTCTTGTTTTTCGTTTTTTTCTTGTTTTTCAGCCTTTTCCGCTTTCTCTCCTCTTTGAGTTTGAAATGGAGCTGCAGCTTTAACTCCAGGTTTTAATGGTGCTCCACATCTTGGACAGAAAGCCATATTTTCATCAATTTTATTGCCACATTTTGCGCAATATGACATCAATTTTCCCTCTTGCTATTCTTGTATCGATCAATTACTATTTAAAATGTTTACTTCCTTGGCAGGCAAAAAGGAAAATTTTATGAGTTTTATCCACGAATAATCGATTAGGCTAGAGTGAAATAAATTGACTGAAGATGTCGATGTACAAACACAACCAAGTTTTCAAAGAGAAAGACTAATTTATGCTATTTCTGCAGGAATAGTTCTTATTCTGGTTGGAGTCGTTTTTAGTTTGGCTCAACCTAACAACTTATGGGACATGATTATAGATTTTTTTAACTCATTTACCCTTGCTGAGGTTCCTGGGACACGATTTCTGAATTCTGAGGTAGGATTATTCTTGCCTGCTCCTATTACTCCATCAGCTCACTTTGTGCTTTATAGCGCAGTATTTCAATTCTGCTTAGGATTGGGTTTATTCCAAGTCTTGTTATTGTTTGTCCGGTTTAAAACGGAATCTCCGAATAAAAAAATTGCAGAAACATTAGGCAGTCTTATTTATTGGTTGGGAACTAGCTATCTTGTTGCTAGATTTCTTAATATCTCGACAAGCATAAACACTTGGTGGGTATTTTGGGCAGGTGTTCTTTTGGTTTTAGGTTTATCTTTTGTTGCTAGAGGATTTGTTCTGTATGCTGTAAAGAAAAAAGATTCCTAATTATTTCTTTTAAGACGCCACCAAAGTGATAAGGCTTGCCAAAACATGTTTAACGAGTCTTTAACGAGTCTAACTTTTGTTTCTTTTCCACTTCTCCATAAAACCGGAATTTCTTTTATTTTATAGCCTCTTAGATTTGCTCTCACAAGAATTTCAGTGTCCCAAAACCAATGAGTAGCTTCTACTTCATCTAGTAAAAGCAATAATGGTTCCCTTTTAAATGATTTAAAACCACATTGATGGTCCATAATATTTGATCCTAGCAGTTTTCTAACTATTAGATTATAAGAGCTAGAGGCTAAGTTTCGTGTCCAACTTCTATTCACTTTGCTTCCAGAAAGAAGCCTTGACCCTGTTGCTAAATCAAAACCCTCTTCATTAATAGCTGCAATTAATTCTTCTAAGTGCTTCAGATCTGTAGCCAGATCTAAATCCATATAAACCAAGGTTTCTCCAATGCTTTTTTTAAAACTATTTTTTAGCGCAGTTCCTCTTCCAAGCCTTTTTTGTCTATGGACATGTTTGATATGAGAATTTTTTTTAGCAAGCATAGCTGCAAGTTTATTTGTTCCATCAGTACTTCCATCTTCAGCTATAATTATCTCATAAGAATCAGTAAAGTTTTCCAAGTTCTGAATTACTTGTCTAATATTATCTTCTAAAACATCTGCTTCATTATATGCAGGAAATACCACTGTAACTTTTGTGGTTTGGTGGTTTTTTTCAAGTTTCATTTTTAAAAAGTCCATCCTGGAAGCCACTTTAAACTATCTGTCCAAGAAATTGGAGCAGGAGTACCTGAAATAATGGCATAGAAGTATCCGAATAAAATCACAACAATTGAAAAATAAACTATGCTTAAGATTTTTCCCCATTTTGTACTCCAATACTTGCTTAGAAAATATGCTGATGCTAGACAAAGCAGAGGTACATTAATGTAGAAGTGGTAAAGAAACGTAATTCTTGAAATTAAGATATAGGGAATCCAATGAATAAAGAAAAATGCAACAATGAAAGTACACTCAAAACTCTTTTTCCTAAAGGCTCTCTCAGTTGCTAGGATTATTAAAGAAAAACCAACCCACCAAACTGCTGGATTTCCTAAAAGCGTGATAGTGGATTTTACACTAAGAGGAAGATAAGACACATACAACCATACTGGTTTTAGAATTAGAGGCCAACTCCACCATGCTGATGAGAAAGCATGAGTGGCATTTAGCGTTGAATGATAATTATACATTCCTCCTTGTAGATCAAAAACATTTAAGATGGTTCTGCCAGCAAGAATATCGGGGATATAGGTCAGAAAGTAGACTAAAACGGCTATAAGCAAAAATTCCAGAATTTTAGCGAAAGGATGTTCAAAAAACTCGTTGAGTTTATTCGAAAGATTGAGTTCTTTAATTTTTAATACTTCTTTTAGTCTAATTACAAAAAGGATTAAGATTTGAGCAGCGAAACCATAAATTGCAATCCATTTTGTTGAAAATCCAAATGCAAAAAATAGAATTGCAAAGAATAATGGTTTCGTTGATGTTTTTTTCCATCCATTCTTCAGTAGTTTTTTCAGATATATTAAAAAGAATAGTTGTGAGGCAATTGAAAAAAATATAACATATGTGTCAACAGTTGCCATTCTTGCTAATGTAAAATGCATAAAATCAAAAGTCAATAAAAACGCAGCTGAAAATCCTCCTATCCAAGTTCTAAATAGTTCTTTCCCGATAAAATAAATTAGTGGAATCATTAATGTCGCAAAAACTACTCCCATTATTCTCCACCCAAAAGGATTGAAACCAAAGATAGCGATTCCTGAAGCAATTATTAGTTTTCCAAGGGGTGGATGAGTCCATTCGAAAGGATGTTGAAATTTTAGATAATTCTCTGCGGTTCTAACAAAGTATATTTCATCAAAAAATGTTTCCCCCATATAGGTGATTGGAAGTTGAACGAGGTTTTGTTCGTCAATCAAATAAGAGAGGTTCACATTTGAAGAATTTTCGCTTGAAATCGAGGTTATTGCCATCTTTTGATCTGATGAATCTAAAACTGCTAATTCAGCAATTTCCATAAAATCGCTATTAACGTCAAATCCAATGTATTGTGATTCTGTGTCGAGAGTTAATCCATCTGTCCAACTATAGTATGAAAACTGGACGTCGATTGTTCCGCTAGAATTCCAATTTCCAGGTGACCCGGTGTAAACGTGAATTTGACTGTTAGAAGTATTTTTTATTAAGAAATATACAGTTTCTACTCTTTCACTTTTGCCAAGGTCGATAAAAAAATCGGTGTTTTCATTAGTGATCCAATTATTTAATGGAACTTGTGAAGAACCAAGATTCCATGTTGCTATTGAGAAGAATATTACTGAGAGTATGAAAATTGTAAAGATATCTAGCTTGTTAATCTCCACACTTTTTAACCTCTGCTTTTTTATCTGAATTAATTTTAATGGATTTTGATGATAGCCATGGCCGACCTTTGAACTCGTCCCATAATAGTGCTAGGACATACATTAACATCATCAAATTTATTAAGCTCACCACAATGACTACTGGATCTCCTGGTGCAATGAATGTGTCCAAATTAAGATAGTAGAGTACGTAGGCCTGATTCATAAAAAATGTAGCAGATAAAATGATGTATATTGGTCTTATTTTTTTAATAAATGGAAACGCTAACGTTAATACGCTCAATGCTGGAAAGAGATAACGTTCATGAATTCTTGTTGGAAGCATAAAAAAACCAAAAAAAAGCATGAAGGCTATAAAAATCGCAAGTAGCTCTCCAGAAATGCTAAAACGCTTTTGGAGAACAAATAGTGCAAAAACAACTAGCGCTCCAAACAGCATCCACCCAATTATAAAAAGAAATGCTGTTTCTCTTACCCATAGTCCTCCTAGAGCCCATAAGTTGAAGGCATTTACGGTTGTGTAGGCGTATCCTTGATAGGCCCCTAAATAAATATTTGATAAGAAAACTAAGGGATTGCTCCATTCAAAAGGAATAATTACTATAAATAAAGTTGCAACACCTATGAGCAAAGAGGTTCCTAAAGTTTTCCAATTATATTTTTTAAAAATTAAAAACAAAATTAAAGGAGCTAATGCGATGCTTTGTGGTTTAGTTAGAAGACTTAAAACCAAAAATACTATGGAAAGTTTGGGTTTTGAAGCTAAAATTAAAACAAGTGATAACAAAAGTAGGAAAGTGTAAATTGCGTCTAATTGTCCCCATATCGCTGAATTGATTATTATTGCAGGATTAAAAGCGTATAAAGAAGCAGCTATTAAAGATGT
Organism: Candidatus Bathyarchaeota archaeon; assembly: GCA_026015145.1. Lineage (GTDB taxonomy): Archaea > Thermoproteota > Bathyarchaeia > Bathyarchaeales > Bathycorpusculaceae > AD8-1. Next base: position 8,571 of record JAOZGY010000090.1, on the reverse strand, counting down.
TTTAAAATTTAGACGATTTCTTAAATAGATAAAAACGACTCCTGTTGTAACAATATCAAAAAAGCTAGGTAAAAGTTTAATCAAATATGAAATTTGAGCTGTTCCAAAAAGAGAAAAAGTATTTGCTATTGAACCCAATCCCCAAAATAAGTAGATGTTTAAAGGTGGATAATCAGACCATTTAACGATGTTATAGAACACTCTTGGACCATATTGGGCAGCTGTATTAAACCAAGAGGAAAACGTGTTAAGATCAACCTTATATCCTGGCAGGGGAAACAGGATAAAGCGAACTATAAATGCGAGAGCTAATAGAACGGATAAAATTATTATCTCGCGTTTCTCAAACGAAAAATTGATAGTAACTCTCCCCCTTGAGGATGTATTCATGTGAAATTTAAATAAAAATATTTTTGATAAAGCATCTTTTTCTTTACTGTTTGCATAGTTCTTGGGCGTTTCATTAGGAAAATTATTAAGTGGGATTTAAATGCTAAATTATGCTCAGGAGACATAGGTTTTGAAAAAAAAGCTTGCGATAGCAAAATTTGGGGGTAGTCTTTTAGATGTTAAAGGCGAAAGCATACCTCAAATTCTTCAACGAATAAGCGAACTTAAAATTGAAAATGACTTAGGTCCCATAGTTGTGTTTTCAGCTCCAAACGGGACAACTGATAGGCTTATCCAAATTGGAGATTCATATGCTCAATCTTCTCCTGTTTTGTTGGATCCTGTTTTTGAAGTTTATTACAATTTAATTAGACTTCGTGTAATTGAAAGATATCAAAAAGAAGCATTGAAAAAAATTAATAATCTTAAGTCATTGACTTTGGATGCTTTAAAATCGATTAATAAACGATTCAGTGGCACTATAAAAGCAAGAATCCTCACTTTCGGAGGAGAACTTGCGATGTCAACTATAATGGATTATATTCTGAAAAGCAATGGATTCAATTCTATCCAAATTCCTCTAGTTGATTGGCCAATTGTTACAGACGATGGTTTTGAAGATGCATCCCCAAATTACGAACTTAGTAAGAAAAAAAGAAATATTTTAGTGAATCATCTGGAAAATGGAAAAATCATTTCTATGGCCGGATTTCTTGGAATAACATCCGATGGATTAGAGACTGTTTTGGGTCGAGGTGGTTCAGATCTAACTGCAGTTTTTCTTTCATGTTTACTTAGAAAACGTTTTCATACTCAAACCCTCTTGTTCAAGGACATTCCGATTCAAAGTGCTGATCCTAAAGTCGTTCCTGAACAACCAACTGATCATATAACCGCGCTTACTTATAATGAAGCCCACAAAGCCTCTATGATGGGTATGAAAATTTTACAACATCCTGCAATTGCTATGGCTAGACGCTTTTCACAGCCACTCTTAATAGTACCAATTGATAATCCCAAGAAATACTCAATTATTCAATCTAGGTCAATCAGCGATGATATCGTTAAGTGTATAACTGGAAAAGTTGGTGCAGCCATTCTTACTATGAATGATGAAAAAAGTCGTTCTTTTGAAGACTCTCTAAGAATCTGGGAAAAACGAAATGATTTCTTAGATTTAGGTGCTGAAACGTTAGAAACAGGAGTAAGAATTCGCGATTTCTTATTTTTGGACTCTGATTTCCTTAGAAAAAATGAAGATAAATTAAAAGGGTTTGATGAGAACCTTAAGATAGAATATGGGCTAGGTGTTGTTACTCTTATTGGGGATAGAATGAAAAATTCTCCTGGAGTTGCCTCTTTAGCCATAGGTGCGATATCAGGGATTAATATCAAGCGAGGTATTTTTGCGCCTCATACTTCACAGATAATAATCGTTGTTGATGAAAAAAACGTGAATGCTACAGTTGCAGCAATTCACACGAAAATATCTGAACTCAATACAACCGGATAAATCCAAAAGATCTTCTAATTGCAGTATAATTTACTGAAAAAGAAGAGTGTTTTTGTTTTTAACCAAAGATGGATTGTAAGTACATCTTAAGATATCACAATTCATTTTAAGATAAAAACTGTTATCTATGCAGTTCCAAAACTGAAGCTAAAAAGAGAATTATGAATGTGAACTAGGTTGAAAAAACCAAGTGAAAATAAAAGGCAGCTTATAGTGTTTGATGTTGAAGGCGTTCTTATCCCAAAAAACCGATTTATTTATGAGGCGGGAAAAAGTCTTGGGATTATTCAACTAATGAAAATGCTTTTTATCGGTTTTTTTTATGAGACGGGGGCTTTGTCTTTGAAGACGGCTCTTAGCCACATATTCTATCTAATGAGAGGTATTGGAATTAATAGTCTAATCGAGATTTTTGATAACATTCCAGCGATTCCTAATCTTCAAAATATTTTTATTCAACTTAAAGATAGAAATTTCAAAATTGCATTAATAAGCTCAGGATTACCTTCACAAATCGTTAAAAAATTAGGGGATAACTTCGGAGCTGATTATACTTACGGGATAGAAATTGGATTAGAAAATGATCTTTTATCTGGTGAGATTTCAGGAGATGTTATCGAGGATAATGGAAAATTAACAGTTTTTAAAAAAATTCTTTCGTTTGAAGGGCTAACTCATACTGATTGTGTGGTTGTTGGTGATGATAGGAATAATAATTCAATATTTCTTCCTCAAGTTCATAAAATTGGTTTTAATCCAGACTTTATTTTGCGAGTAAAAGCTGATAATGTAGTAAATGGTAATCTTTCAGGAATAATTCCAATTATTGATAAAGAAAAAAGTATTAGATCTTCGCTCTCAAAGAATGATTTATTAAGAGAAATTATCCATGCTGCGGGTTTTTTTGTTCCAGTTTTAGCAAGTTTCATAGGTATTATCTATATGGGTTTGTTGATTTTTGTTGTTATGTTGGTTTATTTTGTATCTGAGATATTGCGAATGAATAGAAAAGATTTTCCAGTTGTGTCGCTTATTACCAAAAACACGGTTTCAAAATCAGAGAGGTATGATTTTGCTACAGCTCCTCTTTATTTTGCATTAGGAATATTGGTAACTTTATTGCTGTTTCCAACTCCGGCAAGTAGTGCTGCGATTGCGATTTTTGCTTTAGGTGATAGTGCGGCGTCCATTTTTGGGGGTAGAATTTCTAACAAACCTCTTCTTTTTAATAAAGATAAAACTTTAGAAGGATCATTGATTGGTTTCTTTTTTGCTTTTTTTGCTGCTTTGTTCTTTGTTTCGCCTCCAATTGCAGTATTGGGTGCAGCAGTAGCTATGCTTTTTGAGTATCTGCCTTTGCCTATAAACGATAATTTAGTCATTCCACTATCTACAGGATTTATTTTGTCGCTTGTTGTTTAATCTGAAGAGTAGTTGTTTTTAATGATTAATTTCTGCTTTTGTTTATGTGACATTTTTTTAATTCTTCTCTCTCGTTTAAGTGCTTCAGAACGAGACTCAAACAATTCGACAAAAGCAACATTTTTTGGTTTATGACTTTTTGTGTATTTAGCCCCCTTACAATTTTTATGAAGTCTTACTCTGCGCTTCAAGTTTTGAGTGTAACCAGTATAAAAACTTCCATCATTACATAAAAGAATGTAAACAAAAAATGACATTTTAGATAGACTCCGAATTAAAGATCATGATTGAACGCTAATCCCTTCTCAAGAACACGATTCACATAAGCTTCTGGATCAATTTCTTGAACTCTTGTTCTATCAACATCAATCAAATAGATCTCGTGTATTCTAGCGTTGCAGATTTCTTCTTTTGTAACGGGAGGATTTCTATAATATCTGTCACATAAGCTCTTAATTTGACTGATATCTGCTTTGCTTCTTTTTCTGGGTGGTTTAGCTAAAGCTTCAGGTAGTGGCAGGATGTAATGTGGTGGCATACCTAATGCAAATTTGCCAGCAAAACTACTATACCTGATAATCTTGCTTGCTAATCGAGCTGAAATATACGTTAAAGGGAATAAAGCTTGGTCGGGAGGAATATAACCAGTTTCTATTTCAACTACTAGATTCCCATAACCCTTTATTGAATACAGATCGCAAGTTAGTGTTTCATTAAGAGGATATTCAATTTGCACCTCGTATCCTTTTAGAATAAGATGTTTGGCACAAACAAGCTCCATTACAGAATGGTTAATTTTTACAACATTTTCCTTTTGTAGTTTCATTAACCAGTCTTTAAGCATATTTAGCTTATTTTCAACCTTTATATCAATACCGACTGTAAGCCTGGACATCAAGGCAGATAAATCATTTTCAAATCTTTCTCTACTTTTCATTCTCGTTTTCCTTATCAAGGATTATGATTGTTTTTAATAGATGTTATTAATGAACTTATTTTGCTAACTTTGTTTTTTATTGAGCTTTTTTTAGTACGAGTTTTGCGTTATTTACATCTACTTCGATGATCTTGCAGTTTTGGAATTCCCTTGTTTCACCTAAAATAGTTTTTACTTTAATGGATTTTTCTTCATCTTTAGCATAAACGACATCTTCATAGATTTTTTCTCCATCTAAGATTACATTGAATTCACACATTTCAAATTCACGAATTGGAGAAACGTGTTCCTGAGCTATAAGTTTTTTCAAGATTATTAACTTAAATACAATGTGTTGGATCAAATCAAATTTAGTTGGAATTTTATTTTCTTTTTATTATTTGATATAATCCTAAAAGATTTAGTTGATCGGATGGTTTGTCAAATTGTCCAATCTTAAGAAAGAACTGTATAAAATATCCGAGGGTTAGTGCTGAAATTACTGTTCCTACTCCTAGTGGTCCCCCTAGTAAAAATCCTAGCACAACTACGATAACATCCATTGGAACTCTAATCTGTGAAATTGGTCTACTGAATCTTGATGCTAAAGCTACCATGAGTCCATCTCTAGGACCAGCCCCAAGTTGAGCTCTAAGATAAAGAAAAACGCCAACTCCTAAGATAATTATGCTAAGAATTAATTGTGTTATTTGCCAAGTGATTTGAGTTTGAGTTGGAATTATATTCCAGTCAATTATAACATCAATAAAAAATCCTATAGTGATCATATTTGCTATTGTTCCAAAACCTGGAGAAAATCCTAAAAGCCAGCTTGAAATCACTATTACTAATCCTACTATCTGAGTAATTTGGCCAAGTGTGAAAGGTGTGACGTTTGTTAATCCCACATGAAGAACTCCCCATGGACTTGTTCCAAGTGTTGCATACAAATTTGCGACGATGCCAATACCTAAGATAAAAAATCCTGCAAATAATATTGGCAATCTTAGAATGACACTCGATCTAGTTGTTGGGATGTCCAAATTGAAACCTTCTCCTCTTAACTGCAATAACTGGTTTATAAGCATTGAATTTTATCTAGTAATATTCTTTAATATTGGTTAAAGCTAGTTTTATTTTCTGAGCGCTTTTTCTGAAAAACATAATTATGTGTTTTTCGAACATAGATAGTGGCTGGAAGATTGAGGGTTTGTTTTGGGAGTTTATATAACAAAAGCGGATGGTTCCAGACAGTTATTTGATAGAGAAAAAGTTGTGAGAACCTGTCTACGAATGGGAGCTAATAGAAGTATTGCTTATAAAATCGTGGGGGAGATCGAACGGCAACTTTATGATGGAATTACAACTAATAAGATTTTCAACCTCACTTTTAGATTACTCAGGAATTACAGGCCATCAATTAGACACTTTCTTGATTTGAGAAAAAGTTTGAGTTTAATGGTTTCAAAACCAGAGTTTGAGAAGTATATTCAGACCTTGTTATCTTATAATGGCTATACTGTTAGTTCTAATAGATTATTAATGGGAAAATGTGTTAAGCATGAAGTTGATGGAATAGCGCAAAAAAATGGAATAACTTATTTTGTCGAAGCCAAGCATCATCAAAATTATCATTCTCCAACCGGTTTAGATGAAAGCAGAATTGCAAGAGCTGTGCTAGAAGATATAACAGAAGGATATGAGCTAGGTAAGAATAAACTAAGAATAGATCGGGCAATGATAGTAACTAATACAAGATTTTCAGAACATGCAAAAATCTATGGAAAATGTAGAAACATTCTTCAGATAGGTTGGAGTTCACCAGCAACAATGGCGTTGCAGAGTATGATTGAAGAAAAAAAGGCTTATCCCTTAAGTTGCTTAAAGGGATTAAGCAACAGTACTCGAATAAGGCTAGTCAATTCGGGAGTAGTGCTGATAAAACAATTGATGGATTTTAATACCTCAAAGCTTTCTAAAATAAGCGGGGTCTCGAAGTCAACTCTAAGAAAAGCTATTGAGAAAGCTAAAAACTATCCTTTTTAAACATAGCTTTCGGTTTTTTAGATTTTTTTGGAATTCGTCTCTTTTTAGATTGTTGTTGTTTTGATTGCTTGTTGAGGTATATTTGTTGGTTTTTTATTGGGGAAAGCAAATGTTTAAATATTATATTAGAAATATATAACTTAATATTAGAAAAATATAATAAAATATTAGAAATAGATTGGAAACGAAAAAATGACAGATTTAAAAATCCTTTGGAAAAAATCTCAAAATAAAAAATGGAGGTTGAAGTAACTTTGCAGTATCTTAGCTTAGATCTTTTAAACCTCGTGGTAGTGATATTACTAGCTATAATAGTCGTATGGAAAATGCGAAAAGAAAGAAAAGCAGGCTACCCTAGAGAAGATGAACGAACAGCAAAGATCGGTGGAAAAGCAGCCATAGGAGCTTTCTGGATTAGCTACGGATTTATGTTATTGTTGATGATATGGAATATTTTTGCAATAGAATTTTTGGCTTTTCCCCAAACTGATGCAGGCTAATATATTATCGCCATAATGCTAGTATCAAGTATATCCTATGGATTGCTAAGATGGTACTATGGCAGAAAAGGCGATCAGCTATGAGATTTAAAACAAGAATAAAAGAATTAAGAGCACGATATGATCTAACACAAGATGATTTAGCAAAAAAAGTTGGAGTTAGACGAGAAACAATACTTTACCTAGAAAAAGGCAAGTACAATCCCTCCTTAATTCTTGCTCATAAAATTGCCCAGGTATTAAAAACTTCGATAGATGAACTTTTCATATTCGAAGAAAAAACCTCTCTTTAAACCAAAAAAACCCCAATATTGCTTTATAAAACTAAGTCTGGAAGAAAAATAAGTAACGCAGTTACAAATGGCACAGTTACATTATCATCTATTTTAGGGATTTTTTCCACAAAAGTTGCTATTAAACCGATTATAATCCCGTAAATTCCCAAAATCGCAAAACCAATTATCGAGCAAATTACAAACATAGCAACTGATCCTTCCCAAGATTTTGCATGTCTCTTTTGAGTCACTGCTCGAATAAGACCTGTAGCTGAATCACCAAACGACATAAAAAGAATTGGTATTAAACCAATCCAAAGATTTCCAAGTATAATACCAACCAAAAGAATTATTCCGTAAGCCAATGCAAAATGAACTTCGTACCTATTTTCTCTGATTTGAAACCAATACATCAATCCATATTTTCTCCTAAAAAGGGTATAGAGTGCCAAACCAAAAGCAGATATTGTTACCAAAGAATAATATCCTTCATAGAAGATTGGAATTAGCAAAGCGGTGATTCCCCCGCCAAATAAATGAACTATTTTTCTCCCTATATAAGCTGCTGGAATATCTTTGTATTTTTTTGCAAAATTATAGGCCCATTTAGCAAGGAAATGAATTACTACCAAGTTCCAGAGTAATAAAAGAATTGTAATAATTAATATCGATGAAATTGTCAGCCTAGTTCCCTGCAATTATTATATTTTTTTTACTTTAGTTTTTCTCTAATTTATCTATTGAACTTTATTCTGTGTTATCTGGTTCAGATAGAATTTTCTCTTATTTTTATCAAATTTTTCAATAGCATATCTGAGCATTGTTCTTGGCATTTGCATGTAATATTTCTTTAAGAACTGTTCTTCTATTTCTTGATCTTTTTTTCCAATTTCTCTAAGCATCCAACCAACTGCTTTATGAATTAAATCATGTTTATCATGCAAAAGTAGTTTTGAAATACTTAACGCATCCTCAAAATTGTTTTTTCTTATAAAAGCAAAGGTTGAAAGAATTCCAATTCTTCGTTCCCACAAATTATTGGATTTTGCCATTTTAAACAGAATAGACTTATCTTTATTAGATAAATAATCTCCAACAATTTTTGGTGCACTCAAATCAACTAAATCCCAATTATTAATATTTTTAGTGTTTTTTAGATATAAATTATAAATTTTGCTTTTTCCAGAATGATCCGCTTTCTTATATTTAGAAACTAATATTATTAATGCAGTTAGCCGATGTTCATGAATTTTGCTGAAAAGTAGTTTTTGAAGATTATTTAAAGACAAGTCAACATATTTCTTTGCTACTTTGCGCTGTTCAGGAACCGGAATTCCAAGAAAAATATCACCTTCACCATATTGGCCTTTTCCAGTTTTAAAGAATCTTGATAGGATTTTTGCTTTTTCAAGATTGCGAAGCTGGGATAAATCTCTTTTAAGTTGATCTAACATTATTTAATCATTTACTTTATAATCATAAACAAAAATATTTTTTGCTTATATAATT
>JAOZGY010000003.1 GCA_026015145.1 Candidatus Bathyarchaeota archaeon | reverse complement strand
ACGGCGATTTCACAGCCACCACAACTGGCGGCCCAATAGAAGGCTATTTTAAGTTTATTTTTACTCATTTTTAATTTACTCCTTATATTACTTGTTTTAGTATTTTTGAAGTATTGACTCTGAGATCTGTAAAAGCAAGTTCCTCTGGAGTCGGACCCATGGCTAAACCTAATAATTGAGGATAGTGCAATACTGGGCTGCCATACACTTCACTAAACATTCTTTCAATACGCAGCTTGTTTGTATCGAACATTATATGGCAAAATGGACATGATGTAATTAAGGCTTGTGCGCCCGTAGTTTTCACATGGTTTAATTTATAACGTGCAAACATTAAAGCAACCTTATCATTAATCCAGATAATGAAAAAAAATTGCGGCAACTACATAAAGCTTCAGTCATGTTTTATAAAATCTTTCCATATAAAATTAAAGAATTGGGATTTTTACTTTCTAAGGTATATTCTTGAAGTCATATTTTTTTAGTCCTTTCTATTTCAAATCAAACTAGATAAAATTTGCTTTTGATGTTAATAACTCGAAATGCCATTAGAAAGTAATAAATTCCCCAATCACACTTAATCTCAACAATTTGTTAATTGAGGATAATAGAAGAGGAAAAAAATATGCATACACTTTCAAAAGAAGCTTTTGAGGAATTTATTGATAATTTAATAGCTGATAATTCTTTAAATGTTGTAGGAGTCAAATCAAAAGGTGAAAAGTTTGCTTTTGGACCTTTAGAATCAGCCAATCAATTAAGGCTAGATTATGATGTCACACTTCTACCTCCTAAAAAATACTTCTTTCCTCAACGGGAAACACTAGTAACATTCGATGTCGCTAGCGGATTTCAAGCAAAGGATCCAAAAGAAAGCAAATCTAACGTACTTGTTGGAGTCCATCCTTACGATATTATGGCGCTACTTCATATGGACGAAGTTTTTAGAGAAACAAAATCCGATCCCTATTATCTTGAAAGGCGAAACTCATCTGTAATAATTGGAGTCAACATCCAAAATTTGACTGAGCAATGTTTTGCACCATCAATGGGATGTGCCACAGTAGATTATGGGTATGATCTAATGTTAACTAATCTTGGAGAAAAATATGCTATTGACGTGGGTTCTCATAAAGGTGCAGATATATTAAACAAATACGCTAAAAATGCAAAAAAAGCGTTTGCCCGAGATATACAAGCTGTTGGTAAAAAGAAAATGGAAATAGTTAACATGGCTCAGCAAAAGTTCAATTTTTCTTCTGAATTAATTCCAGAAATGCTAGGAAAGTTTTATGAAAAAGATAGTTTTTGGAAAGATCATTCTGAAGAATGTTTATCCTGTGGGTCATGTGTTTTAGTATGTCCAACTTGTTATTGTTTTGATGTTAAAGATAATCCAGATCTCTCCCTTAAAAAAGGTGAACGAACCCGTACTTGGGATGGTTGTCTTTTAGAAGATTTTGCAAAGGTTGCATCTGGAGAAAACTTCCGAGATACAAAAGCAACTAGATATCGTCACAGATACTTCAAGAAAGGAAAATACCTTTTTGATAGATTTGGTTTTGTTTCATGTGTTGGTTGTGGTAGATGTTCTTCTAATTGTTTGCCAGATATTGCCAATCCTGTGAATTTATTTAATGATATGTATGCTGAAAGTCTCAAATCAGGAATTGAAATTGATTCTGTACCGGTTCCTGATATCAGTATAAAAACTGGAGAAATAATCGAGTTTGCTCCTAAAATAGCAACGATTGTCAAAAAGGTACCCATGACAGCAAACGAGATAATGTTTGAACTTAAACTTGATAACGAAACAGATTTGGGGCATCAACCAGGTCAATTTGTTCAAGTTTCCGTGTTTGGAGTAGGTGAGGCACCTTTTGGAGTTTCTTCATCACCCACAAAGAAGGGTACTTTTGAGCTTTGTATTCGAAAATTGGGAAATGTGACAAGCAAGATACATACATTAAACGAAGGTGATAAAGTCGGGATTAGAGGACCCTTTGGGAAAGGGTTTGACGCAGAATTCTTGAAAGGAAAAGACTTATTGTTTGTTGCTGGGGGTCTCGGAATAGTTCCATTGCGATCTTTATTTAACTATGTTTTGGCTAATCGAAAAGATTATGGTCGGGTTATCCTGCTTTATGGTTGCAAGGAACCACGTGAATTGCTTTTTGCTGATGAAATTCTTGAACTTGAAGATAGAGATGATGTAGAGTTCATGTCTACAGTTGATTGGTGTCCTGAAAACGAGGTTTGGACAAGCAATGTGGGTGTAATAACAACTCTAATTCCTAAGGTAGACTTTGATCCTCAAAAAACTTATGCAGTTGTGGTTGGACCACCGATTATGTATAAATTTGTTATTAAGGATCTTAAATCCAGAAATGTACCTGATGATCATATTATCGTCTCACTTGAAAGAAGAATGAAATGTGGTGTTGGTAAATGTGGTCATTGTCAGATTAATCAGCTTTATGTGTGTAAGGATGGCCCTGTGTTTTATTATTCAGATATTAAAGGAGTTCCGGAGGCATTATAATGAAACCAAAAGTAGCATTCTTTGATTTTGCAGGTTGTGAAGGAGATCAGTTGCAGATCGCAAATCTAGAAGAAGAAATTCTGGACTTGCTTGGACAAGTTGAAGTGGTAAGTTTTCGAGAAGTCATGAAAGAACACAGTGACGATTATGATATTGCTTTTGTTGAAGGCTCGTGTACAAGAATTCAGGATGAAGAGAGGCTTAAACAAATACGAAAAAATGCAAGTGTCGTCGTTGCTATCGGATCTTGTGCAACTATAGGAGGAATTAATTCACTAAAAAATTACCAAAACCTGGATGCAGTTAAGAAAACCGTTTACGGTGAAAAAGCAGACTTGTTTGACACTTATTTAGCGAGACCAATAGATGCTGTAATATCTGTAGATGCCTACGTGCACGGATGCCCTATGACCAAAGAAGAATTTTTACATGTTGTCAAATCTCTTTTGCTTGGAAAAAAACCAGATATACCCAACTATCCTGTTTGTGTTGAGTGCAAAAAAAATGAGAACGTTTGTGCTTTCGAAAGAGGAGAATTCTGCATTGGACCAGTTACCAGAGCTGGCTGTAATTCTTGTTGTGTTAATGAAGGTACAAAATGTTGGGGTTGTAGAGGTTTAGTCGATAATCCAAATGAGAATTCACAAAAAGAAGTCTTAATAAAATATGGTTTATCAGTTGACGAGGCAATCAGTAAGTTTAGATTATATTTTGGATGGGAGAAGAAACAATGACCGCGAAAAAAAACTTAGAAGTAAATGTCCACCACGTAACTCGACTTGAGGGTCATGGCAATATTTATGTGAATGTGAAAAATGGAAATATTGAAAAATGTGAATGGGCTATTCCTGAAGCACCAAGGTTTTTTGAAGCCATGGTAGTGGGTCGCAATTGGAAAGAATTGCATCATATAACCTCGCGCATTTGTGGTATCTGTTCCATAGGCCATACTTTAGCTTCTTTAAAAGCAACAGAAGCAGCTATGGGAATAACAATTAGTGATCAAGATCTCAAGCTTAGAAAACTAGCTTTGCACGCTGAAAATTTGCAAAGTCATATACTACATGTTGGCTTTTTGGTATTGCCTGATCTGATGGGTGTTGGTTCAGTTATTCCTCTTGCTTCTTCTAATCCTGATGAAGTTAAGACTGTTTTGGGATTACATAGAATGGCAAATGATATGTCAAACTTAATATGTGGAAGAACAACGCATCCCCAAAGGCTTATCCCTGGCGGATTCTCCAAAATTCCATCAATAAAAGAACTGATAAATGTAAGAGACAGATTGAAATCTTCAGTTCCCGCATTACAAGCAGTTGCGAATTTGATAAAAAGTTTGGCTTCTAAAATACCAGACTTTGTTAGAGAAACTGAATTTATCGGTTTATCAAATCCAGATGAATATGCCCTTTACGACGGAAGAATAGCATCAACCGATACTGATTCCGCACCGGTTAAGGAATATCTTTCATATACCAACGAATATATTGTCCCTCAATCTACGGCAAAATGGGCCAAACACGAACGCGAATCTTATATGGTAGGTGCTCTGGCAAGGTTAAATATTAATTATGATAAGCTTTCGCCATTAGCAAAGAAAATTTCCGAACTCTTTGGTCTAAAACCGGTCTGTCACAATCCTTTCATGAACAATATTGCTCAACTAATCGAGATAGTTCACAGTGTTGAAGATTCAATTAAGCTAATTAACGAACTTGATGCTGCCGGATTAGAATCCCAATCAGAATACAACCTACCTGCCGTATCAGTAAAAGCTGGACAAGGAATAGGTGCCGTTGAAGTTCCTCGTGGAATACTCTTCCATGACTATACTTATGACGAAAACGGAGTATGCACTAAAGCAAATTGTATAATTCCAACAAACCAAAACCATGGAAACATCGAATTAGATATGAAAGCGCTATTACCTCAAATCCTAAATAAAACAGAAAAAGAGATCGAATTGACTCTTGAAATGCTTGTAAGAGCTTATGATCCTTGTATCTCCTGTTCAACACATGCAATAAAGGTGCACTTTGTTTAAACTAGCATTTCCCATTTTTCCCTCTTTATGGGTGGAATCTTAAATCAAAAACGTGTCTTAAACCGTCTTTCTCTCTTTTTTTGAATCAACAATTTTTGGGACTAAAACAGGTTAGCTGTAATAATCATCAATAGGGAATTTAAATGTGATTAAGCAATATGTATAGAACGTGGGATACCTTTGGATCGCGAGTTTCTATTATTTTCTCGCCTCGGGAAAACTAGTGGCGTTTTTAATAATTTGCATGATGCTGGTCGACTAGATATTACATATGAATGCATTATTGCAAGTTTTTTCCTTTCACATGGATTACGAAGAAACGTCACTTTTCATTCCATACTCAATGGTCCTCCAAATCCTCCACTTCACCTTCAGATAGAAGGTAAAAATCTATATGATGTTCGCACTGATGTTTGGACTTGGCAAAAAATTTTAAAAAAAGTGATTTCTGGTAAATCACACCCAGGTATAACTTTGGAAAAACGAAGCTTTGAATCAGTTTTAAGGGAAAAAGCGGATACTAAAAAAATATTTGTTCTGGAAGAAGATGGAAAAAAAATAACTTCTGAGGACTATTCTTCAAACTCTGTTTTTGTTTTAGGTGATCATATAGGTCTTCCAAAAAAAGTTGAGAATTTTATACTCAGATATGGAGAAAAAATTAGTTTGGGTAATCGACCTTATCTTGCTTCTAGCTGTATAACCATTCTAAATTATTTACTAGACTGTCAGATCAAATCTCGCTCTTAAAATGTTCCCACCCTCGAGATTCAATGGTCTCCTTTTTGCCATTAATATCAATCAAAATTTGAGTATCTTCAGTTACTTTTCCTATTGGTATTAGACAACCCCCAATTTTTTCAATCTTGTTTATGGTTTTTTTCAATAATCCAGGTTTGATTGTAACTACGAGTTCATATTCTTCTCCACCATAAAAAGCTAGATCCATGGGATTTAGCTTGTTAGTCTCCGCAAATCGATATGCTTCACTTGAAATCGGAACTTTGTTAATTAAGAATCCAACATTGTTGATTTTTGATATTTCATGCAAACTCCACGCTAATCCATCACTTGAGTCTATTGAAGCTGTTACAGCTTTAGAAGCTCTTAGAGCTAAACCTTCAATAAGTCTTGCCTTAGGCATAAAAACTGAAGATATCAGACTTTCCCTTAGATCTGAGGTAGTTTCTAAACCATTTAGCAATATTTTTAATCCTGCAGCAGTATTTCCAAAAAAACCCGTAACTGCAACAATATCTCCTACTTTAGTCCCTTTTCTGAGCATGATTTCTTTTTTTCCAGCAGTTCCAAAAAGAGAAACAGCAATAATCAAATCAGAAGCCTCACCTGTGTCACCACCAACAATATATGCTCCATATTCTCTTGCTCCCGCATTAAGTCCATCTGCAATATCTTCCACATCCTTAATCGTGAAAGTTCTAGGCAATCCAAGCGACACAATCATTGCTAAAGGGTTCACACCCTTAGCGGCAAAATCACTAATATTCATGACGACGGCTTTTCGTGCTGCTTGCCACAAACTCATCTCTTTTGGCACATCTGTCTTATTTGTTAACATGTCAGTTTTTAGAACTGCCAATCTTCCTTTTTCCAATTCAATGGCAGATACATCATCTCCAAAAGACACGGACATTTCAGGCATCAGATCTAGCTTTTTTTGTATTAACTCAATTATTTTGCGTTCGCCTAGCATTTTTATCGATTTAGACGAATTCTTCTTTTTCAATAATTAAACTCCCATTAAGAAGCTAATACTATAGGATGTATTTTTACTTTGAATCTTTTATTATCAAGAATTGGCAAAGAAAAGAAAGGAGCTTTACGAACCTTTAAAAACGCTTAATGTAACACTGATTTATCAATTAATTAATGCCTCGATAGCTCAGCCTGGTAGAGCGGCTGCCTCGTAAGCAGCAGGCCGCGGGATCAAAGCCCGCTCGAGGCTCTTTATTTATTATGTATTTATGTTCTACGTGTAATTAGAAAAGTTTATTATATAATTTCAAAGGCGTTATACTTCAATATAATATTTAATTGTGAGATAAAAATGCCGTTTTTTAACTCGCATTCCCATAACGATAAACTTAGATGTCCCTATGAAGGTTGCGAGAAAACCTTTGATAAACCAACATTACTTACAGATTCGTCTGATATTATTCGACAATCACATTATGCTTGTCCACACTGCATGTCTAAACTCGAAATTGTTTCAGATGATATGAAAATTATAGGTGTTAATCCCACCGAATATCCCAAAGTATTTGAATCACCTGCTAAATGTGCCCATTTCTCTAGTCTTAAAACCATGAGACCCAAAAATATACCCCTTCCAGACGAATGTCTAATATGTCCTAAGGTTCTTCAATGTGGACTTCGCAAAGAATAAGAATAATATGCCTTCTATCTTTTTATCAATTATTAAAATACTCGTTTTCGTTTTTTTTGCATAAAATATTAATGGACAGAACTAGCTTATTCAGAACAAAACTCTTAAACATATGTACCTTCTGAAAACAGTGATCAGGGGCTGTCGGCTAGTTTGGTCTAGGCTTGTAGACTTGGGCTCTATAGACCCCGGTTCAAATCCGGGCAGCCCCACCATTCAACTCACGTTA
>JAOZGY010000137.1 GCA_026015145.1 Candidatus Bathyarchaeota archaeon | reverse complement strand
AAATGTAGGGTAAAAATCCATGGAATCAGATGACCTATATGAACTGGTCCTGATGGACCTCGACCGGTATATAACACAAATTTTGTGCCTTTATCATATAAATTAAGAACTGTATCTAAGTCTCTATGAGAAAAGAAAATTCTTCTTTGAAGCTGGAGATGAAGTTTTCCTGTGCGATTCGCTATTTTTTTTAACAAGTTGTTAGTGATTGGCTGGGTTCCAAAATCTCTTATTAACCGTTCATAATCCACTTTCCCTTTTACTTCCCAAGGTGTAACAACCATGTCTTCTCCGTTACTATTAGATGACACCATATTATTTCCCTGATTTTTGACAAAAGAGACTCTCTTAGTGAATATATCTTTTGTTACATTTTAGATAAAATAATTAACGGATAATAAATCTCGCTCAACTAGAATTAGTGCTATTTGTTAGTCTTTTAGTAGATTGCTTAACAGTTTTATTGCTGACCAAGCAGCCAATGCACTAGTCCGGGGATTTTGGGGATGAGGATCATTGGAAAAACATAATAGCATTTCACCAAATTGCCATTTCACCTTGATCTCATGAGTGTTTCTTTTAATTGTTGGATCGGAGATAAGTCTCACTTGAACCTTGGCGGGTTTGACTATAAAGGATAGAGTTGAAGCTACATTCATGCTTCTAGGGTAGAGTTTTGCTGCTTCTTCTGAGCTTCCTTCGTAGATTAGTTTTGGTTGTTTATTATCCATTTCAAAAGCTCGCGGATTCTTTTTTGTTGTTAAATGAACTTTGGTTATTTTGGTTAGTGCTGCACTGGATATTGCGTCTAATCCTCCAATTGCACCAGAGGGAACTTGTATTTTTTCGCTTTCATAGTTAGCGCCTATGAGGGCTCCACTGCTCATTACTATTATATTAATTCCTTTGGATGTAATTGGCTTGATGTAGTCTCGAACAGCTTTTTGTGAAGCAGCTTCGACAATAACTGTGGGTTTTAGTTTAAGCATTTCATCCAAGTTTTGTACTACTGTTGCAGGGAAATGTATTGAAGCTTTGAGTTCTGTTGCTTTATTTTGTATGTGATCATATAGAACTAATTCGTCACATGAGACAATCTTTTTTTCAATTGATTGTGCAACTAGAGTACCAATAACTCCGCATCCGATTATCCCGACTTTTTTTATTTTTTTCTCACTCATGGTGATCACTAACATTAGAGTTCGGTTTTAAATTGAACTTCAGGGTAATCAGTTACTGGTTTTCCACGGCCTTTTTTTGCTAGAACTTTTAGGTTTTCTACTTTGCAGGTTCCAGAAATATCAAAAGCTCCTTCTTTGAATATTTCTGTGGTTCTACTATCTTTTGTGTATATTGTCAAAGTCTTAATTGGAGCATTTAGAGGTAGGCGTTTTTCAGCTTTTTCTCGTCGAACCTCAGTTATTAATGCTATTATCATGTCTCCATTGTTTTCAATCTCTTCATCAATAAAATTGGGAATAGACTGGGGCCAAGAAGCTAGGCTTAAACTTTTATGTTTCTTAAAGTCTGCAAACATAGCTTGGTAAATTTCTTCGGTTAAATGTGGGATTATGGGACATAGAAACTTGAGAACTTTGTATAACACATTGAAGAGTGTGTGTTGTGCAGCCTCTTTTTGGCTTTCACCGTGAATTTCAGGTCTATAAAGCCTGTCTTTTACAGCTTCTACGTAACTGTCGCATAAAACATGCCAAGTAAAAGTTCGGATCTCTTCTAGGGCAACATTAAATTGAGAATTCTCCATAGCTTGAGTTACTTTTTGAGTTAGGTTAGCTAGTTTGCTTAGAACCCACTTATCCAATATTTGTAGTTCGAGTTGGGATTTTTTGTTAGGTGCGAAATCTTGTAGTAGTCTGTTTGCAAATTTTGAAACATTCCAAAGTTTCACAAGAAAACGACGTCCATATTCAACGTCAGGCCATCTAAAGGGAATATCTGACCCCGTTGCTCCTCCTGCTGCTGCCCACTGGCGGGTAGCGTCAGAACCATACTTGCCAAGTACGTCAGGTGCGGCTACGTAGTTCTTCAGGGATTTGCTCATTTTTCTTCCATCAGAACCTAAAACCATGCCGTTGATAAGACAGCTCTTATAAGGAGTCTGATTAAACAAAGCTAGATGTCTAACCATCAAGTAGTATGCCCAAGTTCTGATAATATCAATTCCTGAAGGATGAACATCTGCTGGGAAAAGCCGTTTCCAGTCAGCTCGGTCTGGCCAACCAGCATGAACAGCACAAGTAATTGAGCTATCCATCCAAGTGTCAAAAACATCTTTCTCTGGAACAAAAGCTTTGCTTCCACACTTTGGACATTTTTCTATGAGGGGATCCGTAAGTTTTGGATCAATTGGAACCCACTTCTCTTCAGCAACGATCGTTTGGTTACAATCTTTACAATACCAAACAGGAATCGGGGTGGCAAAAACGCGTTGGCGACTAATAACCCAGTCCCAATCCAAAGATTTAGCCCAATCAATAAGTCGAGTCTTCATGTATTCAGGATACCAAACTACCTCGTTTGCTGTTTTTATCACATCATTTGTTAATATTCTGGTTTTCATGAACCATTGTTTTACTTCCAGGATCTCGATGTGTGTTTTACATCGATCACAAACACCAACCTCATGGCTAAGTTTTTCTTCTTTTTCCAGTAAGCCTTCTTTTGACAGATCTTCAACTATGGCTATTCTGGCTTGGTTTATTTTCAAACCAGAGTATTTTCCGCCTTTTTTGTTGATTTTCCCATCATCAGTGATGATTCTGATTATTGGAAGCTTATGTTTCATTACTGTTTTGACGTCTTCTTTGTCTCCAAAGGTGCATATCATAACCACGCCAGTTCCAAAATCTGGGTCAACTGCTTTATCTGCAATTATTTTTACTGTTCGGTTAACAATCGGAACAACAATTTCTTTTCCGATGTATTTGCTAAATCTTTCATCTTTAGGATTAACCTCCACTGCAACACATGCTGGAATGAACTCTGGTCTAGAAGTAGCAATAATCAGATATTTGGAGCTATTTTTTAGTGGAAAGCGAATATAGCTAAGTGAGCTTTTTCGTTTTTCGTAATCAACCTCGGCATCTGCGATAGCAGTTTCACAGCGAGGACACCAATTAACGGGGTGTTTTCCTTGATACATGTAGCCTTTTTTATGTAGGAGTATAAAGCTAAGTTGGGTTCTTCGCCAGTAATCTGAGTCCATAGTACGGTACTCAGTTGTCCAGTCTATGCTACAACCCAGTTTTAGGATTGATTCTTTCATTAGTGCGATATATTTTTCTATTAGTTGCTCGCACAAACTTCGAAATTTATCTGGTGGGATATCATGTTTGCGTATTTTGTGCATTTTTTCTACTTGTACCTCTATGCTTAGTCCATGACAATCCCAGCCTTGCGGAAAAAGAACATTAAATCCTCGCATTCGTTTATATCGAGCGAGCATATCAAAATAAGTCCAATTTAAAATGTTACCCATGTGAAATTCGCCAGACGGATATGGTGGGGGCGTATCGATACTGAAAACTGGTTTTGTGGTGTCGTTCCAGTTAAAATGGTAAATACCCATATCTTCCCATATCTGTTGCCATTTTTGTTCGATCTCATTAAACTTGTATTTCTTGGGTAGAGGTTGCATTCGATAGAGTTCTCCTTGTGCTTTAGCTTTAGGAAAACTAAAATACAACTAAATAACATTATCCCCTTGTAAGGTTTTGGGGAGCTAGGAATATTGACCTGGCTGAGAGGACAGCTGACTGTTGTCGACCCTTGGAACTTGAACCAGATAATACTGGCGAAGGGAAAATGACACAAACAAGTCTTAGTGCTCAAAGAGTAAGGGTTCTTTCTGAAGCATCAATTTTTATTGCTTTAACAATTGTTTTAAAGGATGTTTTACCACCACTCTTCCAGATGCCTCAGGGTGGGTCTGTTTCAATTGCTGGATTGGTTCCGCTTTTATGGTTTACTTTGCGTCGAGGTCTAAAATATGGTGTTTTTGCAGGTTTTGTGTATGGGCTTATTCATGCTTTTCTTCCCGGGTCCTATATAATTCATCCTTTGCAAGGCTTGTTGGATTATCCTTTGGCTTTTGCTGCTTTAGGTTTGGCAGGTTCAATTAGAAAGATAGCAATTATTGGAGTTGGGATTGGAATAATTGGAAGATTTCTTTGCTCTTTTGCAGCTGGTATTGTGTTTTTCACATTTTTTTCCATCGATGGTATAATTGCTTCAGCACTTTATAATGGAAGTTATCTTATCCCTGAATTTGTAATAACAGCAATTGTCATATATTTGCTGCTCAAAAGAAAACTGCTGAACATATACATGTAAAATTATTTAATTCTTATTTTGAGCGAAAATGAAAAGATTAAGCAATTATTCTGTCTGGACAAGAGTAAATGTTCATGCGCTTTCCGCGTACAAATCCTGCCAAAGTTAGGTTCGCTGTTTTTGCCATTTCAGTTCCAGAATCTAATGCTGCTCCTAAAGAGGCTACGATAGGTATTCCCACTTTTGCTGCTTTAAACACTATATCACCAGATAACCGACCAGTCGAAGTTAAAAACAAATCACTAAGATTTAGTTCTTTGCTGGCTGCAATTCCTATTACTTTGTCCACAGCATTATGGCGTCCTACATCCTCTGCTAAAGCTTCCAGCAATCCTTCTACATTGTAAAGAGCTGCCGCGTGTACTCCTCCTGTTCGTCTGTAGATTTTAGCTGTAAAATTTAATTGTTTTACTGCTTCAATAACTACTTCTGCATTTACTTTTAGTTTTGAGGTGATTTCGGGGGGTTTTCTGGAGAATTGATATGTTGATTGGCCACCACAAGCTGAGGTAACTACACGTTGATGTAACCTTGAGAGACTTATTCGCTTTTGGATGTTTATTTTAGGTTGTAATTTTACAAAACAAGAGTTTTCCTTATCTAGGATTATGTCTTGAATTTCTTTAGTTGATTTTATTATTCCTTCTGAGAGCAAATGGCCAATTGCTAGTGCTTTTAGGTCATAAGGGGAACACAAAATCGTTGCCCAAAAAGTTTTGTTAACAAATAAGTGGAGTGGTTGTTCTTCAGCTATAAAATCCTTTGATTTCTTGGATTTTTTCGTGGAGAGATTATATTTGACTATTTCTACTTCACGAATTTTTTTTCACCTATGCTATTTTTTTATTTCTGAAAGGACAAAATTGACAATTTCATCAGCTATATTGTCTTGGGTAACCATTTGTAATCCTTTCCATCCTGGTTGACTATTAACATCTACAATCATTGGTCCTTTAGGGCCTTCTAGGATATCTACGCCAGCTACTTTGCAGCCAACAGCCTTTGTAGCTCTTATTGCTAACTCTTCTAGGTTTGAGGGAAGTTTTAGTTCGGCTGGTTTGGCTCCTTGACTATAGTTGTTTTTCCATGTTTGGGAGACTCGTCTCATTGAAGCAATCACTCGGTCACCAACTACAAATGCTCTTATATCAGAGGTTCCATGTGGAACAAATTCTTGAAGATAAATTACTCCATGGTGAAAGATAATAGCTTTGAATGTTGTTGATGCAATTTCTGGATCCATAACTCTTGTTGTTCCTATACCTCTTGAACCAAATATGGGTTTGATTATAACATCTCCGCCTAAATCATCAAAGGCTTTTAGAGCGTCAGTTACGCTTTCAGTTGCAATTGTTCTGGGTATTGGAATATCTGAATTTTCCATAATTGAAAGAATAGCATATTTATCTGCACAGTGTTCGATTGCCTTGGATGGATTTATGACAATTAATCCTTGTTTTTCCATTTTGGAGAGCATGTCCATTCTAAATACAAGTTCATGAACTGATCCTCGCCCTATAGGGCGAATAATAAGAGCGTTAAATTCATCAATTAGGTCTATGTCGTTGACTTTGAAAAATGGTTTGCATCCAAGCTGTGCAACTATTTTTGGAAAGGGAAAACAATCATAGGAGATTCTCTGGTTTTTTAATGCTTGTCTTAGCTGGATTGATCCCCAAGATTCTGTATTTCTTGTTACAATTCCAATTTTCAAGGTAATCCTTCAAATTTATTTATTCAATAATGATGCTGAATGCTTTTGCTCTTAAACTTTCCGCGAAAAATATCCCTAAAAAATAAGGTCTAGAGGGATTATCTAAAAAAAATAGACGGATTATAATTCAATCTTGATTTTTTTTTCGATGGATTCGTAGACGTTTTTTTCTATTAGTTTTTTATGCTCTTGTATCCTCTTGGACATCTGATTGTACTTGTTCTTTTTTACTAAAGCATGAGCATCAATTCGATCTTTTTTTGCTTTAATTTTTCGAGTTTGTTCTTTGAATTCAGTTTTTTTCTGGGTAATTTCAGCTAAGGTTTCTGAATTTAGAAGCTGTTTTTTTTGTTTGATTTTTTGAACACTTTGTTCATGCAGTTTTACTAAAGAATTGTTGCTAATTTTTTTTATTGATTCCTGGGCTTTTCGTTTTTTATCAGATTTTAATTTCAATTTTCCAGATCCCATTAAATCACGCAATATTTTGAGAATCTGCTTTAATAGTGGATAGCCGGTTTTTTCTTGTGCCAAAGCTTCAAAAGGATTTTCGATGTAAAGCTCAAGTATGGCTAGCTCTTGTGGACGTAAGTTTATTGAATTGTCACGCAATGTTTGGGCTTGCATTTTTTTGAAAGGTTTTTTTAAGCGTCTAAAGGCTTGGGATACTTCTTTTCTTAGGTTTATTATTTCCGTCTCAATTTGAGAGAGCTGATTTAATGTGTCTTTTTCTTCTAGTGAAGTTATATTATTTGTAAGATTTGATAGTTGGGTAGTTATCGAGTTTTGGTCTTTTTCTATGACTTTTAGTTCGGTTTGAATTTCAGTTAGACGTTTTTTAAGATTTATCAAGTCTGAGATTAGTTGAAATGTTTCTTGTAAGGTCTTAGTTTTTATGTATTCATTTTTCACGAAATCGTCTATTTCAGCAAGGGATTCTTTGGCTTTTTCATGGATAGTTAAGAATTTTCTTCGGTCTCTTATGAAAAAGGGGGAAATTCTTGGGAACCAGTTTTTTATGTCGATATCTGTTACGAGAAAGACTTTGTTTGTTTCTTTTGCTGCTTTGGAAAGGTTTGCGTAGGTTATGGTTTCTGGTATTTTGATTCTTCTAATTCTTTCTGAGAAGAGATGAGCTAGTTTGTTTAGGGCTCTTGCGCGATTTAGAACTCGCATGTTTCTTTTTTCAATTTCTTTTGAGCTGGAATCCAATAGTGTTTTTGTAATCTCAATAACACTCTCTTTTATCTCTTGTAGTTGGTCGCAGTTTTTTTGGGCTTGATTTTGTATTGGAGATAGGAAATGGTCTGTTTGGTTTTTGAGCCATTTTTTGATTTCTTGAGAAGAGAGAGTGAGTTCGGACATGTTATTCAGTATAAAAATATTGTAAGTAGTATATTTATCGTTTTAAGAAAAAACGGTTACTCGTTTTTAGGTAGCTACGCTTAAATAGCTATACTCGTATTTGTAAAAGATCACAAATGAACACCAAAACCCTAGCGACAACCATTGTGTTTGCATCAGTCACAGTAGCACTCAATCCCGCAATATCAGGGATTGCTATACCTGCACCCTATGCACCATTTCTTCTTTATCAAATTTGGGAAATCCCTATAGTTGCAGCCTTTGTTCTAATTAACAGAAAAGCGGCTGTTTCAATAGCCTTCCTAAATGCGGTAGTTTTATCAACCTTTTTCCCGGGAGCCCTTCCTTTGGGATCCATTTATAATCTGATTGCTCTCTTATCGACTCTTTTAGGAATCTATATAATTCAAAAAAGCCTCAAAAACAAAAACTCAGCAGACTCTAAACTAAATGAGGATAGTTATACAAAAACTAGATTTGTTATGTTCTCAACAGCTTTAGGAATAATACTTAGAGTAGTGATTATGACAGTAGTAAACTACATTGTCCTAAGATATCCATACCCAATAGGCTTTGAGCTTGATGAGTTAGCAATAATAGCTTCTCTACCGTTAACTGGTTTATTTAATGCTACTCTAACGCTCTATACAGTGCCCTTAGGTTTATTTATCGCCAAAGCAATCAATAAAAACCTAAAACTACAATAAGCAACTAAAAAATCAAGAGTTTATTCGAAGTATCCGTTGTATATGCTTTTGAATTTCTTGTATGTTTTTGCGCAGTCTTGGCAATCAAAGGTGTATTCTTTTCCTTCTACTATCTCGACGATCGGGTCCCATTCGATTTGTCTTGAGCACATATCACATCTCAAGCCTTTTTCGTTTTTTAGGATTATTCCGTTGTCTGTGATTTCAAATGGTGTCCAGTGTGTTTTGTGATTGGCACCTCTAAGTGAGAAGACTCGAAGCAGTCTTTTGAGCTCTTTTCCACTTTCATCAGTTTTCATCTCTAAGGTCCCATCAAAAGCTAAGCGCAAGAAACTTAGAAATTGTTGATCGTGGGCTTCGGGTGCTACTGTGAAAATTGCGTTTCCATCTAATCTTCTAATCTTAGCCACTATGCTTTGTAGGAATTTTGAGAAGTATACTTGGTGATGATTACTCAAGGATATTAATCCTGTTATAGAGTCCAATACGAGGCGTATTTTTCCAAGATCTTTCCAAGCGTTTTCTATGCCGCTTGAAATTGACGCTAGGTCTGTTGGATTGCTAACAGCGAATTCGCTTGAAGATTTTCCACCAAGTTTCCATGAGTAACAATCAATAATTCTAAATGAACATTGATTTGAATCACAGTTGATATTAAAGCCAAATTCTTTCATTGATTTTTCTATTGCTTTTGGAGACTCATCAGTTGTTAAATAGATACAAGATTCGCCTTTTTCAAGACCATTATAGATGAATTGTTTGCAGAAAATTGTTTTTCCAATTCCAGATGGACCTATTAAGAGAAAAGATTGAGAGGGTAGTTCTCCTTCAACTAGCTTTTTTGAACCTGGAAACACATCTTTAGATTTTATCGGTGTTGGAGATTTCACGTTTACTCACTCAACAAGAATTTGGTCTTGATGTAGCAATATTAGATAACAAGTTATATTGTGGTTATTTACTTATACAATTTTTGTTTATGTTGTTGACTGATTCATTAATTTTTTGTTTATATTTCAAAATTCCAAGGACAAATGCAACATGATTGTTTATAATTCAATTTTCTTGTAACTAATGATTTTAGTATTCTAATTATTCGACAGGAAAAACTATCTTTTCAATGTTTTTAGATAATTCAATAACTTTTTTTGAAAACAGGTGTGTTGGTTTTTTTATTGAGAAGAGAAATTCGTGTCTATTGAATTGAATGTCACAGAAGCATGGAACTGTTCCAATGACTTTTGTATTCAAGTCATTTTCTAGTTCTTCTGTGAGCGTAAATTCGTTTTCTTCCCAACCAACATCACCAATGGGGGAAGCACCTGGAACTTTATTTAGGATTACATAATATTGCAAGCCGAATTTTTTTAGTGAGTCGTATATATCAGCGGCCATTTTCTTTGTGCCTTCAATATCCATGTCACTAATTTTCATCGTAAGAAATAGGATGTCGGCTGTTGCAAGGGTGTTAATAGACCAATATCTTATCCCTGGGCCCGTATCTAAAAGAACGTAATCTAAATCGTAATTTTCAATTAGAGATTTTTTAGCTGAAAGAAATCGTCTCACAGCTTTAAGCTGCCACTTTAGATCATGTGACATTTCGATTTCTTGAACATCTTCTTTTTTAGGGCTGGAAAGACCCAAGAAAAGCTTTCCTTTTAATCCCAAATCGGAGCTTACGTCAATTAGAATATCTGAGATGTCTACATTCCCGTTTAAGACATCATATAAATAGCAAGTAGGCTTTTTTCGAAAGTAAGTGGCAAGACTGGGTGCATACAAATCAAAATCAAGTAGGCAAACTCTTTTTCCGTTCTTTGCAAAGGATGCGGCAAGATTAGTGATTAGAGTAGTTTTTCCTGTGCCTCCCTTGTAAGAGTGGAAAGCCAAAGTTTTGCCTTTTAACATCCCTTCTCACTATCCAAAATAGAAACGGTATCAAACTGTATATGATAACAACTAGATATTGGGTTTATATAAATTATTGCAAAACCAACATATCAAAACAAAAATTATTTTTAGTTTTTTATAAAATTTTGGAAAAAGTGAATTGAAATAAAACTACAATTTCATTCTGGTTTTTTTGAATCTTGAATTATTTTACCAACTTTTTCAGTATAATCTCTAAATCTTCTCTCACGAATTTTACTCTCTGATAGTGTTTCAACCGCATACAGAATTGGAAGTATGGAAGTAAAGAGAATAATGCTTAGGATTGCTGAAAAAATATCTACTGGGGGAACAAAACCTAGTAGTCTTCCTGATCCGTTAAGTCCGATGTATATCATTAGGGGTAGTAGCCAGCCTATTGCGTAGAATCTTTCTGCTGATCCAGGAGGAGATAGATCTGCAGGAACAACCAAGTAAACTACCATTATTACTCCCCAGGCTAAACCTGAAAGTAAAAGATTAACAAAATATGTTTCAGGAGTAGTCATCAAGCCAACTATCGCATATCCTGCTCCCAGCATTATAAGTCCGAGAATAATTGGTTTTTTTCTCCCTATTCGATCAGCTAATATTCCTGCAAGTATGGCAAAAATGCCAAGACCAATATAACGAATGATGTTTGCACTTCTCAATGCTGCCTCATATTCTGGAGTATTAGGAAGAGCAATCCATAATAAAGATACCAAACCGGCGGCAACGTAGAATAACACAAGAGCCAATAAATAATAATTAAAATCTTTTAAGCTAAAGATCATCCTCCAAGGTTTGGCTTTATTTTTAGATCTGGCAACAGGATCTAATAGCAAAGATAGAAAACCGATAGATTTTACCCCAACAAATACTGAAAGGATTGTAATTGATTCCAATCCAAGTGCTACAATTGCAACACTTGAAAAAACCACTAAAACAAAAGCAACAAGTATCATTACCCCGGCAACTCGACCCCTTTCATCTGGAGTGGTAGATTCTGCAAAAAAAGCAAGAGAGGGTGTAAACCCCAGTCCAAAAGCTAAGCCACCCAATATGGCAAAAAATATTAGAAATTCGTCACCTCGGAAAAAAATCAGTGGCAGAAGAACTACCAGTCCAAAAAGGATCCATAAAATCAGAAATTTTCTTAGATTTACTTTTTCTGCGATAGCACCACCAATGAAAGCAAAAATTACGCATGAAATAAGGAAAATCACTGATCCAGCATTAGCTAAAAATGAATCAAGGGAAAGACCAGGAGAAATTAGGTTTTCAAAATAAGTAAAGAATATAAAAAACCAAGCAAAAGAACTGGAAAAAAGAAGTATAACAGCTAAAAGTTTTCTAAATGAAATAGTCATATCCTTAGTTAGAAATCCAAACAACTATCTGCTTCTTCCTTTCAGATATTGTATGTCTAAAAATATAATAAAATTAGATGTTATATATATCATTATTAAAAAAAAGAACTTAATGATGAATTATACATAACCATAACTTAAATCATAATTTAAAGAGAAGAGTATCAAATTTGAATTAATCCAAAGCAGGCTATGATTTTTCTTTTGATTCTTGAAGGATTTTTCCTAGCTTGTCAGTGTATTCCTTCATTTTTCTTTTGCGTATTTTGGATTCTTGCAAAGTTTCTTTAGCTAGCATTACTGGAATAATTGAAAGAACTAGCAAAACACTTAGGACTTGAGAAAACGCGCTTGGAGCAAAAAAAGTAGCAATATCTCCAATTAAGGGTAAGCTAAATAGAGCAATTAAAGGAGAGATTGTTCCTAGTGCGTAAAATTTTTCTCTTGAGCTTATAGCTGACAGATCACCTGGAAGTACCAGATAAATTGATAGAAATGAACCCCACGCGATACCTGATATGATTTGGTAGAACAACGCAGCATCTGGAGAAAATGCAAATCCTAATACACCAAAACTAATAGCTAAAATAACAAGACCTATGATAATTGCTTGTTTTCTTCCAAAGCGATCCGCTATGATTCCCCAAATTAATCCGAAAACTCCAATTAAAACATAACGGATTGGAGTTCCAAGAGAGTCTACTAACGCATAAGGCTCAGTGTTTGGTATCAAATTTGATGCCAACCCTGATGCAAAAGTGAATATAATCCATGGAATAACGTAGAAAATAAATTCTTTATAATTTGATTTTAATAATTCAGGTTTCTTTTTTACTAAATCAGTATCATATTTATCAAGACTCAAAGCAAAGAAACTAACTAATCTCGCTATAATCATCAAAAGAACAATAGCGAGTATTCCTGAACCAAGAATTCTTATTACTATTACAGCAGGAACTGCAATAGCAAAAATCTCTAGGATAGTTGCTCCTGAAACTCGTCCTCTCTCCTCGACAGTTGTACAATTTGCAATTAACGTCAAACTATCTGGTAATCCAAAACCCAAAGAGAAGCCTAATAAAATACTATATACTATTATCGCCTCCATTCCTTGAATAACAAGCGGCAAAATAGTAGATATTATTCCTAAAACTATCCACGAAACAAGAAACTTTCTATGATTGCCTTTTTTATTAATTAGACTCCCAATAATTCCTGAAACAATCGCAAAAGCATAAAAAATGATTTGACCTTCTATTATCCAAGTACCTGTGGGGTCAATGTTTCTCAATAATTCCTCATGGTAAATATTGATTATGAAAAACCATGCTAGGGTACCAGAAGTTAGAAGTGTAACTGAGGCAAATTTTCTTAATGAAATTGTGATGTCTGCTTTCAGGAAATTAAATACCATTTTTACACAAATTTTAATAAATATAAACGTTGTATATATCTTTTTAAATAAAAAAAAGGGAGAAATGAATTAATTGGGTAAAAATGAATCGTTGAAAAAAGCTTTTGAGATGGCAAGATTATTTGATTCTCAATGGTTTGATGATATTACAACAGCATTGGGACAAAGTCCAGTTGCACTGGGTGATATTGAGACTATAGTCAGAAATGCAGGCTTAAGTAAGAAAAGAGCAGATTGGCTAACGAATTATCTTCAACATTATGATACACAGTATAATGATGCAGATACTGGATGGTAATCAGCAGCTATAATTAAACTATTAAGAACATAAATTGCTAACACGTTCACAATATTTCCTTAACATTAACGAAAGCATGTTCCTAGCTTTGCTAGGTTTAATTGAATGAAGTTTCTTGAGAGCTTTCCCCCTATTTTTTTTAACTAAATTCTGGATATAATCGAAAGATTTGGCTTCAAAACATAAATTCAGAAGAGTCCTTACATCAAAAGGATCAATGTGTGGTTTTTTTATAATATTCTTAATACATTCGTATCTTTGTTTTGAAGATTTCGCTGCATAAAGCAAGGGTAAAGGTACACTTTCAAATTCTAACCTATGGGGAAGATCAGCTTTAATATTTAGACAATCTTCAACATCATCCCCCAGTCTGGAAATGAATCCTATTCTTCTCCCAAAATCTGCTAAAGCTTCAATTTCATTTTCTTCACCATCACCCAAAATCGCTCCAATTCTACCACAAATTTCAGTTTCAGCCATCGCCTTCCATAATGTATTTTTGGTA
>JAOZGY010000043.1 GCA_026015145.1 Candidatus Bathyarchaeota archaeon | reverse complement strand
CTTTAACCCAGCCCATTGTAGTAACAACGTTTCCTGTACCTAATCCTGTTGGATGGCCAAATTTCTCTTTTATTTGTGGTATTGCTCTTACTGCTGTACCCATATCTGGTTCAAATGCGGGTATAGCTGTATCTATTAGCGGTTTTGTTATTCCTCCTTCTGCTGCAAGAGCCAATGCTTCCTCTAATACTTTCATCTTTCCTTCTAAGCTGTTATCGTTCGGATCGTCTGCTAATACAATCGATGCTGTAATTCCGCACTCTTTAACTTTTTCTGCTTCTCTTTTTTTTACTCCTTTGTAGAAAGAATTGTAAATGCATCTCTCTTGGAGTCCAGCGTTCTTTATGATTTCTGCGCTTTGCATACGGGTTCGAGGACTCATCGCGTCTAACAAAAATGGTGCCTCAGTATGTTTAGTTACAAAATTTACGTATTTTTCAAAAGCAACTGCTGTGGTTCCAACGATGTCTAAAACAAATGGGACACCAGTTAAGTCACTTAGGGTTTCCATTTTATTGATTAGATTTTCTGCCTCTTTAGCATCAAATATTCCTTGATTGGCATCTTTTACCATTTTTTGGCCGAGCCAAAAAATTGAACCTACTAGAACGGTTGGTAATTCTCCCGGTTGACCACCGATTTGAATTCTTCCAACTTGGTATACTTTTTGTTCTGTTTTAAACCTGATCATTATGCTTCATCCGGATTGCAGTCTTGCTATTTTCCTACTGCGGTTTTAGCTAATTTAACGCCCTCTTCTTTGTTTTTGCCAAATAATGCTCCAATTTTTTCGGCATCTTCCTTCTTGACTGCTGCTCCGCCCATTATAACTGTTATTTTTCCTTTAAGTTCCGCTGCTTTCAATGCTTCATCCAGTTTTGACAGATTATTTTTTGCAGGTACTGTATTAACAGAAATTGCTAGTATGCTGGCATTTGACTCTTTTAGTTTGTCTATAAAAACTTGAGGTGGAGCGCTTTTGCCAACATCAACTGTTTTGAATCCGGCTCTTTTTAATGCTTTTCTAACTGCTTCTTTAGCTGTGTCGTGCATATCTGGTTGGATATTACCGATAACGACTGTTCCAATTGGATTTTCTGGTTCTTTGGGTTCTTTTTCCATCATAGATTTAAGCCATGACATTTAATTTTAACACCTTTTTCTTTTTGGTCTTTTACCTTCGTTTTTTTATACTCGAATTCTATATTTAAACCTTGACTCACATAATAAACGATAAATATAAAAGAAAAAATGGAAAATTCGGGAAGACAATAATGGTCAAAATCTCAACTAAGACTGTGTTGTTGCTAGTTGTTTTTACTTTCGCACTAACCTATCGCCTTCTGTTTATGAACTTAGATATTTATCCTTCAGGTGCAGATATCGGATTGCATAATAGTGTTATCGAATCGATTACTTTATCTGCGCGCACTAATTTTCAGTGGAATTTCTATCATATGGGAGGCGGCGTCTCTCTAACTTTTCCAGGATACCATATTTTTGTTTCTTACATAGTTATGTTAACTGGTTTACCAGAATACCTAGCCTTTTCATTTACGATTACTTTATTTTCTTCTCTTCTGGTTTTCAGCTCTTTTTTAATAACTAGAGCCGCTTGGAGTGAATCAGCAGGATTAATTGTTGCTTTTTTGGTTGCTATTTCACGTTTTGACATAGAAATGCTGCTGTGGGGAGGTTATCCTAACGCTGCTGCCCTACTTTTGATTCCTCTAGTTTTTTACTTTTATCTAGAGAAGAGCAGATTTTCCTCTTTCTCTTTTCTGTGTATAACTAGTCTTTTATCTGCAACCATATTTTTGTCTCATTCTTTAACCTCTATAATTTTTGTTAGCATAATCCTATTGACGGTTTTTGTAATGATTGTTTTTTCAAAAAAGATGAAGGTTACCTGGAAAAAAATTTTAGTTTGGATATTTCCTTTAATTTTTGGACTTGCTGTTGTTTCTCCATTTCTGATTGATGCTATACCTGCATATTTAGGTGCTACTGGCGAAACATTCACTGGTGGTGTATCTGATATTCAACAAGCTTTACTATCAACCCGAATTCTTCCTTTGGAGTGGGTTCTGCCTTTATTTGCCAGTGTTTTTCTTTTCTTTTTGTTTTCAAAAAAATATAGAGGCAAGTTCTTAACAATTCCAGCTTTCCTTTTTATGCTATGGATTTTGGTTCCAGTTCTATCTACGCAAGGTTTTCTTGTGGGCCTTTATGTTGATTACAACAGATTCTTGTATTTTGTTATTTTACCTCTTATCATCCTTATAGGCTTGGGAATTGATCACGGAGCAAATTTTTTCTCACGCATTATAACCACCTACAGATCCCTTACAAAGAAAAACCCTACTACAATAAAAAATTCAACAAAAAAAAGAGTAAATTTTATTCGTCGTCTCTTTAAAAACAATATTTATGCAATTTTTGCAATGGTTTTCTTGATTACTTCATTTCTTACAATTCCAATATTTCTGACTCCGTTTCAAGGAAGAACAATCCAAAGTTTCTATCAAGTAATGACCAATCCAGGATATGACGCCATCCTATGGGCTAAACAGAATACACCAAGCAACTCTGTTTTTATTTCAGATGCACTTTATGGGTGGTGGTTTTCAGGATTCGCTCAAAGACCTACTATAAGTGCGGTTGATCCTCAATTTCTAACGCTTGCCCGTGAATTTGAACCAGCAAAAGCTGCTAACCGTTTACTTGATACAGATTACGTTATTGACAATAGTTTGATTCAAATTAGAGAAGATGGAGGATACATAGGAAGACATAATCCAATGTTTTTAGCAAAACTAAACTGGACATATTTTCCATATCCCTTTTTCCATTTTAACAATGCTGAAAGTACGATTCTCGTTAAAATTGCTGAAAATTTTAAAACTTTTGACCTCCTACAGCTTTCAATAGATGAAATGCAAATACAGAATAGACAAAATCAAGTCTCTATTCTTATTAAGAAAAGTAATAGCTATTTCAACTATACTCAGACTCTTACCGTTTATGAAGGTGTAAGATTTGTTGATCTTTCAATAGCCATAGAGTCTGACCGTTCAGACGTTTCAATAATTACTGCAGATTTTCTTCTTCACACTAAAGGTGAACTTGTGGAAACTGAAAACTCTGTAGGTTTTATAGATGAAGGTGTGAAGGTTTTAGGTCAAATAATATTTGATAATAACCAGCTAAAATATACTCAAGTTACTGCTGAAAACCCAAGTGGATTAAATTTGAAATATCTTTTCAATGAAGAAAATGAAGCTAAATTACAGCTATTAATAGGTGTATTTTCAGTAACAAACAATCCAGACATTTATCATAGTAAAGAAATTAGAAATAGTTATTTTGTAGAAATAATGTCTTCAAATCTAGGTTCCTATCAGGAGAAAACTTCTAATTTACCTATTGAGGTTTTTTCTTATAATGATGCTATACTTGATTGGAACATTTCATATATTGCTTGCAGAGATTCAGCTTTAATTCCTAAGTTTGCTAGAGATCCAGCTTTTAGTTTGATATTTATTAACGATGAGGTAGCAATATTCAAGGTAAATAGTGCCTTTTTCCAAGAGGAGTGAAACACCTTCATCATTATTCGCAGAATAATTCAAGATAAAAACTTTGAAACCGTGGCTATAGTTGGGTTTTCGGTTTTTATTTTTATTTATTTTTATACGATTATATCGATGAATGGTTTGGTCTTAGGTAATGATCCTGCTGTTCATCTTCAACGAGCTGAATCCTTTCTTTCATCTGGTACTATCCCGATAAGTGATATTGCATGGTATCCTCCACTTTACCACATTTTTCTTTCAACATTAATTGCCTTTACTGGTACTACCGATATTGGATCTTTACTATTTTTAATAAAAACTCTTGCAGTGTTAATTGATTGGCTTTTAATACTATCAGTTTATTTATTAGGAGCTAAATTTTTCAATAAAAAGATCGGTTTTCTAGCAGCTCTGTTTCTGTTTTTGTGTTTTCCATTATATGAGATCAATCAATGGGGAGGCTACACTACAATTCTTAGCCTAGGTATGATGAGTCTTCTTTTTGTATATCTATCATTAGAGCGAAAAGGTCTTGGAAATACATTGACAATTTTTGCTCTTGCATTTTCTTTGGTTTTAACCCACCAGTTAACTACGTTTTTAGCTTTCATAATTTTTCCTCCATTTATTTTTATCATGCTTATAAAATCCAAAGGAAATTATCCTAAAGCTTGGGTAGCAGCATTAATTGGTGGAGCTATCGCTTTTTCCTTATATTACTTAATACCTCTCTTACCTTATCTTGGAAGTTTCATCGATATTGTTTTTTTTCAGCTAGAAACAATGCTCTTTCAAATCCCTGCAGTTTCACTTGAAGAATTTATCATAAATTTTGGTTTCATCTTATTCTTAGCTTTTTTTGGAATAATACTTACTTTCATAGAGCTCAGAAAAAAAGGATCATTAGGAATTTACTTACTATTATCCTTAGCTTTTTATGTTCCCCTATTCTTTTCTCAATCATACCTTGTAGGTATTTATCTGCCATATCAAAGATTTGTTTATTACCTATTACCTTCAATCGCAATCTTTTCAGCTGTATCCTTTGGTTTTATTCTAAATCAGATAATAATGTTCAAAAATAAATTTGAAAAAAAATGGAAAAAACATAGACCAGAAATAATTACTTATTCGCTAATTTTTCTTCTTTCATTTCTTTTCATATTTCGTTTTGGAGTAGTATATGGAAAAATACTGGAAGGAAGTGTTTTTTACTCAACCTCTGATGTAAAAGGCTTTGACGCTGCAATTTGGTTAAGGGATAATTATCCTGAACCCACCACAGTAGTTGTAACCGAAGTGCCTGGCTCTTGGTTTGGGGTTTTCTCTGAAAAATCAGTGTTTGCAGAAACAGATCCAATTGTCGAACGAAATGTAATCGCTGAATCTGTCTTGGACTTGGCATATGAACTAGAACATCCCCTAACACTTGTTAGAACTTACGAGTCAAAAGGCGCAATTTCTTCTGAAACCTACATTTCGATAAATAGCGTCTGGAAACGAGTTGCATATTCTTCAGGTGCTGGAGACTTCTTATCATACAAAATAAACGGAGATGAAAGATTCTTTGAACTACACAGTTTACACAGAGAAATTATATTCGAGGATCAATTTGATCCAAAGAAAATATCAATCCACTATTTCAATGACGAAGTGAGTTTGTACCAAACTTTACAATTTCAGAATTCCAGTTATCCAATTAACGTAAATTGGACTATATCTTCTGAGTCAAATGACCTTGTAGAAGTAAAACTTTATCTAAGTAACTTTCTTGAACTTGCTTTCTCTTTTACCGAAGCTTATGTTCCAGGTGTATTAGAATGGGAAAATCCTTGGGACAATCCATCAAATTATCAAGAAAATACCTGGGCAGTAACTAATTTTACAGAAACAACATTGACAGGAAATCTCATTGGACTTTATGACGAAACAGAGGAATCTATCTTCGCTTTAAGATTCACTGAATTACCAGATTGGGGTAATGTTGGCGCACTATCTAGTAGACAAATTGATGCAATACGCTTTCAATATCAATTTGAAAAAGTTGAAATAAATCATGAAATCTCCTTGAATTATGATGTATTATCTTTTTCAAGAAAAAGTTATCCAGAAATACAAGAGTTAAGCGGATTGAATGCTCTATTTGATTTAGAACTTATTTCTGAACACAATATTGCATCTAGAGATTATCATGATTACATCAAAGACAATAAAATTGAATTCATAGTTTATGATAAAAACCAGCTCGATACTAAATTAGTTAATTCTAAACTATTAAAACTAATTTATTCCAATGATAGATACGTAATTTTTAAAATCAAGAAAATTATCTAATCCTCTCTCAATTTTCCTTAGGAAAGAAAAAAAAATAGTTTTAATCTAGGGTTTAATCTTCTCTGAGAACTTTGGGTATGTATGCACATGCTGGATCGCTCTCAAAGAGATCGCCAGTGTAGTATTCTGCTCTTGTTCTACAACCCCCACATATCTCGCGGTACTCGCAAACTCCACATCTGCCCTTCAAGTTGCTCTTGTCTCTGAGCTTAAGATGGAACTCTGATTGCTGTAGTTCATCCCAGGTTTCTCGCAGGCCTTTATTTTTTATGTTTCCAAGCCTGTATCCTTCATGA
>JAOZGY010000109.1 GCA_026015145.1 Candidatus Bathyarchaeota archaeon | reverse complement strand
CATAATCTTTCAAGAAAGTTTTGTCTTTATATATCAGTTATAATATTTGTGCAAAGAGTACTAAAAAAGGAAAGTAAGATATGAAAACTTGGCGTTTGATTCCACTTGAAACACATAATGCTTTTATGAATATGGCAATTGATGAAGCTATTTTAACTGCAAGAATAGAAAAATTGGTTCCTAACACAATTAGATTATATCAATGGAAACCAAGCGCTATAAGCATTGGAAAAAATCAAAATATAGACGAACAAGTTTATCCTGATGCTCTTGTAAACTTTGGAGTCGACGTTGTTCGACGAACAAGTGGAGGAGGAGCTGTATATCATGATCAGAATGGAGAAATCACCTATAGTGTAACTGCAAAAACAATTGATCTTGGTTTCGATTTTACCTCAGTCTATGAAAAAATATACTCTTCAATAACTGATTCTCTTCGACTATTAGGAATATCTGCAGATTTTGTAGAAGGCAATAAAAAAAATTGCCCCAACTTGACAGTATATGGTAAGAAAATTTCAGGTAGTGCCCAAACTGTAAAACGTAAAACTATTCAACAACATGGTACCCTTCTTTTAAATATAAATCTAAAAAGAATGTTCCAATTATTGCGCTTAAAAGACATAGATTGTGGATTAGCAGTTAAAATTGGCAAGCGAAAAATAACTAGCATAAAAACCGAAGTCAAACATGATATTTCTGTCAAGACTGTAGCAAATGCTTTAGAACAAGGGTTTAGAGCAATTCTAAAAGCAAATATTCGACATGACAAATTAACCGCTAACGAAAAATCTTTAGCAAAAACCCTTTATGAAAAAAAATATCTAACAAAAGAATGGAACAATAATGGAAACTTCAATTCTTTATTAACCGCCATTTAACTCCCTCTTCTGTATCCTCAATCAAAATACCCATATTCTTTAGTTGATCTCGAATCTTGTCTGCTCTATTCCAGTTTTTATTTTTTCGAGCTTCTTCTCTTTGCTTAATAAGGTCCTTAGCTTCTTTTGATAAAATAGCCTCAACATCAACCTTTCCAATAACGCCGATAACACTATCAAACCCTTTCATAACTTCTATAATTTTTATTGCTACTTCTTTG
Organism: Candidatus Bathyarchaeota archaeon; assembly: GCA_026015145.1. GTDB lineage: Archaea > Thermoproteota > Bathyarchaeia > Bathyarchaeales > Bathycorpusculaceae > AD8-1. Next base: position 13,547 of record JAOZGY010000109.1, on the reverse strand, counting down.
CTGATCTTTTTCCTATCGAGCAAGAGATTAATCTCGCGAACAAAATCAAACAAAGCAGCTAACATGCCACTTACGTTCAAATCATTAGCTAATGTATTACAAAACTTTGTCTGTACATTTTTAATTGATTCTTCAACTTTCTTGTCGAAACCTTGTCCTTTGGCCTCTTGTAGACGTCTAATAAAGTTTCTTAGACGTTCAATAGCTCCCTTAGCACTGTCTAGTCCCTCAAAAGTAAAATTAAATTGGGAACGATAATGCTTAGATAGCAACAAAAATCGTATTGCTATTGGATCAATATTTTGTTTCAACAGATCTCTTAAAGTGTAGAAATTCCCAAACTTTTTTGACATTTTACGACCTTCAACTAGCAAATGTTCATTATGAAGCCAATAGTTCACAAAGGTCTTACCTGTTGTAGCTTCACTTTGAGCGATTTCATTTTCATGATGAGGAAATATGTTATCTACACCCCCGCAATGGATATCAAAAGTTCTACCTAGATATTTCATAGACATTGCAGAACATTCGATGTGCCAACCAGGTCTCCCTTTTCCTAACTCTGTTTCCCAAAACACTTCTCCATCTTCTGGTATCCAAGCTTTCCATAATACGAAGTCTTGAGCTTGATCCTTTTCATATTCGTCTACTCTAACTCTGCTTCCTATTTTTAATTTCTTAATCTTTATTTTTGATAGTTTTCCATATTTCTTAAATTTTTTAATCGCAAAATACACAGATTTTTCCTTACTTTTGTAAGCATAACCATTAGATAGTAGATTTTTAATAAGCTCAACCATCTCAGGTATATGCTCAGTAGCTTTTGGATAATAGTCCGCTAGTCTAACATTTAGAGCTTTTATATCCTCAAAAAAAGCTTTTGAATAAAAATTAGTGAATCTCTTGAAAGGTATGTCTTGTTCTCGGCTTCGTTTAATAGTTTTGTCATCCACATCAGTTATATTCATTACATGGAGAACTTCAAATCCATTATATTCTAACCATCTCTTAAGAAGATCGTCGAAAATGAAAGCTCGAAAGTTTCCTATATGTGCATAATCATAGACTGTAGGTCCACAAGTATACAAATGCACTTTTCCATTACAAATAGGTGTAAATTTTTCTTTTTTCCGAGTTAGTGTATTGAAAAAATGCAAATTTGTTTTTGAACATGTCATTTGGTGCTCGTATGGAGTACATGCTCTAAAATTATTTAAGCCTTATACTTTTCAACTAATATTTATAAACTCTTTTTTTTAACTATAGCATTTACTTTGCTCTTTGATGCAATTATTTTTCTTTTTGCTTGCGATTTAAAAACAGGTATGCCGCCATTAGTATTATGATAACTATCAATATTGTGGAAATAACAATTAATGTAGGAAACGGTGCTACGTTAAAATAAATCCGAACAGAGCTTCCATTGTTTCCAATGCTGTCTGTTGCATAAAAATTAATAAAATGAGAACCTTCAGAAAGAACAGCTAGGGTTACATTTCCAGTTATAGTTACCATCTCTTGTCCGTCAAGAATATAACCTATCCAAGATACAGGTTCATCAATCGTAATTGTTGATTGAATATCTAATTCTCCATAGGATCTGTTTTCTGGAGATAAAACTGAGATAATTGGAGGTTTTGTATCAACTGAGAATTGAATTATATCTGAAGAAATTGTATTTCCAAAAGTATCATTAATATAGACAATTAATTTATGTAATCCATCAGTTAATCCTGATAAGATAGTATCACCACTTATCGTCACATTTTCTTTATCATCTAAACTATTTCCAATCCAATTAGTAGCTCTATTTACTGAAATAATAAGTGAAACATTGTTCGAAGCATAAGTTTTATTTTCTGGAGACAAAAGTGATAGTTTAGGCATAACTGTTCCATATTCAAGTGGTTTGAATTGCTCGTTAACACTTAACCAATTATTACCATCAAATCCTCCAATAGCAAAAAGAACATCATCATATTCTACAACTCCTAGATTTGCACGAGGAGAGGGAATGGGTGCAGCTATTGTCCAATTATTGTTTTCAATGTCATAAGCATAGTTTGTTTCACTGTATCCTAGTTGATCAAGTCCTCCTATAGAATAAATCAAAATTGGTGCAGTTATACCCTTAGTTACATCAGAACCAGAATGACTTTTCACATTTGGCATTACAGCTAGATTTCTCCAAGCATCAATTTCAGGGTCATACATCTGATTGAACCGAACTGAAATTCCGCTTCCTTCTTCTTCGAATAGTCGAGCTCCTCCAACTATGAAAATTTTTCCTTCAACTACAACCGAAGCATAGCCAAAAACAGGAATAAACATAGGAGATCTTCTAATCCACGAATCGTTATCAGGGAAATAGACTTCATTTAATCCAATTTCTTGAAAATAAGGATCTACACCAATAAAATTTTTTCCACCTATAAGATAAATTGCGTCATCTACAACATTTGCACATAAATCAGCCCTAGCAGTAGGTATAGATGCTTTTACTTCCCATGTATCTTTAATAGGATCATAAACTTCAGTTAATCCAGTCAGTTCTGGACTATTCATATCTCCTGTTATTCCACCTATACAATAAATTTTGTTTTGATAAACGGCTATAGAAAAACTGCTTCTAGCAGTAGGCATAGAAGCTTTAACGCTCCAACTATCAGTGAATATATCATATTCTTCGTTATTGTCAAGATTTCCATTTTCGTTTCGACCTCCAATAACGTAAATTTTTCCATTAACTTCTGCGATTCCATGATCTCCTCTTTCTGTTGGCATTGGAGACAATGATGTCCATTGGTTTTCAGATGCTTTTCCACTTAAAACTTGTGAGCTGGACAATAAACTAGAGATAACCAAAATTATCAAAATTAGTCGAAGTGACTTCTTTTCCAATTTTCTTGATCTCCAGATTTATCTTTAATTTATAATTGTTTTTGACATTTATATTATTAACATGAAGTAGAACTGTTAATTGTTACATTCGTTTTAGTGGTATTTTCAGGAAAAAACTTTGAAAAAAGAGCTTATAGACGAAGTAATATTCACCAAAATATGTTTTTAGTAAATATTTTATTGCAAAGAATGCAAAATCTTAAACCTGCACAATTATAAACTATTTTGGGCATAAATGTTGTTGAGCTCAAGGAAAACTTTTTGGCTTCGAATAGCAGGCATTTGCGGAATAATCTCTCCTTTGCTTATTTTTTCTCTCATTTTTTTATCTATTAATAGTTATGAATCATTTAATTGGGAGTTAAATGCATTAAGTGATCTGGGTGTAATTTCAGGTAATACTGCTGATTTCTTTAATTATGGTTTAGTTATAGGTGGATTATTATCTCTGTTTTTTGCTCTGGGCTTGTTTCTTCTTTTAGATAAGCAAAAATTTGGTAGAATTAGTTTTTCTCTTTTTATTTTAGCTTGTTTTTTTCTTATTGCAATAGGAGTATTTCCTGAAAATGTAAAACCTATTCATTACCTTGTTTCTGTTGCATTCTTCTTTTTCTTACCAATATCTTTGTTCTTGATTTCATCATCATTTTATTTTAATAGGCAATTATCTTGGGCTTTTTTTACAGTTTTAATTGCAATTATTGTTGCTATGCCTTGGATTTTGAATTTTTCAACCAGTCTCTTTAAGGCAGTAGCTATTCCCGAAACTATATCTGGTTTAGCTGTTTCAATTTGGACAATTATTTTGGGATTGAAAATGTTATTTAATTCAGCAAAAACAACAAAATTGTAAATTCAGTTTTTAGATTTCTCAAGATCATTATTAATCCAAGAGATTTTATGGAATATAGTCTAAAAAGATCTGAGCACAACAATGCGATTGGAAAATAATTTTATAATTGTTGGTTTTTGCGTATTTTATCGTTTCTTCCGTTGGATAAGCAATTGCAGCAACGCCTGCTTTAAGAGCATATATTTCTGTAGTTTTTCGCTCTTCTCCCCTTTGACGCATGCAACCCAGCGCGATTGCAGTTTTTGGAAATATTAATCTTGATGCTACCAAAACTTTTGCTATATCCTCTGGATCAGATGGTTTAATACGCGCCATATTTGTTCCACGAATAGGCATAAAGGCAATGATGACAATGGCAGAAGGTTGAGTAGAGGAAATTATCTTTAAAGCATTAAATTCACTTCTTAATTTCTCGTTATCCAATCCAACAATTACGTGGGGAACAAAACTTAAACCAGCTCTTTGCAATGCTCTCAATGATCTAATATAATCATTTAATTTTAGATTAATATCCAATTTTTTTATTGTTGTTTCTGAACCAATTACATCAATTAATGCTAGGTCAACTTTTGCTTTCTTTAATTCTTTTGCAATTTCAAAATTCATAATACCAGTATGTACAAAAACTATTAGATCCAACTCGCGTTTTATCTTAGCTATAGTAGGAATAAACTGTTTAATGGGTATCGAACCATCGCTTTGACAACCTCCACTAATTAAAAATCCAATTCCCCCATCTTTTTTGAGCTTAAGAGCTGCATCAAAAAGTTTTTTTGGAGTAGTAGCTGGTTGCATCGTTCCTAAAATTTTGCCTCCACAATGATTGCATTTTAGCTTACATTGACTGCCTGTTATTGAAAAGGTTTGAAAAAGATTTGGGATTGTGTGATAATATTTTGTTTTAAGAGGAATAAAACTTGGAATATAAAAATTAATCACTTTAGGATTTTGAGCAAGAACTCCAGAATCCAAGTAGTCTAGTAGTTTGTTTGGGTTTTTTTCCCAATTGTGAGTACAATTAGATTCTGGCATGATTTAAATTAATTAATTTACCCATAAAGGTTTGTCTATTTCTTTACTATTTTTTCTGATTATGTTTTTCGAGTTCTTGTCCAGAGAAAACGTGAATTGTTTGTAGAGCTTTATCCATTTTTTGGATATTAGTTTGGAGTTTTTTAAGTTGCTTCGTTATCGTGATGGTTTTATGGATAGCTAGACCTCTGCTTGTTAGTGTGTATAGCGTTATTTTCTTATAGTTCTTTTCTTCTACAAGTCTATTTTTAAGAAGAAACTCAAGTTTCGATCGAATGGCTACGCAATCCATGTTTGTGCTGTATGCAATTTCATCGATAGTTTTAGCTCTATTATAGAGAGAACATAGAATATCTTCATAAAGCCTAAGTTTTGATCTTCTCATACCCTTATGCATCTCGATTTTGAGATGCTTTGTTTTTGGATAAAGGATTTGTGAATTTGAGATCTTTAATCTAAACTCCTATTATTGGATACGAGTTTATATTCTTCAGCTCTAAGAGTGATTTTAACCAAGTTAATATACCCTCTTTTAAGATATCATATTTGATATTGATCTTTGCGGAGGTTCTGCTACGACTGATTTAAACCTAATGGAACAGGATTTTCCCAAAAAAATTCGTGTTTCAATAGGTTCTGCTGCTATTCTTAACCTTTTAACTTGTAAACTTGATGTTTCTCCTACAACAGTTCATCTAATGACGTATTATTCGAGTCGATGTACTGCCAATTGCAGTTTTTGTCCTCAAGCAAAAAATAGCAATAGCAAATCTTTTTTACTTTCTAGGATTTCATGGCCTGAATTCCCGACTCACAAAGTTCTTGTTAATCTAAAAAAAGCCTATCTAGAACAAATTCTGCAAAGAGTTTGTATTCAGGCTTTAAATTACCCTAACGTATTCACTCATCTTGATTCAATAGTGCGGCTGATAAAGAGTATTTCAGACATTCCTATTTCAGTTTCATGTCAACCTCAAAACAATGAAAATATTCACCAATTAGCAAATATTGGTGTTGACAGAATTGGAATTCCAATTGATGCAGCAACAAAGACTTTATTTAAAGATGTCAAAGGTGAAAAAGTTGATGGTCCTTACGAATGGGAAAATCAGTTTTCAAAACTGATAACTGCAGTTAAGATTTTTGGAAAAGGAAAAGTTAGCACGCATTTGATTGTTGGTCTGGGTGAATCTGAAAAAGATGTATTAAGTATTGTTCAAACTTTTTTTGATCTGGGTATTCTATCTGCACTTTTTGCTTTTACTCCAATTCGAGGTACCCAATTAGAGCATAGAAGTCAACCTTCAATTAAATCATATAGGCGAATTCAGTTAGCGAAGTATCTAATAGATTATGGATTAATTAGATTTGAAGAAATGAGCTTTAACGATAATAATCAATTATCAGATTATGGGATTAAGAAATTAATAATAAATAAGATAGTTGAAACTGGCAATCCTTTTCTTACATCAGGTTGCCCAAATTGTAATCGTCCTTTCTACAATGAGAAACCAAGTGGACCTCTTTATAATTTCCCTCGTTTACTAAATCCTTTTGAGATTGCTGAAATAAAACAACTAATAGAATTGGAAAAATAATAGCAAATATTGCTCAAAATATAATTATTTCTTAGGTTTTTCATTTTTTAGTTCTCGTAGGTTAGGTTTTTGCCGAGTTATTAGTTCTACTAGTCGCCAGAAATCACTCATGGTATATCCTTTTTGGAGTTCTTTCATCAATTTTTTAATTTGGTAAAAAGTAATTTGTGATTCACCTTTGTCTAGGCTTTCTTGAGGACCTTTAATTCGTCTAAATAACTGGTCTATTTGTCTAGGTGAGGCTCTAATTCCTGCTTTTTCCAAAAGTTGTTGAATCAATGCTTGTCCAGTATTTCGACCAATAAAAAGGCTTGTTGATCGTCCAACGATTTCAGGGGGGAAAGGTTCATACAGCATAGGAGTTGATTGCATCTCTTTAAGAGCCTGATCTATTTCGTGAGTAAATACTGCATCCCCAATTATGGGTTTATGGAATTGAATTGGCAAAGCAAAAGCTTTTTCTGCTGTTTGTGCAAGCCTATAAATTCGACCTTGATCTACTCCAGTGTCTATATTATATAATAATTCTAATGCAGCTACAACTTCTTCAAAAGGAGCTATTCCTGCTCGTTCTCCAAAACCTGCTATGCAAGTATGAAGATAAACTGCACCTTCCTCTACAGCTGCTAGAGTGTTAGCTGTAGCTAATCCAAAAGCATTATGGCAATGAACAGAAAGCGCAACTTTTTCTTTGGTTTTTTCAGCTAATTCTGTTCTTATTTTAGCCATTAGATATCGCATAGATAATGGTCTGAGAAAACCGACACTATCAGCTAATACAAGTTTGGTTGCTCCAGCATTAGCTGCAGCTACAAAACATTCGATAATGTCATCTATCGGTGTTCTAGATCCGTCAATTAAAACAAAATTCACATTTACATTATTTTTTCTAGTATAATCAATGCTATTAACAAGATTTGTTAACGCTTTTTCTTTTGATATTTTTAACCTATTTTGAAGATTCAATCCATTAAATGGCATTTCTATTGTTACTTCTTTTATCCCGCACTCTAAACAAGCATCTATGCTCTCCTTATTTGCATGGGCTGAAGCTGTAAGTTTAGCATTCTTAAAAGTTTCATTAACGATTCTTTTTACATTATGCTTTTCGCCTTCGTATAGAGCTGGAAAACCCACATTAATTATTGTTATTCCAGAATCATCCATTAGTTTAGCTAGTTTAACTTGTTCGACATATGTCAAGAAAACAGTAGGTGTTTTGATGCTTTCACGGAAAGTTTCATCCCAAATGAAAACTTTCTTGTGAAGTCTAGGTGGCAGGTTTTTTCTTAAACGATTATAATTTGAAATGAGTCCCTGTGCTTCAAGCTTCTTAAATATACTTTTTCTCATTAATGTACAACCTGACAAGTCGAAGCTAAGTTATAATGTTTAATCTTTTCATTCTTATATAATGATTGATCTAATCCTTTAGGACTGTTTTTCTATACACTGAGAAACCTGTAACAGATATGATAATTTTATTGTTTGAAAAAACAACGTATAGTTGATGTTATTATTATGTAAAGATTTTTGTGACATTTTTATTTCTGTTTTTGAAATAAATTAATCCTACTAACGAAGAAATCATAAATAATGATAAAATGAGAACTGATGGAAATTCTGGAACTATCCAAATATTTGTTTCTTTAAGTTTCCATGTTAAAGTCTCAGTTGTAAGTGGTTCGGATAAAACTGTTATTTCACTTATTTCGACAAGCGCTCCAGTTTGTTTGTCAAAATAAGTTTTTGAGTACTCAGTAACGATTAGACTTGGATCATTTTCATTATAATAAGTAAAAGTAAGATCTACCAAATTTGTATCTCTATTGCCACCAAGTCCATAATTTCTGGTTATTGTATCATTGATAATCGTGCGATCAAACCCCATTGGTCGTATTCTATCACCAGAGTTCAGGTTGCTTCCTAATATCGGCCAAAAATCTCCAGACCTGCTTCCTGTTTCTACATTAATGTTACCTTCTCCTTCAATTTCGGTTCCGTTAATAAAACGCCAGATTGTCTGAAATGAGACTTCTTTATCCTGTACATCAGTTATTGTTAATTTGAAAAAATCAGTGCTGTTAATATCCAATATTTCATTACGAATAATAGCGCTTTGATTAGAGGAATCCCAGAAGAATTTTATATCATAAATAAACTCGTTTCCAGGGGAAACGCCCGGAGAAATTGCTTGTGCAAAATTTATCTGCGAAATAAGAAAGCACAAAAGAGTACAAAACATGATGGCAAGATATACCTTTTTCATTAGGATTCAATGCATTATTAACAATGTATAGTTTTATAGTTTATGGAGCTTCTCTCTTTTTTATAATAAATATTAATGTATATTCTTTATTTTGGTCTTTTTTAAGCGCCAAATTCTAGTAGCATAATAACCTGATCCTAAACCCAGACACGAAATTCCAAATAGCCAAGATTCAGGTGAAATAAAAAGAATTGAAAAGAGCATAATAAGACAACTACTCAAGCCTAATGAAGGTATTATTTTTTGTCTTAGGGGTTTTCCATTTTTTAGTTTGATAGCTGCTATATTAGCAATAGCATAATAGAAAAGCGATGCGAAGATACTAATTGTGATTACTCTTGTTAGATCAAAAAATAGAACTAATCCTATCATAATAAATCCAATAATCCATATCGAATAGTAAGGTGTACAAAATTTTGGATGTAGTTTAGATAAACTATATGGCAGATCTTTTCGTCTAGCCATAGAATAAGTCATTCTGGAAACACCTAAGATCGCCGTGAGTAATACACTTGCAGTGGCTAGCAAGCCTCCAAATGATACAATTTGAATAATTAGTTGGTTGCCGGTTTTGCTTATTGCTTCGATTAGAGGTGAATTTGAATTTGCAAGTTGTGGTGCTCCTACTAAACCTACTGCTACAACTCCAACTAGAACATAGATCAAGGTGGATATCCCAAGGGATAGGAGCATAGCTCGTGGAACATTGCGATTAGCATTCTTTACTTCTTCTGCTACCACTGCTGCTCGAGCAAATCCTGTATAAGCAAAGAAAATGAATATCGCTCCATAGAATACATTTGAATTAATTATTGAGAAAGGTATAAAATTTGAAGAGTCAATATAAAATGCTCCAAAGATTATAAAGAAAAATAATGCAAAAAGTTTCGTAACAACTAGTAGTGTATTAAGAAGAGCTGATTTGCGAGCTCCAATAAAATTAATTATTGTAAATATTAGACACAATGATGCTGCGACTAGATTAGTTTGTAAACCTGGAATTGCCGCAGTTAGATAATAAGCAAATCCAAGAGAAACTGCTGCTCCTATAAAAGTATTAGATACTATCCACATCAAACCTGCAAGAAAACCTGAGAAATGGGAAATTAGTTGATGGGCATATTCATAGACGCTACCTTCGACAGCTTGCCACTTGGCTAATTCTGAGAAGCTTATTGCGGTAAAAAGAGCTATTAAACTTGCTATTAGCATTGATATTACTAAGGCTGAACCTGCCAAACCAGCTGTAATGCCAATAACAACAAAAATGCCTCCACCTATAATTGCGCCTACACTAAGTGCTGTTGTATCCAATAAGCCTAAAGTCTTTTTTAATTCTATTTTTCTTTCTTTTTTAACCATTTTTTTGTATCAACAGTTCTTTTATTAAGGATTTTATTCCTGTGACTTAGTTTTTATCTATTCTGTACCATTTTGGCTAGTTTATAACTTATTTTGTTAGAATAATCATTGCGCAAAAGTTGTATCTTGTGGTTAAATGAATCGTTGTTACATTTTTTCAAATAAGCTTTTGTCAAAATATGTTTTTCTTTTCTATTTATTATTCTCATTGCTAGAAATGAGTAATGAAATGAGCGATTTGTTCTCAATTAACCCAAAACCTCCGCTTTTTGCAGTTATTTCATTGAACTTGTGATTTTTGTCTGGCTTTATTAATGGAGAAAAAATTGTAAATGGAACAGGATCTTTTGTGTGGGTTCCAATTTTGCATGGAGTTAGATGATCTGATAATATAGCTATTGCATAAGGTTTTTTTATGTTCTTTAAGATTTTTCCTATTAGTCTCTTATCGATGTCTTCAATAGTTTTTATTTTCAGCTTAAAATCTTTAGAATGTCCTGCTTCATCGGGTGCTTCAACATGAATAAAGACTAAATCATTATTCTTAAGTGCTTGTAGTGCATACTGAGCTTTTGCTTCATAATTAGTGTTAGGTAAACCTGTGGCTCCGGGGACATCAATAATTTGCATTTTTGAATAGATTCCTATGCCTTTTACTAGATCGACAGCGGAAATTACTGCTGCTGTTAATCCATATCTTTTTTGAAAAGATTCCAAAGAAGGTTTTTTTCCCCCGCTCCAAGGCCAAATCATATTACCTGGTTTTTTTCCAGCTTTAATTCTAGAAATGTTGATAGGGTGAGATTCAAGGATTTTCTTAGAATGTAATATCTTTTCTCTAAGAATTGTGGCTATTTCGTTGGCTTTTTTTGAGTTAGCTATTGGCATAACTGATGATATTTTTGCTCCTATTGAATCATGTGGTGGAGTAGTTTTTAATAAAAGGGATTCTGGAGAATTCTTTAGAATTAGGAAATGTCTGTAATCTAATCCTGAATGAAACTCTATTTTATCAGGTTCTTCGATTGTTTTTTTTAGTGCTTTTATTAGTTCTGCTGCTTCTTTAGTTGAAATGAGACCTGCAGAATGATCTGAAATGATTCCATTATTTTCTGTAATTAAATTACATCTGAATGCCACATCGTTTTCTTTCAGTTTTATACCTCTTGTAGCTGCTTCAAATGGGCCTCTTCCAGTGAAAAATTTTTTTGGATCGTATCCCAAAATTGATAGTATTGCAACGTCTGATCCAGGTTTTAATCCTTCAGGAATTGTTCGAAGAAGTCCGCTTCTCCCCATGGTTGTTATTTTATCAATATGAGGTTTACGTGCTACTTGTAAAGGTGTCAAATTTCCTAGTTCGGGTATTGGATAATCTGCCATTCCATCTCCGATTATTAAGATATACTTCATTAGTAATTCTCTACTCTCTTCTAATTTTGTGTTTAATCTCTTTCTTGTTTTTGATATGCTTATTTAGAGTTAATTATTTACCGGATAACTTTTCGATAAACTTTTTGTGTCTTTTTAACTTTAAGACTATTTATTCTATGAATTATGGAAATAATTTAAATTCAGTATTGTACTTTGTCTATCTAAACTTAATCAAATTGAAGATGTATAATTGTGACTTATCAAACAGCGATAGGAAAAGTAAAAGCAATTCTATTAATTGATATTATAATTCTATCAGTAGCTACTGGTATGTATCTTTATCTTCAGGAGTCGGGTCAATTAGGAACTCAGCTAAATCCTGCTGAATTCTTTTTGAATGACCTAAAAATAAGTCCTGTTGAGGCCGATGTGGGTGAACCCATTCTAATTTCAGCTAATGTTACAAATATCGGTGACATTGCAAGCAATTACACATTGAGCCTAGTTGTAAATGATGTGATAGCTGAAAATCAAACTATTAGGCTTGCTGGAGGAGTTTCTTCGGTTTTTGAGTTTATTCACAGTGAGTTTGCAGAAGGGAATTTTACAGTTCATTTAGGTAATCTTACAGGTTCATTTAATGTAAAAGCTTTCTTTCCAGAGTTTAGTCCCATTCAATTATCCTCATTAGTAATCAATCCATACGAGATTAATCTAGGTGAATCAACTATTCTCAAGCTTAATGCAAAAAATACTGGATCGGATACTGAAAACTTACCTGTGAGATTATTTATTGATGGTTTGCTTGTTGAAACTAAAAATCTAACATTAACTCGAGGTGAGTCTATCCTTATTGAGTTTATGCTTAATTCAACAGAGTTAGGAGTTCATAGAGTTAAAGTGAATACTTTGTTTGGGGGATTTAATGTCGTTCCAGTAGGAATGCATACTCTTACAGTTCTTACTTATCCTATTCCGGATGAAGGTTATGCAGATTTAAAAATTAATGGTGAAGAGCTAAGAACTCCTTATAGTGAAATTTTGCCTGAAGGTAAATACACTATTGGGGTGCCGGCAACAGATCCTACTGGAGAACATGCATTCTTGTTTTGGCAAGATGGACCGTCGAATCCTACAAGAACAATAACATTAAACCAAAGAATTACTATAACAGCAGAGTTTGAAAAAGGTGTTTCTTGTCCGTCCTTGAGTATCTGGAATGGATCAGATTTCATTTATCTTGCTGATGTTAGCAATCATGGTTGGCTTGGTTATATCAATTATATAACTGATGATCCTGAATGGCCTATTGTGTATTGGAGAAATAATCCATGGGATTTTATTCCTGTTGAAGAAAATCAATTGGCTCTAAGGAATGGGTATTATGAGATGGCTTTAACACAGAAATGGAATGAAATTTTCTATTTAGATTCAATATATCTAATGGTTGTTGATCATCCATTAGATGTGAATGTCTATTCAACTATGGTTGAGCAGTATCTTGATCCTGAATATATGGGAAAGATTTACACTGTATCAAAGAATCCACTTCAACCAGTTTCTGCGGTTAACGAAAATGGTGAGGACATGTTAAATCAAATATCAGAGATAGACAACGATTTCACATTAGGGTTTAATGGATTGCAGAGTGAGTCATGGGATGATATTTCATGGAATACTTTGACCTTAGATTTGGGTGATTTGTCTGCGTATGAAGATATAAAACTCGTAGTGCACGGAATAGTGGATTGGGGTTCAGCAGAAGATTATACTTTGTGGTTAGATAAGTTCTTTGAACAACCTGTTCCAAATGGAACTCAGATTACTCCTGCTCCTTTCATGGAGGTTAAGGATTCTGCTGGTAATTGGATTAGGGTACCTGATAGTAGACAGTTTCCAATACCTCCAGATAGTGTTCCACGAACCTTTGTAGTTGATTTATCTGGTTTATTCCTATCTGATGTCTATTCACTACGAATAAACAATTTCTGGAATGTCACTTTTGATTACATTGGAGTAGATGTTTCATCTCAACAAGAGATCTCCTTAAACACAATTTATCCGTACGCAAATCTCTATCAAGTATTCGAAAGTGGTTCTAGCGCTTCAGGGAACTTCACCCGATATGGTGATGTGACTGATTTACTTTCAGCTGAGG
>JAOZGY010000067.1 GCA_026015145.1 Candidatus Bathyarchaeota archaeon | reverse complement strand
CGGTGTTTCATATCATAACTTAGGGGATGCTGGTTTATCATTCTTGGAAGAATTAGCAAAGGATGGAAGAGTTAAAGTTCTGACCACTCTTAATCCTGCTGGAATGGATTTGGAAAACTGGAGAAATCTTGGTATTAGTGAGGATTTTGCTAAAAAACAAAAGCTGGTCATACAAGCCTTTGAGAGAATGGGTATTCTTGTTTCCTGTACTTGTACTCCTTATCTTATAGGTAACTTGCCAAGGTATGGAGAACACATTGCTTGGTCTGAGTCATCAGCAGTTACTTTTGCCAACTCAGTTATTGGTGCAAAAACAAACCGGGAAGGGGGTCCATCAGCACTTGCAGCAGCATTTGTTGGAAAAACACCCTATTATGGTCTTCATTTAGATGAAAATCGAATCCCAGACATTCATATAAAAGTGAATACAAGTCTCAAAAAGCTTTCAGATTTTGGTGCTTTAGGTTATAGTATAGGCAAGAAAGCTGAGAACCATATACCATATATAACAGGGATAAAGCAAGCGGATCTGGATGAACTAAAATCTTTTTCAGCATCTGTTGTAACTTATGGTTCAAAACCACTTTATTACATAGAGAAGATTACTCCTGGATTTGAAAAACATCAACCACCAAAAGATAAGATCACAATAGGAAAAAAAGACATTCAGAAAGCTTACTCTCATATCAATGATATAGTTTCTGATATAGAATTGGTTTGCATTGGCTGTCCTCATTGTTCTATAAAAGAAATTGCAAAGATTGCACAGTTGTTAAATAAAAAACAGATATCTCCCAATACTGAATTCTGGGTGGCCACCTCACGCACAGTCAAGCAACTCTCAGATATTCGAGGCTATACAAAAATAATCGAAAGTGCAGGGGGTAAATTTGCTTGTGATACATGCATGGCAGTTGCCCCATTAAAAGGGAGATTTAAATCCGTAGCAACAACATCTGCTAAGGGATGTTATTATTCAAGACACAATGAAATGCTCACAAAAATGGGTAGCATAAAAGAATGTGTAGATGCGGCGGTTACTGGAAAATGGAAATGAAAGGAAGAATAATAATGAAAGGGAAAGCTCAAGCGAAAGCTTTGGTCACTTCCCAGCCAATCTCGTTTTATGGAGGAGTAGATCCAAACACTAGCCAAATACTCGAAAAAGGACATGAACTTCAAGGAAAAAGTGTTAAAGGGAAAATCTTGGTTTTTCCAACTGGGAAAGGATCAACAGTTGGATCTTATACTCTATACAGAATGAAAAAAAATGATACAGCACCTGCAGGAATAATTAATAAAGAATGTGAAACGGTGATTGCTGTTGGCGCTATAATATCCAACATCCCCTGTGTTGATCATATAGATATTTCCACAATAAAGACCGGTGATATTATTCGCATAGAAAACGAAAATGTAATTGTTCTGAATTCAAAGCAAGGTGAATAATTTTTGATGAATCAAAAAACTATAATCCTAAAAATTGGCGGTTCAGTAATAACTGATAAAAATGGAGAGCTTGAAGCTAAAACTGAAATAATAAATCGACTAGCAGAAGAAATAAAGAAAGCAAATTTAGATAATCTATTGATTGTACATGGGGGAGGAAGTTTTGGTCATCCTATGGCAAAAAAATATGCCATAAAAGAAGGTTTGAAACAAGAAGAGCAAAAAATAGGTTTTGCAGAAACCCATCACATTATGACTGTTCTAAACGGATTAGTTATGGATGCACTTATTTGGCATAATGTTCCAGCTTTAAGTGTAACGCCTTCATCATGTATAATAGCTAAAAATGGTAGAATTCATCTCTTTGAAGAGAATATTCTAAGAAAATTATTGAAAATGGGAATTGCACCAGTTCTTTATGGTGATACAATACTAGATGATCAATTAGGATTTACTGTCATTTCCGGTGATCAGATTGCATCTCATTTGGCAAATAAATTTGGGGTAAGTAGAATAGTAATGGGTGTGGACGTGGATGGATTGTTTGATTCTGATCCTAAAGATACAAAAAATCCGAAATTATATGATCAACTAAACTTGGAAGAATTAGAAAGTATTAAGAATAATATTGGTACATCGACATCTTCTGATGTCACAGGTGGTATGATTGGGAAAGTTAACGAGCTTATTTCTGCTATTGAACAGGGTAT
This sequence comes from Candidatus Bathyarchaeota archaeon, assembly GCA_026015145.1. GTDB lineage: Archaea > Thermoproteota > Bathyarchaeia > Bathyarchaeales > Bathycorpusculaceae > AD8-1. The sequence goes on along the minus strand of JAOZGY010000067.1, from coordinate 10,220 downwards.
TCCTGTTTCAATAGTAAATGCGAATAAACGTAATCGTGTTTACAAAGCGCTAATTGGCGCTAAAGTTGAAGGTACAATATTAAAGAAGGAGTAGAAATGACTAAAGGAACAGAAAAACGAAAAGCCGATCATATTAAAATTTGTCTAGATCATCTTGTTCAAGCCAAAAAAGCTACAACAGGGTTTGAGGATATTCACTTTATACATAATGCTTTGCCAGAAATTAACAAAGAAGAAATTGATCTCTCAACTGAATTCCTAGGGCATAAATTGTCTGCTCCTTTGATTGTGGGGGCAATGACTGGAGGAACCGCTCAAGCTGCAAAAATAAATTCAGTTATTGCTGAGACTGTTGAGAAGCTTAAACTTGGAATGGGGGTAGGAAGCCAAAGAGCTGCTTTAGAGGATCAAAATCTAGAGAAGACTTTTGCAGTAGCTCGGAAGAAAGCACCAACTTCTTTTCTAATTGCTAATATTGGAGGAGTTCAACTTGTTCATGGTTATGGTGTTAAAGAAATTAAGAAAGTAATAGAGATGATTGATGCAGATGCTATTGCTATTCACCTAAATGCATTACAGGAAGCTATTCAACCTGAAGGGCAAACTAATTTTGAAGGTATTATCAAAAAAATAGGTGAGATTACAAAATCTGTTGACAAACCTGTTATTGTTAAGGAAACGGGTTGTGGGATTGCTTTGGAGGAAGCTAAGAAGCTTGAGGATGTAGGAGTCAAAGCAATTGATGTTGCTGGAGTTGGTGGAACAAGTTTTGCGGCTGTAGAATTTTTCCGAACTAAAGGAGAGGAAAGTCGTGTTCAACACCTTTTAGGTGATGCTTTTTGGGATTGGGGAATACCTACAGTTACAAGTATTGCTGAAATAATCCAAGAGGTAAAAATTCCTATAATAGCTTCAGGAGGAGTCCGAAATGGTCTGGATATCGCAAAGGCTTTAGCAATTAATGCGAAATTAACCAGCATTGCACAACCTGTTCTTAGAGCTGCAGTATGTGGCGTGAAGGAAACTACTAGGTTGCTTTCATTTTTAATAGCTGAACTCGAGAATGTGATGTTTCTTGTTGGGGCAAAAAAAATTAAAGAATTGGCTACGAAACCTATCGTGATTACAGGAAAAACTGCAGAGTGGCTCAGATTAAGAGGACGCAATTTAGAACGTTATGCCAGAAGAGGAGTCACCTAATATTTGAATATACTTAATTTTCTAGAAGAAAAAGCTCCCTTAATAGATAAAGCAATAGAAAAATATATTCCTAGAAGATTTTCTTCAAATGATATTATTTTCAAACTCAATCCTCCAAATTATAGCTACAATATAGAGACTTTAAACAAAACAATCGCAGATCCTATATGGGATATTTTAGATAGAGGTGGAAAAAGATGGCGCCCAGCACTTTTTTTACTCATATGCGAGGCATTAGGAAAAAATCCTATTGAATTATTAGATTTTGCTATAATTCCTGAAGTTGTACATAATGGTACTCTAATGATAGATGATGTTGAAGACTCCTCAGAAATGAGACGCAAAGAGCCATGCACTTACAAGATTTATGGGGTAGACATAGCAGTGAATGCTGGGAATGCAATGTATTATCTTCCACTTTTACCGCTTATTGAGAACCGAGAAAAAATTTCACCGAAAATTCTGCGAGATATTTATGAAATTTATGTCCAGGAAATGATTAATCTTAGTATGGGACAAGCAATAGATATAGCTTGGCACAAGGGCCTTGCTAATGCAGATGATCTCAGTCAAGAAGACTATTTGCAAATGTGTGGTTATAAAACTGGCACTCTGGCAAGGATGTCTGCAAAGATAGCTGCCGTTTTATCGGGGGCTAATAAGGAATTAGTTAGAAAGTTGGGAGTTTTTGCTGAAAGCATAGGTGTTGCCTTTCAGATGCAAGATGATGTTTTGGATTTGACTGGAAAGGAATTCGCTGAGAAAAAGGGTGCTATTGGAATGGATATAACTGAGGGAAAAAGAACACTAATTGTTATTCATACGTTGAAAACTGCAAGTAGTCAACAAAAAAATAGACTTATAGAAATCTTGGATTTGCATACTTCTGACCAGAAATTAAGAGATGAAGCTATAGCTATTGTGAAGAGTAACAGATCTATTGAATATGTAAAGGGTATTGCAGCAAATATGGTTAAAGATAGTTGGTTAGCAGTTGAAAAATATCTTCCGCCTTCAGATGCCAAGGAAAAATTAAAAGCTTTTGCTCAATTTTTGGTTAAAAGATCTATTTGATATTTGATGGAAGAATAAATTTGTTGTGTGACCAAGACCTTAAGGAGCTTATAAAAAAAATCACATTATTAAATGCACTAAATCACAATGGAAAAGCACAAGTCGGATCAATTATTGGAAAAGTAATAGCTGAAAATCAAGATCTTAAAAGAAGAATAAAGGGATTATCAGACCTCGTGAATCAAATAGTTGTTGAAGTTAATCATCTTTCCATTGAAGAACAAAAACAAATAATAAAAAACAGGTGGCCAGAAGCTCTTAAAAAGGAAAAGCATAAAGAGCAAAAATCTCTTCCTCCGCTTGCAAATGTTGAAAAATATAGACAGGTAGTTACAAGATTTTCTCCAAATCCAGATTGTGTACTGCATTTAGGTTCAGCAAGAGCTATTATTCTAAGTCATGAATATGCTCGAAAATACAAAGGCAAATTCATTTTAAGGTTTGAAGATACTGACCCAAAAGTGAAAAAGCCAATTCTAGAATTTTATAATCGCATTCGAGAAGACTTAGTTTGGCTTGGTTGTACTGTTGACGATGAATTTATTCAAAGTGACAGACTTCCAATTTACTACGATTATGCCAAGAAACTTCTTTGTAAAGGAAACGCTTATGTTTGCAAATGTTTGCCTGAAGATTTTCGCAAAAGAGTAATAGAAAATAAAGCATGTAGCTGCAGAGCGTTTTCTATTGAAGAGAATTTAGATCATTGGAATCTCATGCTAAATGGAGCTTTGGGTGAAGGTGAAGCTGTAGTTAGAATAAAAACCGATTTAAATCATCCAAATCCTGCAGCGAGGGATTGGCCTGCTTTAAGAATTGTTGATACTGATAAATTTCCACATCCAAGAGTTGGAAGCAAATATTCTGTTTGGCCATTATATAACATGGCAGCGGGAGTAGATGACCACCTTATGGGGATTACTCACATAATTCGTGGAAAAGAACACTTGACTAATATGGTTCGCCAGAAATACATGTATAACTATCTATGTTGGGATTATCCTGAAACCATTCATTATGGTCGCTTGAAAATTACTGGAGCCTTCTTGAGTAAATCAAAGATTATTCAAGGTGTTAAGACAGGTGATTATGTTGGTTGGGATGATCCTCGCTTGGCAACTTTTGCAGCTCTAAATAAACGGGGGATTCTGCCAGAATCAATCCAGAAGATGATTATCGATATTGGTCCAAAAACTGCAGATGTTACTTTAAGTTGGGAGAATCTATTTTCTTATAATCGCAAACTTCTAGATCCACTAAGCAATAGGTATTTTTTTGTGCTAAATCCGATTATGCTAAAGGTTAAGTCTGTACCTAAACTCTTTGAAGTTAATCTCAAGTTGCATCCTCAAAAAACCGAAGCAGGTTTTAGGACTTATACTATTATTCCAGAAGGAAACCAAAGGAAAGCTAATTTTTGGGTTGATAAGAAAGATATTAAGTCTCTATCCAAAGGAAGTATGTTTAGGTTAATGGAACTGTTTAATGTTAAATTAGACTTTGTTAGTGGTAATACTGCAGAAGCATCTTTTGTTAATGATTCATATAAAGAAGCAAGAAATTCAAAATTCAAATTTATTCATTGGATTTATCAGGATGAGAGTATTTCTTGTATAGTTATTATGCCTGATGCAACATTAAGTGAAGGAATTGCTGAGAGTGCTTGCAAAAATCTCAAATCCGATACTATAATACAATTTGAACGTTTTGGATTTGTAAGAATACATCAAAACGATGAAAAATTAATCACATATTACTCCCATAAATAAAAGTAGGTGAATTTTGATCATGAGAAAGCAAGATAAAACTATAATATGGCCAATTTATTTTGATTCAAGCAGAACTAGAAAAAAGGGGCGGCGTGTTTCTAAAAACGTGGCTGTTAAATCTCCTAAAATAAATGAGATTGCAAATGTAGCTTCAAAATTAGGTTTTCAATATGAGATAATCCCAGAAGTTAGCTATCCTAAAAAGCCTTGGATTAACACTGGATTATTGCTGATCGAGAAGAAGTTTACAAAGGAACAACTAATAAAGAAAATTGCTATGAAACTCTTAAAAAATAGGAATAATCTTTCAAGGAAAGAAAAGAAATAGTTTTAATCTTTACCTATAAGCACAGCGTTAATAACCCCGTCATTTCCTGGACGCGACGTAACTCGAGCAAGTCCTAATGACGTTTCTATTTCTGCGCCTTTTGTTATCACGCCTCTTCGGTTGTAATCTACATTTGCTTTATTTCGTATAACGCGCAAAATCTCTGTTTTCTCTATTTTCCCACTCTTAGGGTCTGTGACAGAAACAAACTTTTCTTTTAATAGTTTGACCTTCATTTGTCCTCCATGTCCTCTAACAGATCTTCTTCTAGGTTCTCCCAGAGTTGTCTCCGCTGGAAAGGAACCTTTCTCAAAATTTCTTTTTACTCGATAGGCTCGCTTTCTGCCACCCGTTTGTTTCTTTTTACGTGAATTACCGTGCCAAACTGACATTTCATTTTTTCCTTGTGATTGAATAGTTCAGGTATTCACTATCACCGTTATTTCGTAATATAAACATATCCGTATTGCTATTGTTTCTCTTCCTTTAAGCCTGTTCCAAATATTCGCTTTAGTTCTCTTTTCATCGAAGCGGTTTCTAAGGCTAAACCAAAATAATCTGCAAAATAATCTGTTGTCCTAAGTGCTATAGAACGGCCGCTTCTTTCAGCAATAATTAATCCCATGTCTCGTAAGAGTTTTACATGGGCATAAGCGTGTTGACCTCTTACTTCAACCACTCTTTTTTGTGATACTGGTTGTCTATAGGCTATATATGAAAGAGTCTTTAGTGGACCTGAAGAAAGCAAAGGTCTATTTACAAGTTTCTTCACCAATGGTGTGAATTCAGCTTTTAGTTGCAGAACAAATCGTTCGCCTTTTAATTCTATGATTTCAAGAACTGTTTTTCTGGAAACTAATTCTTGAATAAGCAATTTAACATATTTCTTAGTTTTCTTTTTTGACCTTGTATTTAAAACTGAACACAATTCTTTAAGATCTAAAGGTCTACCAGCGACATATAAAGCAGCTTCCAAAAGTGCTAAATTATTAGTGGTTTTTTCTTCTACGTTAGCATTTTTATCTAATTTATTTGTGTTAATTGATTGCTGTTTATTCTTTTCCAATATTCAAATTCCCCAGAGCTATGTATACTTCTTCTGTTTCCTCATTTTGCCACAAATTTACTTTGTGAACTTGTGCTAAGAATAGAAGAAGAATAAATGTGTTAATAGCTTCAAGTCGAGTTTTTTCTTTTATCAATAAAGCAAACTTGATAATTCCAGCACCTCTAACTTTTTCACAGAGAAGTTCATATAATTTGTTCATTTCTGATTCGAGTTCTTCTAAAAATAATTCGAATTGAGGCAAAATATCTGATATTACAGGAAGTACTGGTTTTACTGCAATTTTATCTAACCGATGAATTTTCTCTCCTTTAAGCACTTCGTCAAGGACATCTAGCAGATTCTGTATGGTGGTTGAAGTTAATTCTTGTCTTAAAGGTAGAAAAAGTGGGGGAGGAACAAAATCTCCTGGTGGTTTTGGTGGTGTGGGTGGTTCTTGCAGAGTTAGTAGCAGTTTTGATTTCATTAAGTAGATAAGTGCTGATGAATCTAATGCGATACCTGATGCTCTAAAATCCACTTCTCCTGTATTTTCCATTTCTGAGAGAAAAGATCTGAGCAGATATGCAATGTTAACACTCCAAGGAGTGAGCTTTTCGAGTCTATTTATTTCGAAAAGAATATTCCAAGGAGGACGAAGAAAAAAAGGTTTTTTTGTTGTTTTTGACATTATCTGCTTCTCCTCAAAGATTTAGGGCTTAGTATGCTGGAAACTCCGTTTTGTTCAAATACTCCAAAGATTTTTTGAGCTTTATTTACCAGTTCAGCTCTTAGAGTTATTACAATGAATTGAGTTTTTTCTGATTCTTCAAGAAGAAGATCAGCTAGCTTTGCTGTGTGGAATGCATCTAGGTGTGCATCAACTTCATCTAGAATATAAAATGAGGCGGGGTTGAATTCTTTTAAGGCAAATATGAAGGCTACAGCTGCAACAGATCGTTCACCACCACTTGCGCCACTTACAACTATGTATGGTTTGTCAGGAAATTGAACTAACATGTCAATTCCTCCTTGGAAAGGGTCATCTGGATTTGCAAGGTTTAGGGTTGCGGCACCCCCTCCAGTAAGTTTTGAGAAGTAATTTTTAAGATTTATATTGATTTTTTCAAAAGCTGACAAGAATACCTTGCGTTTTTTGCTTTCAATTTCTTCCATGAATTTTACTATCGCTTGTTTTTCTCTTTCAAGTTCATTTAAGCGCAGGGATAATTCTTTGTATCTTGAAATTTGTTCTGCATAATGAGTTGATGCAAGTTGATTTACAGCTCCTATTCGTTCAAGCTCAAATCTCATCATTTGTATGGTTGTTTCTGCTTCTTCGAGTTGTATGGTGTTGGTTTCAAGTGGATTTTCGAATCCAATTTGGTTAAGCTGTTCTTGATATTGTTGAAGGTGAAGATTATTTGTTTGAACACTTAGTTTAAGTTGATTTAGAAGACTTTCAGTTTCTTCGTATTCATCATCTAGTTTTTGCAATTTCGAATCGATAGAGTCTATTTGTGTTGTAAACTTTTTGGATTCTTCTCTTGCTGATAAAACTGCTTTAGAAAGTTCCTTGCGGTTTTTTTCTAGTTCTATAATCTCAGTTTTTAATATCTCTTGTTGTTTTAGAGCGGTTTCAACTATTTTTTCTGTTTTTCTTTCTTGTTGTTTGATTTTTGAGAGTTGAATCTTGGAGTTTTGGTATCCTACTTCAAGCACATTGTCAAGTTGGGATCGAATTGTGGCTAGTTCAGTTTGGACAGTACCAAGGTTTTTTCTAAGATTTATTATATCTTCGGCAGTTTTCTCTCTTTGGATCTCAAGCTCTTGGATATGTGCAAGGTCAGTTTTGCTTCTTAATTCTTCTAACTCTACTTTTAGCTTTTTTTCTTCTTTTTGAATTGAATTTCTCTCAGACCTATAGACTCCAATTTGAATTTTTTTATCTTCTATTTCTTTTTCAATTTTAAGAATATATTTTTCTACACGATTGACGTTTTTGTTTGTTCGTTTGACGCTTCGTTTAACTCTTGATATCTCTTTATCTAAAGTTATAATTGATTCATATAAGCGAGCACTTTCGATTTTTGTGCGTTCTATCTCTTCTTCGAAGATTAATATGTCTCCATCTCTTTGGGAAAGATGTTGTTGCAGTGAATTTACTGCTTCATCAAGACTTGTGATGGCGTTTTGGCTAGGGATTATTTTTGAAAAATCTATTGGTGCTCGGTAGTATCCGCTTTCAAAGGCTCCTCCTGCTTCATAAAGATCTCCATTCTTGGTGACTACGCGATGTCCTTGACTTGATAAGGAAAACGCGGTTTTGTCGTCTGTTACTATTAATGTGTCTCCAAAAACAAAATTTACTGCTGATTCAAGATCGGGTCCATATTTAATAACATCTGATACAATGCCAATAACTCCTCTGCGGTTTGGAATTTTTTGTTTTTTTGGTTTTGAAGTACCTTGAATTGGGATGATTTTTATTCTTCCCAATTTCATCTTGCGAAGAGTTTCTGTACATGTGAAAGCGGTATCAAAATCTTTTACAACTAAAGCGTTTAGCCATCCGATAGCTGCTGCCGATACGGCCTTTGTATAGTCTCTATCTACCTTAATCAGGGTTTTTAATCGCCCATAAACTCCTGAAATTCCTCCTACTTGGTTAAGCTCTTCAATGCTCCTTAGGCCTCTTTCTTCAGCTGCTACAGTTTCAGCTAGTTCTCTTTGAGTCACAAATTCTATTACTGCTGCTTTTGCAGAATTTGCAATTTTTCCCGCTTCAGATATCTCTGTTTTAACTGCTTCTCTTTGTGCTTTTCTCTTTTCAATGATGTGTTCAAGATTTTTGAGTTGAGTTTTTTGTTCTTTTTGTACTTTCTCAAGTTCAATAAGTGATTTTTCAAGTTCTGATGAAGTTTCAATAAATATTGTTTTTCTTTCTTCTAACTCTCTTTTTCGTCTGGAGGTTAGTTGTATTACATTTTGATCTTTAAGATACTCTGATCTTAGATTAGCAAGTTTTCTATAGTATTCTTGGATTTGCTCTTCAATTTGTCTTATCCTTTTATTATTATCTCCCAATCCACCCCATAACTGGGCTGTCTCAGTTGCTAATGCTTCATGTTCACTTTCCTTATTCTTAATTTCCAATTGAATTTTTTCGTTAGTTTTTTGCAGTTTCCTAATTTTTATTCTATTCTCTTTAATCTCATTCCGGATAGACTGGAATTGTTCTGCTGTGTTTTCTTTTACTCTGTTTAGGCTTTCTAAACTCGCTTTTCCTGAGCTTATTTTTGTATTAAGTTCGGTTAGACTTGATCTTTGTTCACCTATTTTGATCTGTACCTTAAGTACCTGTGAACCTCCCTCTTCCATGATTTCTGAACTTAGTTTTCTCCAGTCACCCTCAATTTCTCGTCTTTTGGACCGGTGGGCTTCGCGTAAAGCTCGGAATTTTTCAACCTTTTTTCCCACTTTCTTAACTTGCGCTGAAGTTTTCTCTATTTTTTTGTTAATTTGTGTGATTTCATGAGAGATTTTAACGGCTTGGAATTTTTTGATTTCATTTTGGATAAAGTTGTAACGCAGTAATCCGTTGCGTTCACGTTCAAGGTCATCCACTCTTTTTTGAACTTCATCTATTCTTCCCATAGCCGTGCGGATCGAGATGTCTGCCGTTCTCAATTTATTTTCCGCATCGGCTTTTTCGGAATCGTATTGTGCTATGCCAACAAGATCTTCGATTATTCTCCTTCTTTCCATCGGAGTAATATCGGTTAATCGAGTTATGGTACCTTGAGGGATTATATTTTGACTTGAACTACCTATTGCAGCCATTGATAAAATTTCAAGAATATGTGTTCTTGAAAGCCTTCTACCGTTTAGTCTGTAAACACTTTGACCATTTCTAAAAACTTCTCGTGAAACAGTTACTGTGTGAGTGTCTACGGGCATTATGCCATCTGAATTATCAAATTGGATTATTACTTTGGCTTTTTTTCCTCTTTGCAATCCTGCTTTTTCAGATCCATGAAAAATTAGTTTTGAAGCATTTTCAGCTCGCATTCTCCTGGAACTGAGTTCGCCTAGAGCGAATAAAGCCGCGTCTAATATGTTAGTTTTTCCGCTTCCGTTCGGACCTGTTATGGCTGTAAAGCCCTTATCTAGATTTACTTTAACTGTTTTTGGTCCGAAAGATTTGAAGCCTTTTACTTCTATTTTTTTAATGTAGGGCATTCAGTCTGCGCCTTCGCCTTGCTTAGCGATTATTTTTTTAGTAAACATCTCATTTTCATTCTTATAAAAGCTTATTGAACTGCTTCTGCGTTTATAACACTACTCCTGCGAATTTTTTTGGTCTTCTAAAGAGCATAATTCCTCTTTTTTCAGTGACGAAGTCGAAACCGGCACTTAAAACATGTTTTGCTTCCTCAACTGTAGTAGCAGTTGTAACCTCATATTGGTCATCTTTGAAGCGAATCATGCTGATGTATTTCATGGTGTTTTCGATCCTCTTGTGACCGAGCAGCTTCTTGACAGTTAAAACGTTTCCGTTTGTGTAATGAGCAAGCATTGTTCCACCCCAATGCCTGAAGCTCCTAAACTGAATGGCTCGCAGACGCGGATTCTTTTGGATTTCTGCAGCTCTCTTCTTGATTTTTTGATAACAGTTTTGCATAACTTGGTAACTTGTGGGAAAAACTCTTTCAGATTTACTATCTACCATAGCTGCGGGAATATTGTAGCTCAATGATAATATTGCAGCAGCAGTATAAGGTCCAATATAGGGTATGGTCTT
>JAOZGY010000021.1 GCA_026015145.1 Candidatus Bathyarchaeota archaeon | reverse complement strand
GAGTTTGTTCAAGTTTTGATTCTATTAGTTTTCGAAGTTCAATACTAAGCGATATTTGTTTGCTCATTTATCTTACACTTGGTGTGGAGAAGCTTACTTAATAATTTATAAAGGTTTACTAATACAACAAGGTATAGAAAATATATCGTTAATTCACAGAGGTTTTTATAATGGATAAATTTGATGCAATCGTTGTTGGGGCTGGAACGGCAGGTTGTTTGGCAGCAAAAACATTAGCTGAAAAAGGATTAAAAACATGTCTTATCGAGAATAAAAATAAGGAATCAATTGGGACAAAGATTTGTGGAGATGCTCTTGGAGAGCATCATTTGAAAACTTTGGGATTGGAAAAACCACAAGGTGGTGAACTTGAGACTCGAATAGAAGGCATACGAATATTTTCTCCTGATGAAAAAACCGTCTTCACTATTGCACATGAAGATTTCATTGGCTATTTACTTAATCGAAGGCGCTTCGGCCAATGGCTCTTAAAAAAAGCGATTGATCAAGGTGTCACATTATTAGATTCCACAAAATTTCTTGATCCAATTATTAAGAACGGTTTTGTTAGTGGGGCAAAAGTAAAGAGTTCAGATGGCTCTGAAATCGAATTAGAAAGCAAAGTTGTGGTGGATTCTAGTGGCTTTTTAGGTGTTGTTCGCCGCAAACTGCCTGAAACAATGAATATTGAGAAATTAATCGAAAATAAGGATGTAGAAGCTTGTTATCGTGAAATTCGACAATTAAAACAGAAAACTGAAAATACAAAATATTGTGATATCTATCTAAACCAAAAAGTGACCCCTGGAGGATATACTTGGATTTTTCCTAAATCAGGAGCAAAAGTAAATGTTGGTTTGGGGGTTTGTATGACTAAAAAGTTCCCAAATCCAAAAAAGCAATTCTACAATCACGTCATAAAAAGATCTGTTTTTGAAAATTCAACTATTCTAGCTGCTGGTGCATGGTTTGATCCAACTAGGCGACCTTTAGATAATATGGTTGGAAACGGTATTGTGATAACTGGTGATGCGGCAAGTTTGGTTAATCCTATTCATGGAGGAGGAATTGGGCCTTCAATGTTAAGTGGTTTTTACGCTGGACAAGTAATATCCAATGCACTTGAAAAAGGTAAACCGACTCAAGAAGCTTTATGGTACTACAATAACCTATACATGAAATCATATGGCAAAAAACAGGCTAGCTTAGATGTTTTTAGATTGTTTCTTCTAAAAAGCAGTGATGATGACTTAAACTATGGTATGAATTGCAAACTACTAACTGAAAAAGATGTTTTAAAAGCCGGCATGGGAAATGAGTTCCATCTAAATATAACGGAGACTGCTCGGAGAGTTTTTAGAGGCATAAAACGAATGCGTTTTCTAAACAAACTTCGCGTAACTGTTAATATGATGCGTCAAGTTCAAGCACATTATGATACTTATCCTAAAACTCCTGAAAAATTCGATGATTGGCGTTTGGAGATAATAAAGATAATCAATAATGCAAGATCTAAATTAGTCGACTAAAAAAGACCTATTTTGCTCACTTGAATTTGCATAATGCTTGGAAAAGGTTTATTTTTAAGTTGCGTTGCTTAATTAAAAATTGAAAGCGGATCATCTGAGTCCGTAGGGATGTGACCTTAACAGGTTGAACCGGAAACAGTAATACATAAGAGTTGAAAAATAAGATGGCGTACAAGTATATAGCCAAAGAATGGGCTAAACCAGAAGAATCTTTTGTCGAAGATCTCATGAAACAAAGATTGATATTATATCGAAAACAACCAACTACAATTAGAATTGAGAAACCTACAAGACTTGATAGAGCTAGATCTCTTGGATATAAAGCTAAGCAAGGTTATGTTGTTGCTCGAACTCGTATAAGGCGAGGTGGTCTAAGAAAAAAGCGTCCTAAAGCTGGACGAAGGCCTAAACGTATGGGTGTTGCAAAATTTAAGCCTGCAAAAAGTCTAAAATTAATCGCAGAAGAACGTACAGGAAAGAAATTTCCCAATCTGGAGGTTCTAAATAGTTATTGGGTAGGTGAAGATGGTCGTTCAAAATGGTTTGAGGTAATTATGGTTAATAAGACTGTGTTATCACGTCAACATAACTTTAAGACTCAGAAGGCAAAAAGAGCAAATCAGAATCTACTAAACTTGGCCAATCAAAGGGGACGGGCAAACAGAGGCTTAACAGCTTCAGGCAAACGCGTCCGAAACTTAGTGAAATCGCCGGAAAAAAAGAATCCGAAAAAAAGAAAAACAAAAACAACAAAATAATCTGACGCTAGAAACATAAGTTGATGTATTCAGCTTCTAAGAAATGAATAAATATATTTTGGAAAAGATTTGCTTTAAATTAGATTAAATCATCAATCAAAGAAAAAATCTAAAAGGTAAAAACGTTAATCAGAAAGCGAAGTGCTAGATTGTCTTCAAAATCTCCTATTGGATACATAGATATTCGAGTGTTTGCTCACGCTACAGAAGATTCTGAAAAAGTTCTAGACTCTGTAAAAAATGTCCTACCTATAGAATCGAGAGACGATTTATTTTTCAAAAAAAAGCGCTTGACTGGGTATTATAAAAATCCAATTATTTTATATCAAACCAGATTAAATGATAAAGGCGTTCTACTTAATACTTTAAAATATATTTCCATTAACCTTGATTCTTTAGATAAAGAAAACTTGACTAAAAAAATAAAAATTCACTTAGAGAAAAAAAACCTCTATCTTAGATTTGATAAACAATTAGCATTTAATAAAACAATAAAGTTTTCTGCCAAAGATCCAATTCACTTTAAAATTCACTTCAAGAATAAAACTTCTAGAGAAATAATTGAATTATGTACAGAATTGGGGCTACTACAATGAAAAGATCGTTTGTTGATTTACATTTAAGTCCGACCTTGCTCGAATTAAATAAAGTTTTTAATTTTATCAAGAAAGCAAAAATGCTAGGCTATGATCTTATAGGATTTTCAACAAATATTTCCTCGGATAAAACCAAAATAGAAGCCATAAAGAACTATTGCAGAGAAACAGAGATAGATTTTGTCTCACGAATTGATCTAAACCCAAAAAACCGAATTGATCTCAAGTCTCAGCTTAGAAAAGTAAGACGAAAATATGAAATAATATGTGTAAAATGCAAGACCAAAGAAGTCTCCAGACAAGCAGCCCGAGATAGACGGGTTGATCTTCTGAATTTTCCTTTATTACATTTTCGAAATAGGTTCTTTGATAGAAGTGAAGCAGTATTAGCTAGCAATAGCTTAGCTGCACTAGAGATTGACGTTAATCCATTACTTGTTCAAGAAGGGCCTTCACGTGTAAGACTTCTCTCTTTTTTGCGTCGAGAAACTGCTATTGCTAAAGATTTTCATATACCCATTGTCTTATCAAGTGGTGCTACAAAAACAGCATTATTAAGAAAACCAAGGGAAATTGCAGCTTTATTGTATCTGATAGATTTGGATGAACCCTCTGCTCTAGATACAATTTCAAATAATCCAAATTCGATTGTTGCAAGAAATCGGGAAAAGCTTAATTCAAGTTTTATAGCACCAGGAATTCGAATAATAAAAGAGGGAAAAAGTTGAAACGAGTTAAACGCAGATACATAGGTATTCAAATCGAATCCCCTTATTCTTTGCAGCCTAATGATGTTATAGATGCTATTTGGAGTACTATTGCTAAGCTCTATGGAGAATATGGTGCAAGTAAAACAAATATGTCGTTAATTGATTATAATCCTGAAATTAAACAAGCAATAATTCGAACTAATCTTTTATCTTTAAATCTAGTTAGATCATCTATAGCAACCATCACTTCAATAAAAGGAGAACAAGTTACTTTACATGTCATATCAATTTCAGGCACTATTAAGTCT
>JAOZGY010000010.1 GCA_026015145.1 Candidatus Bathyarchaeota archaeon | reverse complement strand
TGCTGGCTTAAAAGTAAATTTGCATCCTTATTCTCAATTGTAATTCGATCTTCCAGATCATTTAATTTTACATTGAGCGTTGCTAATTGAGTTGCTTTTTGGTTAATGTCGCCAATCACAATTTTTTGTGTACATGGAACTTCAACTGCTATTCGCACACCTCTAATACCTGAACTTGTTAAAGGTTCACAAAAAGAAATCTCTCTTCTAACCATTTTTTGATAGCTCTTAAATGCAAGGATGGCAATGTCTCGATTTAATTCCATTACTGGGTTATAAAAAACTGGAGCCTTAGAAGGAGCATAGTCTGAGGTTTTTGTTATGAAAGCATCAAGCTTAGGGATAATAACTTCTACTTTTCCCTCTTTCACTTTCATAGTTGGGAAGGCAATTCTAGTATTTACAGCCATATTGTGGTTTACTCCGATATTGGAACCCTGTATTTAGAAGTTTGTTATTATTAGATTTCTAATTTATCTTTATCTTTTTAGAAACTATAAATATTCCAATAAGAAATACGGCAGAAGTATCCAAATTTGACTTAGATAATAATAACTTGATATTACTTGATATTTCTCTAAATACAGTTTATTCCCGTAAACATGTTAGGTAAGCAAAAACCCGTCGATAAGTTTTTATGTTCCGGTTAAATTTCTAAGATAGTTAATTTAAAACTCAAAATATTAGGATTGATGGGCGAAAAATGGTTAGAAAAGCGAGAATCCGCTTAACAAGCACCGATTATCACAAATTGGAAGACGTTTGTGGAGAACTTAAAGCAATCGCCCAAAAAACAGGCGCAAAGATAAATGGTCCAGTACCACTACCCACGAAAAGACTTAGAGTTCCAACCTTGAAAGCTCCTTCTGGAGAAGGAACACCCACATGGGACAAATGGGAAATGCGTATTCACAAACGATTAATTGATATTGATTCTGAAGAACGCGTAATGAGAAGAATTATGCGCATTCGAGTACCTGAAGAAGTTCATGTAACGATAGAACTAATATAGTTTGAATTAAACTAATCAAATCTATTATTTTTTAAATAAAAGAATAAGAAATCACCATAAGCGCTATGCTAATAGCAAAGGAAATTATCCATATTTTCTTGCTCCAATAAAATATTTTAAATCCATCTAATATTCCAAAAGGAATTAGATTAAAGAGCGCTATGTATGAATTAAAGAAAGCACCTATTGCAAAAATCCAGTAATAGGGATTAGGTATAATAATTAATCCTAGAAAAATGCATGATAGAGCAATATTTGTTAAAGGTCCTGCAATTGAAATCTTTCCTATGTCATAGCGTTTTGCTGGTCCAGAAATCATTACAGCTCCCGGCGAAATAATTTTGAATGTTACAGGTAACACCATGAACACAGCAGTTAACATACTTCCCCATAATGTTAACCGAAATTCAGCCCAAAAGCCCCTCTTTTGTGCAGTAATTTTATGCGCAATTTCATGAATAAAAAATGAAGTAGTCAAAACAATAGCCAAACCAACCATAAACATGATTCCCTGTCCACTTATCCCAAACGCATAATAGCCCATTGATAATCCTACACCAATAACTAGCAAGCTGCCTAATGCCAAATGTTTAAGCTCCTTAAAGCTAAAATAAATTCTACTTTTTGATTGACCCGATTTACCATAGTTGACTTTATATTCAAAAGAACTGGGTTCTCTAAAAATCATCGTGTTCTCTTTTTTAGACAATCGAGCTAAATCAATTTTTGGACATTCGTGATTTTCTGGTAAATGGTGATTAGTACAAAATTGATCGCCGCAATAGGGACATTGAAAAGGTAAAAATGTTTCTTGTCCACATATTTGGCATTTCATTGATTTTTTACCCCTTTCTTTGCATAAAAGTACCATTACCCTTTATATATTTCTCTATAAGAAAAACAAAACAAAGAAACCAAACATCTACAGCACCCGTCCAATAAATTCAGAAGATGAACTTAATTGATTTATTCTTCGTAGTATTGATTTTAACAAAGTTTATTATACAACTTTCCCTCATAATATTTTTCTGTCATGTCAAAGATTGAAGAGTTCCTGAAAACCCAACACTCCCTTAGTAAAACATCTATAAGAAATTACCGTATAGCCATAAGAAAATTTGAGAGACTTGCAAAAAGCAAGTTTGAAGACGCTTACCTGGATAAAGACAAAGTGCATGAAGTTTTAAATCTTATTTCACAGGAAAACTCTGATAGCAGCTGGAACCTGTATCTTGTTTTGTACAAGCGGTTTGCTAGATGGCTTAATGATCCTGAAGACGAGTACACACCTAGATTCTGGAAAAAGATTAAGCCAAAAAAGATTGATTGGGAAAAAAAACTAAAGAATAAGTGGTTAACTAAAAAAGAGTTTTACAAGCTTTTGGATGTTATTGATCTTCCCAGAGATAAGGCCCTGTTTGGCGTAGCTGTTGAAGGGGCCTTGAGAGTAGGAGAAATCTTGCAGCTCAGAATCAGGGATGTACAAAGAACAAGTTACGGATATGATGTAACAGTCTCTGGTAAAACAGGATCTTCAAGTTTTCCTGTGGTGTTGTTTGCTCCACTGTTGACTCAGTGGCTTAACCATCATCCATTCAAGAATGATCCTGAATCTCCCCTTTGGATAAGAAGAAGAGAAGGAAACTCCAACTTCAAAGATAATCGTCTACATGAGATGGGAGTCTATAGCCTTACCAAAAAGTACGCTAGACGAGCTGGACTTAGACCTATCAGTTTTCACTGGTTAAGACATACGAAGATTACCTGGACTGCAAAAAACAAGAAGGTTAGAATCTCAGATGAAATGGCTAAGAAAATGTTTCGCTGGAGTAAAAACAGTAACATGTTTTCTCGTTACACTCACCTTCATGGAACTGATAGTAAGGACTCTTTTCTTGCACTTGCTGGAGTCAAAACAGAACAAGAAGAGGAAGGACCAACAGCTCTTGATCCTAAGAAGTGTCTGAACTGTGGAGAGGTTAACAGTGCAACTATGATTTATTGTGGAAGATGCGGTACAACTCTAGATGAAGAGGAGTCTAAAAGACAGGTGGCAAAACAAAGGCTAATAGATGAAATGATAAAGGCTTTTCAAGAAAGAAGTGATAAAAGTAAAAAAGTATATCACCAGTGATAAACTTAGTGATTTTGTTAAAGTCTATTCTGCGGACTATACTTTTCACTTGGTTTTATATGCTCTTTTAAAGTTAGTTTTCCATTTCTCAAAAAGAGTTTGAGCCATTCTCACTGCTTCTTCTCCTATGGCTTGAGCAACCTCTACAGGAATATCGTATTTGTTCATTAGCTCCAGCAATCTACCTGAAGGCTTAATCTCTGGTTTTCCCTTTTTTAACAAATTTTTCTTCCTCCCTTTCTTTTATTGTAGCATACTTACTTTGCACTCTCTTACAGGATGCACAAAAACCACTGCGATCAATAGATTTAACATGATTTTTGATATGTGTATGAATAGTGGATCTTGAACGATTCTTTATTTTTTGTTTTTACATTAATTTTAATTGTTTTTTTGGGTTTAGATTTTAATTAATAAGAACTATTCATCTTCAATCTTCATTACTGCTGGAGTGAAAAATGCAAGAGCTCCTACGAATGCCATTAAGCAGCCTCCAATTAGAAACCAAACTTGAACATTTAAAATATCAATCAATGGACCCCCAATGGCTAGCCCTAATGGTGTCATGGCTGCGCTTCCACTAAGAACTAAAGCGAAAATGCGTCCTTGCAGCTGCTCAGGAATCTTATTTTGTAAAATAGCAAAAATAGAACCATTTCCTATGGCCATCATCAAACCCGCGAAGAAGAAAATAATTATAGCAGGCAAAAACGCCCAGGAAGGTAGTACACCTATTGATGCAACCCCAAGCCCCATCAAGATAAAACTTAGCATGGCAATGATTATGCGTCGTTTAGTGTTGCCAAAAACACTAAGAGTAAGACCTCCTAGTATTGCTCCAATTCCCAAGCTTGAGGTTAACAATGCAAACTCAAATGCTCCTCCTGTGAAATGCTCAGTGACCAGGATAGGTACAAAGGAAACTGCGGGAACTATCATTAAATTTGCGATCATTGCTCCAATCATGATGAACAATCCGCCTTTCCAACCTAAAAGATACTTAAATGAGAACTTGAAATCCGTAAGAATTGATTTTTTAGTCTCTTCGTGTTGATCTTTTTGTGGTTGTGGAATATTAATAAATAGTAAGGGTATAATCGCGAGCAAGGCTGTGCCTATATCAATTGCTAAGATGTTTTGTATGGGAACAAATCCCACCAAAACTGCTGCTATTATTGGTGCAAAGACATTAGCTAATCCCTGAAATGATTGAGTTAAACCGTTAACTTTTGATAGCTGTTCTTTTTCAACCAACATAACAGTAGATGCTTGCATCGCTGGCCAGTGAAAAGCGCTTCCAACCGACCTAACTACCATTAGCACATATATGTGCCAGATCTCAACTAAGTTGAAAGCAAAGAGCAAAACAATAGCGAACACAGACAGTGCTATTAGCGCATCAGCTAAGATCATTATGAGTCCGCGGTTCCAACGGTCAATCAAAGGTCCCAATAATGGACTTAGAACTATTTGCGGAAGCAAACCCATCATCATAGCAAAAGCTAAGACTGAAGCTGAACCTGAAGAGGTAAGGGTAAGCCACCAAACAAGGCCAAACTGAACTAGCTGACTACCAAAAAGAGAGAAAGATTGACCAATAAATATTGTAAGAAAATTCTTAGTTGATTTGGAATTGTTAATTGATATGGTAACCTCTGTTTTTTCAATATTTTTTTGCATTAGAAAACCTCTTTAGATTTTTAGTTTAGGATGCCCTCAAAAACCACCTTTAATAATACTTCTTTTAGTCGTTGGCTGTCAAATTCTATTCCTAGGGTCGCGTATTGAAGCCCTAAGCCTTCAAGGGTAGCGTAAAGAAGCGATGTTAGACTCTTTGAATCCACATCAGATTTGAATTCTCCGTTTTTTATTCCCTCATCAATTAACTCTCTTATGAAGGCGTGGATGGTACTGTAGCGGTCTTTCATGTCTGATGTTAGAGATTTGATTCTTGAGGCTGCTATCATGAATTCTATTCCCATTCTTCCAACCTCGTTTGGGCAATCAGTAGAATTAGCCATTGTTAAGTCTAGTACTTTTTTGAGTTTTTCAATGGTTGTGTCTTTTGCGGTGAAGCTATCTCTTAGCTGGTTTAATCCAAGTATTGTTTGTTTTTCAAGTAAAGAAAGAAACAAGCGTTCTTTGTTTTCGAAGTGGTTGTAGATTGCGCCTTTGCTTTGACCACTCGCTTTTACAATGTCGTTCATTGATGTTCCATTGTAGCCTTTTTTGGCGAACAGGTTTTCTGCCGAATTCAATATTTTTTCGTGGATTGCGTTGTAGTCTGCTTGGGTTAGTCTGGGTGTTATTTTTTTTGCCTCCATTTAACATTAATTAATACGACTGGTCAGTCTTATAAATATTGTGGTAAAACGACCAGTCGTTCTTAATAATGTTTTGATTTAACGATTATGCCCACATAGCGACGTTGAAGGAATTACATCTGTTTTGGCTGGTTTGTTGAGCACTGTTTTCCTTGTGTTTGAGTGGTACGGGAGTAGTACGGGAATAGTATGCTTTTGAGATATTTTTTGGCTTATGCCCCAAGATAATAAAACTCGGAAAAAAATGATTCATGTCTTTCTACCAACGAATCATTAAGGATGTTCCTCGGGTTTTTTGCGATATGTAGGCTTCTTTCTATTCAGGACAATCTTGTTGGTCATTCCGTAGCTCTTTCTCATTACTAGGCCTTTTATTTCCAAGTAGTCTAATGTTCTTGTGATCTTTGCTTTTGAAAAGCCCGTTACTACATGCAAGTCACTTTGCAAGATCTCACCTTTAGCTTCCACGATCTCATTGAAGATTTTTCTTTTATCACCATCAAGGAGGCGAAGAGCAAAAGCGACATCGATCTCTGAGGAATCATGATTTTCAGCGATTAACAGGGCGTTTTTGTTATTAATAGATTTTGCAAAGAGAAGATAGAATGAGCTGAATGTTAAGATTATGGTTGAAACACTAATTATTATCACGTCAAATTGAGTATACCTGAATATTTCTCCAACAATTATTGGATCTTCTCCAGGGATAATTATGCGAGTTGTGGTAGGCATCAAAATCTTTATGGCAAAAGTGAACGCTGAAACTGCGAATAACACTATCATGATTAGGGTCTTGTGACTCGTTTTCATCTTGTCGCCTCCAGGTCATACAGAAAAAGTGGGGGAATCCAAGTTGGGTTAACTTTCATTTTATTATGTCTCCGTCTAAGTTTTTTCGATTGTTAGAGCATATATTGTGTCTGGAGCAACAAATTTGCCTGTAACAGTTACTATGTCACCGTTTTCTATGTCTGATACATCAACTGTTGCGTCTTCGTGTGCATAAAAAACTGTTACTGTGTCGTCAAGCTCGAATAGGGAACCAAAAACTTCGCCTAGCAAACTTACTTTGCCAGATACTGTGACCACTACTCCATCCAATTCAGAAGCCTGTTCTACTAGTTCATTTGGAAGCATTGGGTTTTCAATGATTTTTGGTTTTAGGACCTCTGGTTTTATTTCAGTGTTGGTTATCTCCATTTGCTCAATGTCAACCGTGGCTTTTACAAATTGGACACTAAACTCTTCGCCGTAATCCCTGTTTAGTTCTAATGTGACCAATGCAACACCAGATTTTGGGATAAGAGTGATCCCTTCATATGTTTCTTGTATGTCAAAAATTTCGGAAGCTTGGACGGTGTAGTTGTCCGCGGTTTTTAATAGATCTTCTATTGTAGGTGCTATGAGTACAAGATTTATCGCTGCCTCTTGTTCTTCTGGAGTAAGTATGAGACTTACTGATACTGAGTTAATGCTGATTTCATCTTCATTACCAAGATCTTGCAGAATATTTGTGGCATTCACGACAACTGCGGTACAAACTGATAATAACAGTAAGAAACCTAGTATTGTTAACGTTTTAGTTTTTTTCATTTTTTTCACCTATTTTTTCAGTAAGTCTATTAATGTCTGAAACAACCCTAATGCTTTTTGTGAAATGTATTTCAT
>JAOZGY010000128.1 GCA_026015145.1 Candidatus Bathyarchaeota archaeon | reverse complement strand
AAGATATGTATCATATTGATATATTGATCTGGATGATAAAGTTTGATTGTTAGCTTCTCCTAGAAAATTTGTTTGATTTGCCCAATATTCAGGTAGATATAGGGAGCCTAAGGCAGCACCAAAGTCAGATTCTCCGCCACCGAAATTCAAGCCACTTCCAAGAGGGAATCCTCCAGCGCGTTGGTTATCAAAACTACCCCCAATGGTAAAAGCTTGATAATTGGGAAGTCCCATAGATGAAATGTTCATTGGAATCCATACTTGCAATCCAATAGGAAGAAGAAATGAGTCGGTAAAGACTATTGAATTTTCTATTAGGTTTCCTTCAGCATCTCTTAAGGGTTCCACTCCTTCAAGAGAATCACCGCCAGAAATTAATGGACCTTCTTCTCCTCCGGGGCCTATTTGAAGGTCAGAAATATCTGATTCTCCTGAAAGAACGGCCAATATACCCGAAGAAACATTGTAGGCTGCCATCCTATAGTTAGAATTGAAGAATTGATCCCAAGCTTTCTTTGACAAGTCTAATAGTTCGCTATCAGATAAGTCTGAATTAAAAGATTCTCTAATTCCATCAGGAAAACCAGCTAGGTAAAAGGCATAACGCCAATTATCATCGGAATAGTCTGAAGCGTTTCCTCTAATTTGTATTGACTTAAATTCGCCAGTTCCTATTGGCAATAAAGCTGTTTTAGCATCAAATTCAGAAGATGTAGGATCTTCTAGGGAGACGAATTTTGTATAGTCTTGATTAGGATTGAATGTTTTAAGACCAATTACATCTGTTATTCGAGAATCAATTTTAAAGAGCTCATCTGAAAAAGATGTTCCATTTAATATGACCTCAGGTTTATTCAAAAAAACTACAAAGTCAACACCTTTGGAGTCTGCTTCGAGTTCGGTTACTGTCCCTAAACTTGTAGGAATTAGGGTGGCTACAACAACGTTAAGGGTTAATATAATAGCAAAAATTGCAAAGGTTAGAGTAGAGCGAGTAATATGTGAAGATATCAATGCGGGTGATATTTCAGCAACACCCTTCATACCCCTAATCTTTATTAGAAATTTTCGTAAACCGCGCATCACTATTGGCAGGTTCAAGGAAACAGACAATATAGAGCCAATAATAATTTCGCCAATACCCACCATTAAAATATCAATTGATAAACTACCAACATCAGTTATCCAATTGCCCATAGCTACTATAAACAAAAATGATGGAAATACCCAAAGTGCAATAGCAGCAATATTGAATGCTTTTATTCTGTTTATGAATCGTGATGATACAAGACCTATGCCTCCTACAAGCAATCCAAATCCAAGCAGCAGGTTTCTCCATTCTGCTAAAGTGTCCCATCCCTCGCTACTCCAAAATACTTGAGTGAATTCGTCAAGAACACCGTTATTGAGAAGTAGAACTACTCCTAACAATATTACCAAGATTCCAAGAGCCACTAGATTTCTGCTAGATTTTGCTTCAAATTTGACTTTAATTCCCCGAAGTGCTTCTACTATATTAACTCTTGATGCTCTTAAAGCAGGAAGAATTCCAGTTATTATGCTTAGAATAATGCCTACAACAACTGATAATATAACAGCTTCTTGAGATATTACAGGCTGAACGCTAAGTTCTCCAGTTCCAAATAAACTTACTAAATACATAGCAACTCCCTGGCCAAAAGCTAAACCTCCGAATAATCCTATGATGCCACCAATTATTCCTTGAAATAGATTTTCAATTATTATTGATTGGAAGATTCCGCGCCGATTTTCTCCTACTGCTCGAAGAACACCTGTTTGAAATTCTCGATCTTCTACACTCATGAGCTGAACGTTGGTGATTAATAATAGACCAGTCAAAGTTATTAGAAGACCAAGAGAAGATAAAATCGTACTTAGTAGAGTGATAAAGAATCCTGCTAGCCCAAAAAAGGTTAATCTTGGTGATGTAACTTGGTAGATTTTATTAGTTTCACCTGTAATGATATCAGTTTTTTCAGGAATTAATTCTTCAATTAATTCTACTTTTGTTTCAAGAAATTCTTCGCTTATTTCTTCAGTGAAATGGTCAGTTTTATAAGCAATTAAATAAGCGCTTACTAAATCAGTTTCTTGCAAAGGATCTTGAAGGCTTAACCAACTCTGTAAATGCTCTAGTTTTAATATGGCTCCATAATATTGAGAGCCAATTCCTGGACGATTGGAATCATAAAAACCAGTGACAGATAGTTCTACTCTTTCCAATTCAGGAGCAAATGAAATTACAGGTAATCTAGAAGAGCCACCTAATGTTGGAGTTTCAAAAGCTATCTCTATTATATCCAAGCTTGCTTGAGTTCCATTAGAACTCATAACTGAAACATAAACATCACCCCTCAGTATCCTATCAGAATAAGGAGTTAGATCAAAAGGCATAATATTTAACATTGAAGGATTAGTCCAGTTTGCTACATCAAAACTACTTCCATCATCCAAGAAAAAACTCAAAGAAATTAGTGCATTACTTGTTCCAGAAACGGTCACATTTACATAAGCATAATTAGATAATCTCAAATTAGGAGCAGTAATTGTATAGGCTGTAACCATACTTGAAAAATTAGCAGGCTGCAATTCCAAATGCAAACCTAAAGGGCTACTAGTTAAAACATGTGGAGAATTAGTTAACTCAAGATTAACAGTCCAATTAGACAAGGGTACTAATGGAGGAGGTATCACAATTTTTGTTAGATTAGTAAATTCAGTAGTCAAAGTAAAAGGCAATGAAGTATCCAAATCTAATCCTAGTTTTTCTGCCTGATCACTTGACATCAAAATACTACTATTATCGACAAGCAAAGAATCTATGTCAAGCTGGTCTCCTGTTTTCCAATCATAAAAAGTGCCAAATACATCTGAATAATTCGTAGAGATTCCGGTTACATCCATATTTGGATCAAATTGACTTTCTACTAAAGCAGGAATCTGCGATGATAACTCAGGCATAATTCCAACTGCATCAGGAATTAAATCCTCAATTGGTTCTAACTCTTCTGTGGATAAGTAACCTCCAGATGTACTATTTAAAATTCTAATATCCACTTCACCTTCACTTTGAAGAAGACTGGTAAGAAAAGCGTTCTCCAAAGTATCTGTTGTAATTTGGATTCCAACCAACAATGTGACTCCTAAAGCCACAGCTAAGATTACGCTAAGATTTTTTGTTTTTCTTCTAGATATTGATCTCCAAGCAATCAAGAAACTGGTTTTTACTCCCATTTTTTCGCCCCAAAAACTATTTTTCCATTTTAACGAATATTTTTTCGATTCTTTTAGAACAAGCCTTTATCGCCTTTGTTATTTCGATAGAATCTTCTTTTGATAGTTGATCTATGCTACTGCGAAGTTTCATGAAAAGTTTCATTAATTGAACGGCAGCATCTTTTGTGTCCTTGAATTTTTCTTGATTGACTCCAATAGGGAGTCCTCTAACCAACAATGGAACAAGAAACTCCATTTTTTTTTGAAAATCTTCAGCTTGAATTAATTGCTTTTCTAGAAATTTGTTTCCTAATTCAGTGAAGCAATATCGCTTAAGTCCATCTTGATCTCTAGGTAATTCTTTGGTAATTCCTTTATCTGATAACCATGCAAGTAAGGGATAAATTGATCCGGGACTAGGTTTCCAGTTGCCTTCTGTTTGATTTTCTATTATTTCCACAATTTCTGTTCCAGACAAAGGTTTTTCTCGCAGCATGTTTAAGACTAGAAATCTGAGAAGTCCTCTTGGAAGCCCTACAGTTCTACCATTGTGAGTTGACAAGATAGCACATCCGAATTATCGCTTACGATATCACTTATGATATATAAAGATTCTGCACTAAAGATCACTTTACAAGAACTATAGCAAATTGCACAATCCTTAAAGGTTTCACAATAGAGCTATAGAGTAAGAGAACATGTCCGAAAAATTACATCCGTATGTAGTATTTCTTCCCACAGAAAAAAAAGACAAAATCCTAAGCGCAATCTTCGGATCTAAAGCAAGTGTTGATGTTTTAAGATTTTCATTAAAACAAGGAATTTCAAAAACAATTTATCAAAAAGACCTAGTCGAATCCTTGAATTACTCAAATAAAACCATAATTGGTAATCTAAAAGTGCTTACAAATCTCGGAGTTCTAACTGAGCGCATGGAAAAAACTGATAAAAAAAGAAGAATAATTTGGGTGAAAACTTATCAACTTACAACTCTTGGAAGATGGTTTGCACTTTTACTTGCAGAGGAGAGCCAACTTACTGAAAATGAGAAAGTCGAAATACTAGAAAGTTTGTTTAGAACTTACGTTAAGCTTGTCAAAGATTTAGCAGATGAATTAGACATAAACAAGAAAATGCTTGAGAAAATATTCAAAGAAGAAATGCATTAGTCAGGAAGAAGGGTTTATGCAAGTTATAGCAGTTGTTGGAAGCAAAAAATCTGGCAAAACAACAACCATAGAGAATCTGGTTAGAGAACTAACAAAAAGAGGGCATGTCCTTGCAGTCATAAAACATATTTCTAAACCAGACTTTACAATTGACACTGTTGGAAAGGACACTTGGAAGTTTGCCAAGGCTGGAGCAAGAACAATAATTAGTGTTGCGCAAAACGAAATTGCCAAAATAGAAAAAATACCCTTTGAAGAAATATCACTTGAAAATCTATTGAAGAAATGTCAGGGTTGTGAATTAGTGATAATTGAGGGATTAAAAAAACTAGTAGCCACAAAAAAAGATATTCCTAAAATAATTGTAGTAAAGTCCAAAGAAGAAGTAGACATTGCAATCAAGACTTTTAAACCAATTTTAGCTTTTAGCGGTCCTTTAGTTGTGAAAAAACCTAATCTGAAAATTCTATATGCAAATGGATTAGAAAATTCTCAAAAACTAGCTGATATTGTTGATTCATGGTTAAAAAAAGGTTAGATTTTAAGGGTTGTTGGTTTGTGGGGTTTAGAGATATTTTTGAGGGGGGAGAAGGGAGAGCGTGCAAAAAGATAAGTCTCCAAACCTTTCCACCCAACCCTTTTTAGCTAAATTTTCTTTTTTTTGTTCCTCCTTAGAGTGCTTTAAAGGCTTCAAACCATCTATTGTATAGTGATAACATATCTAATGAGACGCTTGGTTTTCGTGCTTCCAATATTCTTCTGAAGTCTGTCATGTTTAGGTTCCTTGGATTAGCTTTCTTGTCCATTGCTTTTCCTGTTTCGAAAAACTCGCCAATAAGATCTAGTTGTGCTGATTGACAGACGTCTCGAATATCGCTTCCTGAAAAACCTTCCGAAAGCCTAGCTAGTTCATGTAAATCAACAGTTTGTTCAACTTGAAGGTTACCAGTATAAAGCTTAAGCATCATCAGTCGAGTATGATGATCTGGAAGTGGAACCAGAATTCTTTTTTGGAATCTTCGAATAAAAGCCCAGTCTAAATCCCAAGGTTTGTTGGTAGCGCCAATGACATAGACATGTAGTTTTCTGCCTTTGTCCATAATTCCATCCATTTCTTTAAGGAATTGGTTGCGAACGCGAATCTCACCACCAACCTCGTTTGAGTGTTTGCCCATTAGAGAGTCTAATTCATCAACAAAAACAATAGCAGGTTTACCATCTTTTGAGGATTTTCTTGCTGAGCCAAATAATTTGGCAACATTTTTTTCAGCTTCACCAAGCCATTTTGACATAACTGAAGCAGCATCTATAGAGTAGAAATTAGCATTAATCTCAGTTGCTACAGCAGCAGCAAGTAAGGTTTTACCACAACCTGGAGGACCAAAAAAAAGTATTCCTCTAGGCCAACCTAATGGAAATAGATCTGGTCTTTGAACAGGATAGACAATAGCTTCTTTAACTGCTTTTTTAGCAGTATCTAAGCCAACAACTTCTGCCCATGTTACTTCTGGTTTTTCTGAAACCACCAGCTCCCCATTCTTTGATGTCCCAGTTTCACCTAATGGTTTTTCAATGCTCGATTCGCTTTCATCAGAGTCTACTTGTAACTCAGAGGGAACAAATGATCCTTGAAGGATTTTTATTCTTTCCTGATAAGCCATTGCACGTTGAACATAGACTTTGTTAAGACCATATTCTGGGTAGAGTTGAACAAGTTGCAAAAGACTCGAAATTGCTTTTTGATAAAGAGTTACAGCTCTACCCTTTGCACCTTTCTTATCAGACTTAACTGCATCTAAGGCGTATGCAGTTGCTGCTTTTTCAAGTTCACTTGACGCTCCCATACTCTATACCGTTTTATTCAGGTGATTTTAATTCAATCTTTATTTTTCCTTTAGTTCCTAATGAATCAAGTGTTCTTTGGATTTCTTCATTTGAAGTCTCAAGCTCACTTGAACATCTGGTCAAATCTATCTCTCCATTACTCTTTCGCACGTACTCAAGAAGGACATCCTCAAGGGAGGGTTTTTCTACTTTGAATGATATTTCCTTGATTTCAGATTTTTTATAAGAGAATAGAGCTTTTGATGCGTCTCTTACAAACTCGTTTGTTTCATTATCCATCATTTCTGAAGAACTAGCTGTCAAAGCAACAAGTTCTTTTATTGGCCCTTCTGCTGCTTTAGATGAAAACATGGGGGGTTCAGGCAATGAATCTGCTAGTTTTTGTTCAAGGAAGGTAGAAACTTCTTTTAATACTTCCTGACCACCTTCTGTTTTTTTACCAACTGGTATTAAAGACTCGTCTGCGGATATTTTGGTCGAATAAAGTGTCTCCTGTATTGTTTCATTAACATTATTTAACTCACTAGACACATCAGGCAGAACTTGAAATAGATCAGACGAAACGTTTTTGAGCAATTTGAGTGCAGGTTTTAGATCAATAACAATATCGCTAAGTTCTTTAATTGTTTCAAGTCTAAGAACAACGCGTTCCACAGCTAATTGGACACTATAAAGAAATTTTATGAGTTTTCTTACTTCAGCAATTTCATTAGCGCACATTGCAGCGCGTTCTTTATTATTCTTCTTTAAAGCTCGCATACAAGATTCAAAAAGTCCACGATCTCTTTGTTTTAACCTGTAACTAGCCTGCTCCAGCTTTCGCTGCTGAAGTCGAAGGGTTTGCATAGATTTCGTGGCTACTTCACGCACAGGTGGAGGGGGTGATTTATTAAAACCTCGAATAGCTCTTTCCCTCCGCCCTCTTTGTTAAGTTTTTTTTGCTATATTCCAGCTTTTCCTACTTCTTTAACGTAGACAACTACGGGTGGTTCTGGAAGATCTGTAGCGTCATCAGAACTATCGTCATTAATAACAGTTTCATTCTCAACATAAGCCTCATCAACAGCCTCAGTATCAACAGCCTCATCAACAGCCTCATCAACAGCCTCAGTATCAACAGCCTCATCAACAGCCTCAGTATCAAC
>JAOZGY010000116.1 GCA_026015145.1 Candidatus Bathyarchaeota archaeon | reverse complement strand
AACGTTTGTGTGAGGGTTCCCGCTAGAAATCTACTAGGTACAATCGAGCCCAAAGAGGTTGCTGGTGCTTCTGATCCTGTGGAAGAAGTGAAAAGAGCGCTTAGCAAACCCCTTGGATCTAAGCGATTAAGTGAGATTTCACAAGCGGGACAGAAAGTTGCAATTGTAGTAGATGATGCAACAAGAGAGGCGCCAAGTGATTTGATGATTCCTCCAGTTTTGGCTGAGCTGAATTCTGTGGGAGTTAAAGATGAGGATATTACTGTAATTTTTGGTTGTGGAACACATAGAGTAGTTACATCTAAAGAAGCAAGCAGATTGCTTGGGAAAGAAGTGATTAATCGAGTAAAAATCATAAGTCATGATTGCAAAGCAGAAGACTTGGTATATATCGGGAAAACTAAATCTCATGGAACAAAAATAAAGGTGAATCGAATCTTTGCTGAAGCGGATTTGAAGATTCTTCTAGGCGATGTTGGATTTCATTACTACGCAGGTTATGGTGGAGGCCGAAAAAGTGTTATGCCTGCAATTTCTTGTTCCGAGACAATCCAACATAATCACGCCATGCTTCTTCATTCAAAAGCAAGAACTGGAATTCTGGAAGGAAATCCAGTTCATGAAGACATGACTGAGGGGGCTAGACTTGCTGGAGTAGATTTTATTTTAAATGTAGTTACTAATAGCAAAGGAAAAATTGTGAAGGCTTTTGCGGGTGATTTGGAGGAAGCGTTCAAGGAAGCAGTAAAACTAGTTGATGACTTGTACCGAGTAATTATAGATCGCAGAGCAGACATTATTGTTGTTAGCGCTGGAGGTTATCCTGGAGATATCAATCTTTATCAAGCCTATAAAGGATTAGATAATGCTTTAGAAGCAGTAAAGAGAAATGGCGTGATTGTTTTAGTGGCTGAATGTCCTGAAGGACATGGTAATCAGGTATTTTATGAATGGATGATGCGTTTTGGAGAATTAAGAAAAGTGGAACGTGAAATCAAACGCCATTTTATTATGGGAAGCCATAAAGCATATTATTTATTGAAAGCATTAAGAAATCACACCATCATTCTAGTTTCATCTCTTCCAGATTATTACGCATCAGATGTTTTCAAATTAAAAACATCTAGAGCAATCAATGACGCTTTTAAGGAAGCAATGAAAATATCTGGATCAGCATCCAAAGTTTGGGTACTGCCTCATGGTAATCATACTTTGCCATTAGTTGAGACTAAAAATTAATAGCAAATACTAAGTATCTTGTGAAAAAAATCTAAGAATATTTCGAAGATAGGCGTAAACTTTAAGTTTAATTTAGAAATTTCGATTAAAGAGATAAAAAGATGCACCAATCAGTTAAACTACGTAAATTCTATCCAAATGATCTACAAACAGTGATGCAGATTAATCGAATTTGTCTTCCTGAAAATTACACCGATATGTTTTTTATGGATTTGTATCGTCGATTCCCTGAAACATATATTGTAGCAGAGGAAGAGGGAAAAATCACCGGATATATAATGTGTCGTATTGAAGTGGGATTATCTAATTTTGGATTTTCTGGTTTAATTAGAAAAGGGCATGTTGTTTCAATTGCAGTTTTACCACAAGGAAGACGCAAAGGAGTAGCTAAAGCATTGATGGAATGGGCAATGAAGGGAATGTTACATTATAACGCAAAACAATGCTATTTGGAAGTTAGAGCAACCAATCATGCTGGAGTTTCACTTTACAAGAAGCTTGGATTTGAAATTAGTCGAACAAGTCATGGATACTATTCAGATGGGGAAGACGCGTATATAATGAGCAAAAAACTTTGAAATTAACATTAAGATAATTATTTGTTAATTCTCTTTAGCTTATCTTCTAGTTGTTTTATTCGTTTCTTGAGTGATTCATTTTCTATTCGTAAATTCTTAATTATTGTGCTATTTTCTAAATCTATCCTCTTTTTCTTTTTCCTGTCAATTATTTCTTCATCCACCCAAGGTGGGGTTGTATTGCTACCCATGCCCATTTGTTATACCCAGAAAAAAATCCGTTTTTCTTTAATTTAAAGATGACTCAATTGAATATAATCAAAGGTTTTTGTTAGGATTAATCAACATGGTTTTTAAGAATACAGTAATCAATTATTACTTTGTGTAATAGTTGATGATTATTATGAAAAATAATGAAATCGTCATGGGTCAGAAAAAAACATTGCTCTAGTTGCACATGATAATAAAAAAGGAAATCTACTTGAATGGGTTAGGTTCAATAAAAATACTTTGCTAAGACATAAATTATATGCTACTGGAACAACCGGTAAATTACTCAAAAGTGAAATGGATTCAGAAATAACAATTTTTAAAAGTGGTCCTTTAGGCGGAGATCAACAGGTAGGATCTCGTATAAGTGAAGGAAAAATCGATTTCTTAATCTTTTTCTGGGATCCATTAGAGTCTCAATCACATGATCCAAATGTAAAAGTGCTATTGCGTATGGCCGTGGTTTGGAATATACCTACTGCATGCAATCGGGCGTCAGCTGATTTTCTTATTTCGTCACCATTAATGAATCAAAAGTATTCACGAATGCTTCCTAACTATAATGATTACAGAGTAAGACTTAAGAAAACTTAATTTTTGTTTTGAGTAGTCAATGCATATTAAACGATCGGATGAAAGTTTAATCCTTAGTGATTCTACCTTTGGTATAAGGAACAAATTCTCTGATTTGTTCAATTGATGTTCTTGATGCTTTTTCTCGAATTTTTTTTGGGAGTTTTACTATCAATGAATGCATAGCGTTTTTGAGTAACTCTTTTCCTTTCAAGTCTCCGGGAATTATAATAACATAAAATTTTGTGAAGGCTTTAACAGCGGACAAAGGACCCCCAATAAAAGTTAAATCTACATTATCCTCAATAAGACCAATTGCAAGTCTAAGCGGTACATTTCTTATCCAATTTCGTTTCCCATAAACTACAAAGCCACCCTTGGGAACATATTCACCTGAAGGTCCACTTTTGCTTAATTGATCTAGTTTTACCCAGTAAACATCAGCTGTTCCTGCTCCTTCACGCCAAGCGCGGGATTGAGCTGCTGCAAACTCGCTCGCCTCAGAAAGACTTGTTTCGCTAGGATTCTTTTCTTTAATTTTGAGTACCACAAAAGGCGCACCAGTTATATCTGCATGAAAAATGGGATCATTTGGTTCTGTATATTTTTTTACTAACACTTCATTACTAACAGAGTCTTTTCCAGCGACTACTAAAAAACCATCAGAAGTTCTAAACCATCGAAATTTTTCATACCATTTTTTACTTTTTATTTTATTTTTCTCCAATTGAACTAAAATTTTGTCTGGTTTTGCTTCATTTACGTCTTTTGATTGCTGTAATACTTTCTTTGATTCCTCACGTTTTTTTAAAGAAGCTTGCAATGCTAAAAATGCACCTTTCGATTTTTGTTTTGCTTTTTTACTTTTATCATAATATTTTGCTGCATTCTCGAAAATGGTTTTTCGCAAGTTTAAGCTAAACTTTAAACCATCAATATTTATGTTAGCTAAAAGATTTTTTGAATCAAATGATTCTACTAATTTTGCGGGTGTTTTTCCGTCTTTTTTTTCATCTAAAATCTTCTTAAAGAGGGTCGCCCAATCTTTACCTACTCTATGGTTAATTGTAAAATTATCTAACAAAACCTGTAACTCGCTGGAATGAGTATAAATTGTGTCACCTAAAATTTTATTTTGATTTATCTGTTTCTTCTGTTCTTCTATAACTTGTTTTTGTGCAGCAATTATTCGTTGCAATCGTTCAATTTTTTTCGTATATTTATCGGCTTTTTCTCCAGCTGCTGCTTTTTTCTGTGCAACATCTCTAAGATAGAACCTGTCCATTGCTTCATTAAACGTCTTTAAAGATTTGAAGTTGAAATTTTCATAACGTTTAAGTTTTAGAGGTGTTACATCCAAAATTTTATTGTTTTCATCGAAGACCAAACTTGGGTGGATTTCAAGATTCTCAATTATAATCAAGATTTCTTGCAAAGAAGTAAATATTGCTTCCAATTCAACATCGCTAAGATTATTACAGAGTTTATTTTTGTCAATTTTCGCTCTTGATAGAAGTTCTTCAGAGTAAACTCCCCCTATTCCTAAAAGTCGGACAATTGCTCTCACAACTTCAATTGATCCATATTCAATTAGTCCTTGTTTTAGTTCTTCCTTTTTTATTTTGAAGGGATTTTTGCTGGTTGAGGGGGGAAACTGGTAAATTTCATTACGAATAATATTTCGATCACGCATTTTTTTAAAAATTAGAGCTTGTAAAATTCTGTCTTTACCATCTGTGAGTATTATATTGCCTTCTCCAAAGAGTTCTAGAATAAGTTTCCAGTTACCTATTTTTTTTCTTAAATGGATAATCACGATTCGTTCGAATTCATATTGTTCGATTTTTTCCAACCAAGCACCGCTGAGGTGTTTTCTTAATGCCATACAGAATCCTGGAGGGAGTTGGGGTGGTTTTATGATATAAGAAGTTAAGTGGATTCGCTTACCTGCTTCCATAACAAGTCTGATTTGGGGATTGTCTTTCTTATGCAGTTTCAGAAGTATTGTTTTTTTATCATATTGATATATTTTATTAACTCTAGAGTTTGCAATTGTATCTTTCAATTCTTGAACCGTTACTGCAATGTCTACACTTGAGAAATCCTTTTTTGGCAAAAGATAACCCCCTATTTTAATTTCTAATGTTACTTGTACTATAAAATTGGTTCTTTTATTTTGGATATCAACAGATATTAATGTTAAAAAAGAACAAGTAATGAATTGTTTATGTAATAAAAGCAATAAAGGAAATAGATTTTTCCTTCAAATAATTTAATATTTATTTTTAAACTAGTAATTAACCAACAAACTTATTTTTAATATTAAGATACCATAATATTTTTTGAGATTTGTAATATTAATATAATTCTTAACTAAAAGATCTAGATAATTGTATTGACTTCTGGATAGAAGTTTTTGTGTAATTGGGATTAATCTATGGAAGAGAGTAAGAGAGTAATAAAGATTCATAGACCGGATTTGGATGAAAAAGTGTTTTTTTTCGGTATGGGGGTAACTATTAGTGTACCTCTCACGCTTTTTGTGTACCAATACACTGATATTTTGTTGATAGGTTTTGATCCTTTTTTAATTGCTTTTTTTTCACGAGTAATTTTTGCTCCTTTTGTGGAAGAATTTGCGAAGGTATATCCATTATTTTATCGTCATGGTGAAACTGAAAAGGCTATTTTCGATTTGTCGTTAATAGTTGGATTGGGGTTTGGAATTGTAGAATTGCTTACTTATATCTTTATTTTGAATGTACCGTTAATTTATAGAATACCTGGTGTTTTTTTTCATCCCGCAAGTACTGCGATCATAGGATATGGTATTGCTAAAAAACGACCATTACCGTACTATTTAATTGCAGTTATGTTGCATTTGACAAATAATTTCGTGTCTTTAACAAATCCTAATCCCTTAATTGGATCAGTTTTAGTGGTGTCAATTACTGTTTTTATTGCTTGGTATCTTAGAAAAGATGTAAAAAATGATGTTTTAATTCAATAAAAAATGATTTACAAATATAGTTGGTTTCTATTGATTGGGCATTATTCCAGACCAGGAAATTATTCCATAATACTTAAGTAATAAACTTTTATTTTAGACTTTGAAATATTGATTTCAGGGATTGAAGTTCTATGAAACCTTTAGTGAGCATATATATGATGAGATTAGGTTTAGGTGTGATTTCAGGTGTAATTAGTGCTTTTGTGGCTACTTTTGCAAATCCTAGCGAGCTAATTACTTTTCTCAATGGTTTAACGATAGCATTGGCAATTTATTTGGGATCTTATTATCTTATTAAAGCGAGATTTTATAATAAAGTTGAAAAAAAATCAAAAATCATGACGATGGGAATAGGAATATTCTTTATTTCGTGGATAGTTTTTCTAATATTTACTTACACAATATTAATCGGATAAACCTGTGTAATTAATTATTTTTTTTCTTGGGATAGAAATTAGCCATTGTTGCCTGGTTTTTGTCACTTCTCACTGTTTCAATTGGGGGTTTTTCTTCTTTTGGTTTTTTTAAAGTAGGAGGGGAAATATTCATTTTAATTATAACGCGCATACATCCAGCCCAGGCCGAAAAATAACCTCTATCATAATCTGCATGAAGTCCATTACGTGTGTGTTCCAGGAATTCGCGTCGATATTTATTTAATACTTCTGTATCAGAGAAGTCAAATTTTGAAAAAAAGGAGTATTCATCATTTGTGTTTTTCTGTGAAAGATACATACCATATAAAGCTTGGTAATAGCCTCGGTTCCAATCAGTTTTTTGCATTTTATTATTAATTCTTTCTAATTCTCTTAGACCTTCTGTAAACTTTCTTTTTACTATAAGTTGAAAATATCTTATCACTAAAGTCTTTGGCATTGGCATTTAATTATTAACCACGTTTTTTACTCAATTTTTCCTCTTCAGATACATCTTCTATACCATTTTCTGTTACTTTAAATATTTCCTCTGCTTCAGGGAGATATGGACTTGCCACAATCCTTGCGATTCTGACAGGACCTCTTGAAGCACGTCTTAGGAAAATACGGGTATTACTGGTATGCCCTACAATATGTCCTCCAATTGGATGAATAGCATTTCCAAAGAATACGTCTGGTTTTGACATAACTTGGTTAGTTACAACAGCTATTGTATTAAAAGCTCTAGATAAAGCTATGAGTTTGTGCATGTGTTTATTGAGTCTTTGCTGTCTGGGTGCTAGCATTTCTCGGCCTACATACTCGCTTCTAAAATGAGAAGTTAAAGAGTCAACAATGATTATTTTTATGTTATTTTCTTTTATGATCTCATCCGCATTTTCTAGTAAGAACATCTGATGATCGGATGTATAAGCTTCAGCATAGATGATTTTTTTAACTGCTTCTTCAGGTTCAATACCTAAATGTTTTGCCATTTGTATAATTCGCTCAAGTCTAAATGTATTTTCAGTATCAACATATAGTGCTCCACCATTAAGACCTCCGCGTTCAGGAGGTAATTGAACGTTAACACATAATTGGTGACATATCTGACTCTTTCCACTACCGTACTCCCCATAAAACTCAGTTATGGTTTGTGTTTCTAAACCACCTCCAACAATATTATCAATTGCTTTACTTCCAGTGGTTAACCTCAGGACATCTTTACTCATTTTTAGGAGTTCATCAGCTCGTATAAAATTTACCCCAATAACTGATCGAGCTGCCTCAATGATTGAAAAAGCCTTTTTTTGGCCTACACCAGCAGGTTCAAGTTCCCGTGATGTAGCCATTGCAACGGATTCAACAGTGTGATACCCAAGAGTACGCAGTTTCTTGGACGTAGCAGGTCCAACACCTGGAAGATCCTCAATAAACTTGTATGTAATCTCCTTTTCTTCGTTTTCTTGTTTTTCAACGTCTTCTTCTGACATCTCTTTCCACTTGTGATCAGTTATAAAAAGCACTATTTAAAACAAGCGAAAAAGCAGAACAAATAGTATGTAGGGAGGTGAATAAAAGTAGGTTCAATTTAGATTGTGAATAATGAATTTAGATACTATTTGTAGCTTCAAAAGATTTAATATCAAATCGAAACATTCGATAAAAAAGTGAGAATATAAATGTTAAATAGCTTAAAAGGAAAAATTGCATTTTCTGGCTTTACAGTATTAGCTATAGGAGTAGGCCTATTAATTTTCACATTTTTTGGCGCTTACGGATTTCTCACAGCTGGAATATCTCCAATCTCAACTCAAGATCTAATTCAGACTTTTGGCGAAGCACTTGGTCCATTAATAGCTGC
>JAOZGY010000111.1 GCA_026015145.1 Candidatus Bathyarchaeota archaeon | reverse complement strand
AATGATGCAATAAAGAGGATTTATATAAGTTATGAAAGAGACAAGTTATTTTTTGGAACAGGGTTATCTTCAAAGGAATATAAGGATTCAATAATAGAATTAAATATGCTTAAATCAAGACTAGCTATAGCATTAGAGACTGCTAATTCTCGTTTTAAACTTGCGAATAGAGGAATTATTGCAAGAGTTTTTTCTGGAATAATTGATAAGGTAACTAGAAGATAATCAACTTTCATTTTTTGCTCGAAATCTTCACTTATCGCAGCTTCTTCATCTAACGATTTGGTGTTGGTTATTGAAGGAGGATAACCTATATTTTCGTTTCTCTGCATGTTTCTAAATGTGAAAAAGGCGGAAAAAGTTATACTACAGTATGCTAGTATGAAAGTATGAAAAGGAGTGTATTTTGGCATGGGTTTGATTAAGAAAACAGTTGTCATACATCCCATAATGGATTTTTATGTAAGAAAAACATGGGCATTATTAATAGAGAGTGGAAGAGACGCAAGCTACTCATCAGCATTGAACTTCATGCTTCTAGCCACTATATTTGAAACTCAAAAACCTGAAGGTCTGAGTGAGAAAACACGAGAATTAATTTGGAACTTTATTGAGGATCAAAAAACAATTGATGAACTGAATCTAGAAGACTTTGCAACAACCTTTAAAGAAAAAATTAGGATTGATAAAACTAAACCCTATATAAGTTAAAGATTTAAATGGATTCGGAGAAGACCAGAACGACATTCTTTTAACTCTTTCAAATCTTTTTCTCTCTCTTTAATTATGTTCAACAAATCAATTTTCCCCTCTTTTTTTGAGAATTTCATTAATTTGGTGTTAAAGCAGGAATCCGTAGAGGGATGGATATCTTAGTTTTATTCAAACCACGCAACGTAAAAATGTTATGTTTATTCCATTTTCTCTAAGTGTTTTTATCTCAACTAGTATTTTTTTCATTATTTCTGTGAGTAAATCTTCTGTATTGGAGTTAAATGGTTTCCTAATTTCTTTAATCAAATTATCTAACTCTATTTGCATATTAATTAGAGAAAGGTGGACTTTTGGATCTAAATATTTTAAATGTATATTTTCCAAAGTTGATAATGATGCAAGTATTGGTTCGAAGGCTTTAGCAACTTCAGGTGAATAAAATTCTTCATCAGTAAAAACCCATGATCCAGGACCATCAAAATGAAAATAACGCATAGGATCTGAAAAAATCCTTTCTTTGCTATTTATTTGAGCCCTTATTTCCTCGTCATAAGTTTCCTGATCTACAGGATGACCAGGAAGAATGGCGTAATCAAGGATTTCATTAACAAGTGGATTTATTATTCTTTCTAATCTTTCTCGAACTTTTTTATTAACATCTTTGTATTCAAAATAGTCACTAATAGCAATTAATCCTGAAAAGAAAATTAATGTGACTAACAATCCAACAAATTCAGAGAGAAGATTCTCTCCAAGAGACTCACTGTTAATTTGTATATTTGCCATTATAATAGTGATAACAGAAACCAAGAATACACCGATAATAAGGTACACTTTCCATTTCGAAGGTAATGGCATAGTAGATCTGTTTGTATTCATTTGTTTAATTATTTAAGATTTCAAGAATCCGTTCTTGCCTAATATAACAAGACTTTTTTACTTTATCAATCAAAATTAAGTAGGTTAGACGCAGACCGATCAGAAAGTCTGTATCCAGATACATACTTTTTTCATATGAAAATGCAAGTCATGTTTTTTAATGGTTTGCCTAGTCCATTTAGGGTAAAAAAGATAAGTTGTGAAATAGTAAACTTTGATAACTTATATCCTATTCTTCGTAAACTTTCTTTTCTTTAACCCTCAAAGTGTCTTCGTTGCCACTTATTACTCTGTAATATTCTTTAAGTTCAGATTTATGAAGGAATTTCTTTACCAATACCCGCAAATACTTCTTTGAAATTTCACCATTTTCAATTGAAGCATTAATTATTCTAGATTCAACATTCACATCCGCCCTCGTTTTATTTTTTATAAAATCTGCAAGATTTTGAATAACCTCTTTTCCTTCACTCTTTAGTTCTGAAGCGTCAATTTTCAATTCGATTTTTCTTCACCTCTCCTGCTTCTTATCTTTTTCTTTTCTCATCGGAAAAATTTTCTTCGCTATTTTTTGTCAGTTCGCCCGTCGAGTCATTATCACAGCTTTAGCTCTGTGACTCTAAAGCTCATCATCCAAGACTATAAAGACATGCCTATAAACCTTAAGGCTTTTGTATTTTTGCTTCAAAAGCTAAACAATTTTTAAAAAGCTAACTGTGGTTTTATTATTGAAGTCATAATGTAGTCGAGATGAGATATTCTCGGTCGTTTGTGGATTTCTCCCAGAACTTTTTCTCTTTTTTTACTTTCTTTGAACTAAAACCTCCTTTTCTTTGGAAGCTTATTCTTAATTTTTGTTGATCTTTTTCTTAGTCAAATATTAAATATGACATACGGAAATACCTTATCTTTAGTTTTTGAAATAAAATATAGGAGAAACGAAATTGAATAAAATGACAAAAACAAAAATTGCCACAACTAGTACAATAATTACACTAATTCTCGGAGCAACAATGCTACTTCTACCAACCGTATCTGCGCATGATCCTCCGTGGAATATTGATACTTGGGCTTATATCAGCGTTCAACCTAACCCTATTGGAGTGAATCAACCTGTTTTCGTTACAATGTGGATCGATAAGGTCCCTCCTATGGCAACAGGCCCTTGGGGTCCTCGATGGCACGGCATGGAAGTAGAAATCACAAAACCAGATGGCACTTCTCAGACAGTTGGTCCTTTTGATTCAGACTCTGTAGGAGGAGCCTGGACACAATTCACCCCCAGCCAAATTGGAACCTACCAATTCGAATTTACATTCCCAGGACAAGTCATTGAGAACGAAAATCCAACCCCATATCCGGGAATAAGCTATTTCATAGGAGTACCGTTTACTAACGATACTTATCTACCAAGTAGTGCTAGCACAACGCTAACAGTTCAAGAAGAACAAATAACAATTCAATATGGAGCAGCTCCTCTTCCAACAGAATATTGGGAACGCCCTATTAGTTCAATGAATAGGGAATGGGCTCCAATCGCAGGTAACTGGTTGGGACTTAGATCTACACAGTTTGCTAATACTGGAATGTACTCGAATACTGGCAACTTTATGCCATATAGTACAGCACCAAATTCAGCTCATGTTCTATGGACAAGGCCAATAGCACCTGGAGGTCAGATAGGTGGAGAATTTGGCACAGAAGACCTAGAATTGTACTATACAGGGACTGCTTATGAAGGGAAATTTGGTGGAGTATGTATTAACGGCGTTTTGTATTATACAGAAGTCCCAGGAGCAGGAACTACTCGGGGAGAACTAAAGGCAGTGGATATTAACACTGGAGAAGAAATCTGGAGTAATCCAATGAGAAGTCAATACCATACACTAAAGGTTGGAATGGTGTACAATTTTATTACAG
Organism: Candidatus Bathyarchaeota archaeon; assembly: GCA_026015145.1. Lineage (GTDB taxonomy): Archaea > Thermoproteota > Bathyarchaeia > Bathyarchaeales > Bathycorpusculaceae > AD8-1. Next base: position 8,072 of record JAOZGY010000111.1, on the reverse strand, counting down.
GTGACCAATACGGAGGAATTCCATATCTCTTTACTTCAAATACTGATCAGCTAGGTTTCTATGCGAATATCTATGAACCACCAGTCTGGTCCATGTATAACGCGATGGATGGAAAGTGGATTTTGGATATTGCTAATGTATCAGCTGGTGTATTAGATACAGGACCAAACGGAGAACTCTTAAGTTATGAAACTAGCGGTGGCATGCTAAAACTCTTTAATATGAGCAGATGTATTCAAGAGAATTCCTGGGATCAAGTTTTTTTGATCTACACTCCTTTAGAGATCTGGAGACCCCCATACAATGTAACTATTGATTGGAATTTAGGTTATGAATGGGAAGTTCCAACTGCTGCTCCTGGAGGTATAAACTGTGTCTCAGACGGTGTAATCCTAACAACGGTAGACGAAGGTGGAGCATTTGGTGTTCCTGGCGGAGCTCAAACAGGTTGGCGAGTTGACACAGCCTATGACGCAGAAACAGGAACTAAGATTTGGGGTCCGATAAATAGGACCTTAACACCATTTACTGCCTTAGTTCTTGATGGATACGCGGGTGAGGGTGTTTATTCTGAATTTAATCGAAACGAATTGGTAACAACTGCTTATTCTTTGACTAATGGACAGAAACTTTGGACAACTGAACCAGAAGATGATCCTTGGGGTTACTACGATTATGCTCATGGTACTGTTCTTGGCTATGGCAAGGCTTACTCATTTGGCTTAGGTGGAGCGGTTTACTGTTATGATATTGAAACAGGAGAGCGATTGTGGAAATGGAGTCCCGGAAGTGCTGGGCTTGATACTCCTTATGGAATATGGCCTCTTAGTACTTGGGGAGATCATCATATACTTGCAGATGGAAAACTATATGTGCGCTCAGGTCACGATTACACTCCACCAGTTTGGAAAGGTGCTAAACTTTATTGTATCGATGCGGAAACTGGAGAAGAAATTTGGAGTTCATTATCTTTTGACATAGTTGGCTCACCAGTATTGCATGACGGACATATGATTTGGTATAATGGCTATGACAATCAAATATACTGTTATAAAAAAGGACCAAGTAAAACTACTGTAGATGTTAATCCTGGTTCTGTTACAGAGGGGAGTAGCGTAATAATTACAGGTATGGTTAATGATGTATCTTCGGGTACTAAGTCTAATCTGTTGACTTCGCGTTTCCCAAATGGTGTTCCAGCTGTTTCTGATGAGAGTCAGAGCGGATTTATGGAATATCTATATCAGCAACAACAAATGCCAATGGATACTGCTGGTGTGGATGTAACTATTGATGTTATAGACGCTAATGGTAACTTTAGAAACATTGGAACTGCAAATAGTGATGCTAGTGGCTTTTATAGTTTTGAGTGGATGCCTGACATTTTCGGCAAATACACTGTGATCGCAACCTTTGCTGGATCAGAGGCTTACTATGCTTCTTACGATGAGACCGCGTTTGTTGTTGACCAAGCACCAGAACCTACTGCTGCACCCACTCCGACACCTGCACCGCCAACTGACACCTATGTTCTTGGTATGGGTATTGCGGCTATCATAGCGATTATTGTGATGGGCTTACTTATCCTAATGAAAGTAGGCAAAAAGTAGATACCAAAGCAAAAAATCTTATCTTCCCCTCTTTTTTTGGGGCAAAAAAAATAAATAGACAAAATCATAGGCTGAAAGGATCCTTAGCAAAAATGAAAACTAATATTGGAGCTGTTTGTTTTTATTTTCTTTTTCCTTTAGTTTAAAAAAAGGATTCCATCAAAACTTAATTTAGTATTAACTCAAGTTTGGAAAAACGTTTACAAGAAGGAGTATATATTTTATTCATTTGAGGATATGAGCGATATGAATAGCTTTATTGTTCTTTGCTTTGCGCTGGACCATGAAAAGATTTCAAAGGGATGATGTGAATGAGCAAAAAAACCTCCTTTATAGCAAAAAGTTATTGTTTTTCGAGTTTTACTTTGAAATCTAAACGAATTATATACCGTTCACTGTGGGTTTATTATTGAATTATTCTATCATTGCCAATGCATATGAAAAAATTGAAGCCACCTCAAAAAGACTTGAAATGATAGATTTGTTAGTTGATTTGCTAAAAAACACTCCAAAGCAAATAATCGAAAAAGTTATTTATTTAACTCAAGGAAAAATATGTCCTGATTTTATTGGATTGGAAGTAGGAATTGCTGAAAAGCTTGCAATAAAAGCTTTATCCCGTGCTTCAGGACAAAACCAAAAACAAATAGAAAATAATCTGCAGAAAAGTGGAGACATCGGTGAAACAACCTACAAATTTATTTCTGAAAAGATTCAATCAACTTTTTTCCAAAGAACTCTTAGCGTAGAACAAGTTCATGATACATTTACTAAAATGGCAAAAACAAATGGAGCAGGAGCTATTGGCATAAAAATGTCTTTATTAGCAGGTCTGCTTTCTGATGCTTCACCAAAAGAAGCCAAATATCTAATACGAACAATCACCCGGAACTTAAGACTAGGTATTGCAGATATGACAGTGTTGGACGCGTTAGCTATCTCATATGGGGGAGGAAAAGAAAATCGGCCAATAATAGAACGTGCGTATAATATTTCTTCTGATCTTGGTAAAGTAGCAAAAATTGTAGTAGAAAAAGGCATAGAAGGAGTAAAACAGATTCAGGTAGAAGTATTTGAACCAATAAGACCAATGCTCGCCGAACGACTATCTTCATCTGAAGAAATCTTGGATAAATTAAATGGCATATGCGCAGCTGAATACAAGTATGACGGAGAACGCATTCAAGCACATAAAAAAGGTAACCAAATAGCTCTTTTTTCAAGAAGACTAGAGAAAATATCTAATCAATATCCAGACGTTATTAACTTCATAAAAACAAAGATTAATGCAAAAGATGCTATTCTGGAAGGTGAAGTTGTAGCAATCGATAACCAAACAGGTGAATTACTACCATTTCAAGAATTGATGCATAGAAGACGCAAATATGGAGTACACCATTTCATGGAACAATATCCTGTCTCATTATTCCTGTTTGAAGCTCTATACGTTGATGGCGAAGATCTTACAACTGAAAAATATCCAATTAGACGCAAAACTCTAGAAAATATAATAATAAAAAACGACAGAGTCAAACCAACAAAAAAACTGGTAACAAAAAACGCAAAAGAACTAGAATTATTCTTTGAAGAAGCAATAGCCAATGGAAGCGAAGGGCTAATATGCAAAGCTGTAGGCAAAGAATCAATTTACCAAGCTGGAGCAAGAGGCTGGCTTTGGATAAAATACAAGCGAGACTACCAAAGTGAAATGATCGACACTACTGACCTAGTAATCATCGGAGCCTTCTATGGAAGAGGAAAAAGAGTAGGAGCTTATGGGACCTTACTTCTTGCGACTTATAATAAAGACACTGACACTTTTGAATCAGTTACAAAATGTGGAACTGGTTTTACAGACGATGACTTGAAAAAAATTCCAAAAATTCTAAAAAAACACTTGATTCAAAAGAAACACTCTCGAGTATCCTCAACAATTAATGCTGATATTTGGTTTGAACCTCAAGTAGTCCTAGAAATAATAGGCGCAGAAATAACTTTAAGTCCAATTCATACATGTGGATTAAACTCCATACGACAGAATCGAGGCTTAGCTATTCGTTTTCCTAGATTCACTGGTAAATATAGAACAGAAAAAAACGCTGAAGATGCAACAACATCTAAAGAAATAATAAAAATGTACCAAAGTCAACTCAAGCAAATCAGTGTTGATCAATCAACTAACAAGGCAAAGATTTGATAAATCAAAACAACATACTTTAGTTGTAAGTGAAAGTGAATGTCGATTGAGTCAGATAAACTAAAGGTTCTAGTAGATTTTAAAAAAAGATTAGAAAATAAAATCAGCGAACTAGAATCAGAATTACAAGAAAAGAAAGTTACCTTAGAAGCTTTAAATTCGATTCTAATCGAAAAAGGATTTAAGCGCGGTGATATGAAATCAGTAAGGCTTTCCAAAGAACTTGAAACGCCAAGAAAAATAACGGTCTCAACTACTAAACCAGAATCTCCGGTCTTTCACTCTAAAGAAACTGAAAGTGTTATTCCACTTAAAACAAAAACCGGTGAATCATTAGCAATAATATATGTTAACAAACAAGTTCTACATGTGCTTCCGGATGAAACAAAAAACTTTAATATTAATACACCTCCTTTTGACAGTTTTCTAGTTGAACGAGTGCTTATGAAAATGAGACAAAAAGATGAAAACTTAGTAAAAACAGGAGAATTAATTCTTGAAAAAATGTTTGCTTATGAAATAATCACTGAAGGTGAAATGTTAAGAGAAATTGTTGTTAGAAACGCAGATGGTGAAAGATTAAAAGAATTAAAATCAAGTATTAGATGGACCCTAGAGAAAATGTACGAAAAAAGAAAGAAATAATTCTACAATTAAAGATGTTTTTGTAAAAGGCCTTCTATGCTCTTTTTTGCGCAGAGACCGACCATTCTCTCAATCTCAACACCATTCTTATAAAGAATTAATGTTGGAATACTAAACACTTGAAAGCACTCCGCAGTCTTGGGATTTGAATCAACTTCTAATTTACTAACTAGAACTTTTCCAGAATAATCTTTAGCTAACTCTTCAATTGTTGGTGCCAACGCTCGACAGGGTCCACACCAACCAGCCCAAAAATCCACCAAAACTAGTTTATTATTTTTTAAAGTCTCATCAAAATTTTCATCGGTTACATGAAAAGGGCCATCGCTCATTTGTTAATTTCACCTTTATTAATAATTAATAATTCTTGAACTTTCTGCGATATAAACTGTTCGTGGTTAGATTTACTGCTTTCTTTTTCTACAATTCTTAATTATTAAGTAATCTCTTTAATTCGAAATATGTTTTTTTAGGATCGGACATATTTCTAGCTTTCATTTCAAAAGGACAAGCCCTATTTTTTTCTAAGTTAAGAATTTCTTCAACTATTATTGACCATTCATGACTAATTTGATATTTTTCCAAAATTCTTTTAGCTTCTTTACTAAGAACAGCAGCATAAACTGAATACACTTTAGAATATACACATAAAAGAGCTATCGCTTTTCCAACAACTCTATCAGCGATTGATGATCCCTCTAAAGACTTTCCTAATTTTTCTATCGCTCCAAGAAAACCTTTAATTTTATGTTCTTCAGTTTCAAAAAGCATTTCTCCATTTTTCACAATAACTAAAGTTACGTCTTTGCTTTGCAGCCTATTTTTTGCAATTTCTAAATCGAGCATAACTAATCCAACAATAACAGATTAATAAAAAATGTTAAAACCATTATTGAACATTTCTCGTGAAAAATGAAGTGATTATATTATACTTTTTTTGGTCGAAGTGATTTATCTAGAAATAAAGCGCTTATTAAAACCATAAAGATTCCAATTGTTCCTGAAATAAAAGTCGAAGCCATAGGATTATGTACTACTTCTATTAAATAACCACTCAATAATCCATTCCAATAGGTATATTCCTCTTCAATTCCAAAATTTTGAATGACTTTTTCAAGTCCATCTGGTAAGCTTGAAGCAAATGGAATAAATATTGCTAGAAAAATCAAGATTAAAAAAGTAATTCCAATTTTCTTAATCATATAGACCTCTCCATTAGAAGAGTCAACCCTCCTATGACTTTGGGTTGTATTTTTTGTATTGAAGAAACTAGAATTGTTGTTATTGCTCCTTCTCCAATTCCGATAATTGCATAGTAGATAAACATTGAAGGAACAGTTATCATCATTCCTCCTGTAAACGCAGGAGAGATAATTACACCTGCAGTGATTGCTCCTAGAACTACTGATATCCACGATGAAAGAAAAACACCTGTAGCCAATCTACTTTTGCTTCTTGATTTTCTCATTATTAGTTTTATTAAAAAGAAGCTCATTCCACCTATTATGGCCATTGTAAAAACATTTGCTCCGAATGCTAATATTCCTCCATCAGCAAAAATCACTGCTTGCATACCCAAAACGATTGTCATCCCTAAAATTGCTGCATAAGGGCCCAGCAACATTGCAAGAAAAGTGCCACCAACTAAATGGCCGCTTGTACCAAATATAACTGGAAAATTAATCATTTGTGCTGCAAAGACAAATGCACTTGAGATTCCCAAAAGCGCAGTTATAGACTGACTATAAGTAAGTTTAACTTTTTTCCAAGACCAATAGAGAAACGCTAATGATATTATCCACATTCCAACTGAGCCAAAAAGGCTTAACGGCTCATTTGTTATTATTAACCCATCTGGAATATGCATCTGCAATCACAGTAATACTCTTTTAAGTTTTAGTGTTACTATTCCCATTTAAAAGCTTTTAGGCATCATCTTCAATTTTAGTAAGTGAAAAATATGACAAAAATAGTAAGAGTTGGAGTAACTTTTCCACCAGAACTTCTCAAAGAATTTGATGAAATAACAAATAAAATGGGTTATAAAAGTAGATCTAAGGCAATTCAGGATGCCGTTCATCTTTATGTTTCTGAAAAAAAATGGTTAAAAGAAGAAACAGTAAACCAAACAGGGATTCTAGTAATGGTTTATAATCATGACGTAAAAGGACTAGAACGTGACCTAACTGAAACCCAACACCATCATTCACCACTTATTTCTTCAACAATGCATATTCATCTTGGAACTCAAGATTGTCTTGAAGCCATAGCTGTAAAAGGCAAAGCATCGGAAATTCGCCATCTAAGCAATAAATTAACTACAAAAAAAGGAGTAAAAATCCTAAAAACAATAATTGTATCAGGATAATCATTAATTATTTAGTTTAAACATCCTTTCCAAAGCTTTTCTCGCTTTCTTTGCTACTCTTTTTGGAATTTTTATTTCATAGTGTTCATTTTTAAGAGAAGAATATATTTTTTCAAGCGTAAGTAGTTTCATATTTGGACAAATAGCATCATCATAAGCCATAAGAAAAACTTTTTCAGGATTCTCTTTTTTCAAACGATGTAACAATCCCCTTTCAGTTCCAACAATAATAGTTTTCGAATCTGTATTCTTAGCATATTTACACATTTTAGATGTGCTTCCAACAAAATCTGCTACTTTTCTCATTTCTGAACTGCACTCTGGATGCACCATAACAACTGCATCAGGATATTTCATCTTTAGAACCAAAACATCTTCAGGTTGAAACAGAACATGTGTTGGACAAAACCCCCACTCAGGAATAGTGATTAGTTTTTTTCCAGTTATCTCTGAAACATAATCAGCTAAATTTCGATCTGGGCCAAACAAAATTGTATTCGAATCAAAAGAATTTACAACTTCAACTGCATTTGCTGAAGTACAACATATATCACATTGTGCTTTTGATGAAGCTAGAGTATTAACATAAAGTACTACTGGCGCACCTGGATATTTTGCTTTGTACCTTTTTATCTCATCAGTGGTTAACATCTGTGCCATCGGACATCTAGCACCCAAAGAAGGCAATAATACTCTTTTTTTTGGATTAAGAATAGCAGCTGATTCAGCCATAAAATCTACTGCCGCAAACACAATTATTTCTGCCTTTTTTTCTTCCTTAGCTTTGCGACTTAGCTCAATACTATCACCAATATAATCCGCTATATCTTGAATTTCTGGTCTTTGATAATTATGAGCTAAAATAACTGCTTTTTTTTCTTTCTTGATTTTTTCAATTTTGTCTATTATTTTCATATTTTCGCCTTGGATTTAAGTTTTAAAAAAAAGATGATAAAATATATGTTTTTACCTAAAAACTTAATATTTCTAACATAAAAAAAGGCAAACCTGAATAGCGCCAACATTCTTCTAATTTTAAGATTATAAATAGCAATATATCCTAAAAATTTTTAATTTATTTGGACTTTGACGCTAAAGGTTGCTCTCCTTGCTCCTCCAGATAGGCATATATTTTCTTAGGAGGTGATCCGGCCGCAGGTTCCCCTACGGCCACCTTGTTACGACTTTTCCCCCCTTGCGAAACTCAGATTCGACGCAGCCAAGAAAGACCACGCCTCACCCAAGAGTCACT
>JAOZGY010000099.1 GCA_026015145.1 Candidatus Bathyarchaeota archaeon | reverse complement strand
CGAATTTTCAAATAATATCAATGTAAAGCCATAATCATAAGTATTTTCAATATGCACAACACTTCTACGCATTAAGATAGTTACTTGAATTAGGATTTCTACTGATTAACAATAAAATTGATTTATTTCTTGATCTGTTATATACTTTATTTCCATATTAGTATGCTTTTAAAATTTATTTTAGTCTATTAATTACGAAAGATTGTTGGTTTTAATTTGTTTTCCAGATTATTGAAATTGCTTTTTTATCACAAATTTCTGTGCAAGGAGTTTTTTTGTTTTCAGGTCTACAAGTAGAACAGGTATATTTGATTTTTTTTCGATTTTTTTCGTTAACTGAGGCAATCAGTTTATCTTCTAGATCAATTAATTCAGAGACAATTACCAATGCAGAAGCGGGACATTTTTCAATACACTTACCGCAACCATCACACTTGTCTGAATCTATGGCGATATAGTATTCTCCAGATCCATCACTATATCCATAATAAGCGATTATAGAACATCAACTCGGTTTATCTAGTTCTTTTGATTCTTTAGATATAATGCTTTTGCAAATAGTGCTGCTCCAATGGCTCCGGCAATCATTGGATCTAATCCACCTGTTTCCCAATTGGGGGATGGAAGCGTTTCGACATTTAGTACGTTTTCTATTCTCTTTACTATTCCAGCGTTTTTTGATTGGCCTCCCGTAATTACAAATTCTTTTTCAAGTCCGACTCGATTAACTAGATTGCTCATTCTAATTGCCATCGCGCGGGTATAAGCGGCTAAAACCATCTCTTTTGACCAACCTTTACGAAGAAGACCAACAGCTTCGGTTTTTGCAAATGCCACACAAGTACAACTAACCGGTGGGGGTTCCTTGTCAACGTTCAATGATACCTCACCGATTTTTTCTATAGGTATTTGTAGCAAATCTGCAAAAATCTCCATACCTCTTCCGGTACCAGCAGCACATTTATCATTCATTAAAAACGAAGTTACTCTGCCTGTTTCGTCACAATGAATTGCTTTAATATCTTGTCCGCCAACATCCAACACTGTACGCACTTTTGAACCCCAGATGTAGTTTGCTCCTTTTGCGTGACAAGCAATTTCAGTTATTGCTTTATTTGCCATTGGAACATTAACTCTCCCATATCCTGTTCCAACAACATATTTTAAGTCATCAAGGCACAAATCAGTTCCTTTCATTGCAAAATCAAGCACTTTTATTGCACTTTCTGGGCTATTTGATCCGGTTCTCATAATTCCCCATGAGTAGATTTCACCATTAATTAGAATTGTTGCTTTTGATCCAACTGAGCCAACATCCACACCTGCTGTAATGATATCTTTATCTTTCCAGGTTTTTTCTTTTATGACTCTTTGATACTCCTGCCATCTCCAAAATTCAGTTGAATCCTTGTTTTTTGTTTCAGACATCACTTATTCCTCTTAGCTCGTTTTGCCGCGATCAAAGCTGCTCCTAATGCGCCAGCATACTCTGGATAATCTGGTATTGATATGTCAACTCCTAATTTTCTCTTTAAAGATGCAATAAAACCCACATCTTTTGCAACACCACCTACTAGTACTACTTCAGGATTAACTCCAAGTCTATGTACCATAGAAGATATGCGATCAGCCATCGCATCAAATACAGCCCTTGCTATCTCAGGTTTTGATTCCTGTTTATGGATTAAACTTACTACATCTGATTCTCCAAAAATTACGCAAGTCGCATTAATTGAACTCGCACGTTCTGCTTTAAGAGATAAAGGTCCCATTTCTTCCATTTTTACTTCTATAGCCCGGGCCATTGCTTCAATGAATGCTCCTGCTCCTGCTGCACATCTTTCATTTACAACAAAATCTACCATTATTCCGTTATCATCACATTTTATTGCTCTTGCTTCTTCTGCGCCTACATCAATTATTGTTCTTGCTTTTGGAAAAAGATAAAATCCTGCTTTTGCATCTGCGCTCATCATGCTTATGGTGCTATTAGGGTTTGGAGCCATTTGAACTCCGGCGCCTGTTGCTGTTATGTGTGAAATATCATTAATTGACAATTTTGTCTTTTTTAGTGCCTCATCAATAACTTGTTTTGCTACCTTTGAAGTTTCAAACCCTGATACTGCTTTTTCACGTGTGAGTACAAGATTGTCCTTTAAGATAACTACTTTTATTGTTTGTGTGCCTAAATCTATTCCAATTGTTATCGTCAATAGTTTTTCACTTTTAGAAATCAATTCTTGCTGTAAGCATTTCTAAGAACGCTTCTACCCTTGTTTTCATCTGACCAACATCTTCTCTTGTGTATTCAGTATCCAAGTAGTATACTGGAATATTTAATTGATCAAGGACTTTTTTGACTCGAGTATATTCCATTGCATAGAGCATGCAGCCTCGAACCACATAGTAGATAACACCGTCAATTTTGTGGTCTTTGATTTTAGTAATTAACCAGTTGATTCTATCTTCGTTTCCATCGGTTGAACTAAAACATGCACAAGTGGAAGCCATTAGATAGCGTTCGCCAATAGCGTTGAGCATATCATTCATTGACCACTCATCTACTCCCACCGGGTCATTTAGAATTCTTTCACTTGAACATATCTCGTCTGCCAAAATCACACCTTTGGGATTAGCCTCCTCAACCAGACTTGGAACTTTCCAGTTATCAGGCCAAAACATAGGTGTACCAGTTATCAAAACTCTGGGTGTGTCAGGTGGTACTGACCAATCTTTATTTTTCACTCTTTTTTCAAGCTCATCACATAGCTTGTTTGTATTTTTTGTCCATCGCTCTACATCATCCCATATGTAAGTTTGAATAGCAAGCATTGCATCTCTGCCCATTATTACTGGGTTGCCTTTTCTTAGCTGTTGCAGTCTTCGAAATGCTTTGGTAGCTTTTTGAGTAAGTTCTATTGCTCTGCGAAGTTTTTTTCTTGTGATTTTATTTCCAGTTAGTTTCTCAATTTCTTTTTTTATGGATTTAATTTCTTCAATCCATAAGCGCAACGCCTGATCAGAATCCTTGATCCTAGGAATAGTCATTTGCCAAATTGGGGTATAATCAGTAAGTATCTCTCCAAGTTTAGTCATTGCATCACAAGTTAATACACTAATAATAGCATCGCTATTTTCCAGAAAAGGTGACAAACTGACCATTTTTGCTCCTATGGTTGATCTGATAACTGGACAAACTTCAACTGGTACCACTCTATCCCCAATTTTAGTTGCATCATACCAGCCAGAGTTAATGCGAACAGGGATTGCGTCTGCTGCTAAAATTAACTCTATTGGAGCAAATAAACATAGATAACCAATGATTTTTTTTCCTGATTTTTTTGCTTCGATTATTTCTTTTTCTCGTTTTCCAAAAAGATCAGCCATTTCATCAAAATATTTCATGGTTTTAGGACGATTTTTGTCAGACTCCTTCATCCGTTTTATTGTTTCCGCTACAATTTTTTGAGAAGAAGTTTTTATCGAGTTGCTTAATTCATCGATTTCTTTTTGAGAAAGTTCAGGTACATATTTTTTTTGTGTATTTTGTTTTTTCATTTTGACTTATCACTCGCTTTCTGATGGTTCTAACCAATTGCGCGATTTTAGAACTGTTTTTCTCGCCATTTTTACTTCCAAACAGTCTTCATATGGACACATTTCCACGCATCTAAAGCACAACATGCAACCTGATACGGTAACGTCTCCACCTTTTTCTTCATATACTTCTGTAACTTGAGTTGGACATACTCTTTTACATATTCCGCATTTAGTACATTTCTCTTCTATTTTATTTAATCGCAATAAAGCTAGTTTTTTGAATGGATAAAAAGTGCTAAAGAGAGCTGTAAGTCCTCCTAAAGGACAAATTCTACACCAGAATCTTCGAAAAGCTAAAGCTCCAGCCGTAACCAGTCCTAACACAATGATGTTAAGAGAAGTAACATAATATCCTGCTTCATAAAATACACCCGTAGAGTGATTTATTTCTTCAAGAGGATTCATTGCTCCTGCTCCTACTTCAACTAGTATACAAAGTGGTTTCATTGGGCAAACTTGACAAAAAGGAGCAGTAAAATAAGAATAGTAATATTCACCAGGAGCTGTATCGCCAACTAACTGAGTTCCAACTATAGCTTGCGATCCTAAGATAACACTTAGAATTAAGAATGCTGCAATGATTAGGTATCTTAGTTGTCCGATTGCTTTGTTTGTTTTTTCAGAGAAACTTAAGTGTGGTTTTTTAAAGATTTTTCTGATACGAATCATTAAGTCATTATATAATCCAAACGGACAAATCCATCCACAAAATGCTCTGCCAATCAAAAGGGACATCGCAATCATTAAACCTAAAGTTATCCCAATTCTTTCTAATCCATTTGAACTGTAAAATGTTCCCCATCCAAAACCAGGACCAGCATCCCAAAACGGAAAAAGATAGGCTTGAAGTTGCCAAACTGAACAGGTAACAGTACGACCATTAGGATACCAACAAGCTAGTATTGGTACCGAAAGACCATCCGGGAACTGGTTTCCAAGTAAATCAGCTCCAAGAAGCCGTTCACGAGGAGCATCTCCTAGATTTGGATTTTGTGGTAAGCCAAAAGGTCCTATTAGTAAACCTAAAAAGATTAAGGGTACAAACGCAATTTGAACAAATAATCTAAGAGTACTAATATTTTTAGTCTTATCTTTCACCCAAATTAAAATAACTAACGCTCCAGCTAGAATTAACCCTCCAAATACTGCGATTTGTAATAGATTTCCTAGAGTTTCCATTGACATTTGTTTTTCACCATTTTAATTCGGGGTCATCAAAGTTAGTAATATTGTCGCTATCCCTAAGACTATAAGTGCTCCAGAACCAATTATTGAAATCCATTTTCTAAATAATGGAGCTTTGTTAAGAAGCCAACCAGTAACTCCGCCAAGTACTAACATTGGAGACAGAATAGTTCCCAGACCAAACAAAAAAGAAAGCGCTATGCTATCCAAGGGTGTAGCAAAAGGAACAGAATAAACCAGCAGAGCAAATAATGGAGGACATATTATCAAACCTCGAGTTAATCCAAGAGTAAATGCTCTAATATCATAACGACCTATTTTCCATTCATCTATAGATTTGCATTCTTTTGAACAATTCGATTGATTTTTTCTGGTTCTTAATAGAATATGTATACCAATTAGAATTGTTATTGCACCAATAGCATATGCTGAGTAGACTCTAAAACTGGCTAAAGTTACTTCGTCAAGTAACAAAGTAACCGAACCACCAATCAAAGCCACTGCAACTCCAATTAACGTATAGGATATCAACCTTCCAGCATCATAAATAAGAGTGATAACTATTCCTTTTCGAAAACCTGCTCCTGTACCTGCAATATAACTTGCAAGATAGGGTAAACATTCAGAAGTACAAAAGATGGTACCATATAATAATCCGATTGTTAAAGCCTCAAGGTATGTGGCAGAGATAATAGTTTCAGATACCATATTGCAAGTACTCAAAGTGAGGTATTAAAAAGGATAATATGCATGTAAACATTTAAGCTTTCCATTATTAGAAATGAAAAAGATTATCGATTTTTGTTTGATCAGTAACATTATGGAATGTTTATGCCTCTTGTGTTATATTCATTAATATAATCCAAGTGATCATCGTAAGGATAAACTTCTGATTCTGAATATGGAAAAGCACTCATTGAATGGAAAGGTAGTGGATCTACTTTAAATTCTAAATAAGGTAGTCCGTCTACTTTAAACCAGCAACTAACAATAAGGAAATAATCTCTTTCCATGTTTTCAGCAACTGGAGATATAACATTAGTATCAAATTGAATAGCTATTCGATCACCTTGTCTTCCTATAATATATTCGTCATCTGCATCCAAGAGCAAGTCAGTTACACTTCCGTATCTTGTAAAGTAACCAGATGAATTGGAGTCTGTTTCAAAGACTTTTTTTAGTTCTGCATAGGATGGTGATAGGTATTTAATGGTAATATTTTCTTGAGGTGTTGTGTCCACTCCGATATAGTCAAATTGTGAACTAAAGAAAGAGTGAATTCTTAGTGAATAATCATTTGTTGGAAACAGTCCAGTTAGATCTACTACAAAGGATTCAGCAGTTACATCAACTAGTGGAAATTGTCTGCTTTCTGGAACCAAAACCCAGTCTCCATTTTCATCCTTAACCTCCATGTAAGGCGGCGGGAAGGGTTGTTCGCCAGGTCTATTCCAGAATGATCCAGCCCATTCTCCTTGGATCTGACCAGATGAATATAGCGTAACACCTGCTACAACAAGTTTTATCGTATCTTCATTAGATAAATCGCCCAAGTTTAATTCAAGAGTGTCAAATGTAAACTCGTTACTTGGTGCATAAATTCCGTCAAGCTTGGATATTTGCTCCAAAATGTCTTCACCCTCTCCATTAACTGCAGAAACAGGAACAGCAGGAGTCTTACTAACTGTATAGAGGTTACCCTGATTTTCAAGATCATACAAGTAAGTTCCCATTGTTGAAAATACATCTACATCTTGAGAATGATCAACAACTAGTAACTGAGCTGAATCCACATAAAAAATTTCATCCCAAAGCTGCGTCATTATTAAATCATAGTAACCGTTTCTCTGTTGTATTTGAGAATTATCCAGTTTAATATAATCCCAAGGAGAACTATACAAGAAAGCTAATGAGCCATCTTCGCGGAAATAATCAAAAATTCCCAGATAACCCGTGCCAGCGGAAATTTCGGTTCTATAAAT
>JAOZGY010000083.1 GCA_026015145.1 Candidatus Bathyarchaeota archaeon | reverse complement strand
TGAGAACAAAATGCATCACGATAAAAAATGATTTATGAAAAAAAGAACGTGAGGGTGCTTCCAGATGATACTGACGTTTTTGGCAGATTGAACTGGTTAGCTTATGTCCGTTACTGCGAAGAAGGTGAAGCGGGTCTGATGGAAATGTTGGACTTTAGTGTTATGCGTTTATACAGAACGCAGAGGATATCTTTACCCAGAAGAGCAGCAAGTTTTGAGTATTTCTCCCCAGTTTCACCTGAAAGCTTCATAGATATAGAGACCAAAGTAAAAAAAGTGGGTAAAACGTCACTTACTCTTTCACATGTTTTTTATAAAAAAAATCGTAAAGAGGATAAACGACTCCTAACAGCAAAGGCTGAGATAACGCTTGTAGCCTTCGACGAACAGGCGTATCAAAAGACAAAATTGCCTCTTCAGCTAGTAGAGACTATTAAAAGGTTTAATCGTAAAGCCCAGACTTGAAGTTAAATGCAAAATTTGCAAAAATTATTCTGAAAAGTTCTGTTGGATTCTTTAGTTAAATTAAATATCAAACACTAAAAATAAGAAAAGAAAATGTGGTTGATTATTTATTGATTCTAATCTGGTAATAATACATTATCGATCATATGGATTACACCATTATTCGCACTTATATCAACCTTCAACACATTTGCACCGTTGATTTTTGGGTTCTTATGAAGATGCCACTTAGATGCGTCAATTTTTACTTCTTGCCCTTGAACAGTCATTGCAGTCTTAAGTTTCACTACATCTGCTGCCATAACTTTTCCTGAAATCACGTGGTAGTTCAAAACTGCTTTTAGTTTGGGTATGTCTTTGAGAAGTCCCTCAAGTGTGCCTTTAGGTAATTTTGCGAACGCTTCATCATTAGGAGCTAAAACTGTGAATGGGCCTTTGCTTTTGAGGGTTTCTACTAATCCTGCTGCTTTTACTGCTGTGACAAGAGTTTTGAAAGTGCCTGCGGCTATCGCTGTATCAACTATATCAATCATATTGTTTCACCTCTTTTTAATTTTATATTCATTTTTTTAACCTTACTTACTTTATTACTGGAATCCAAAAAACATGGAAATCAACTGTTGTTAGGGGAGATTGTGGATCGACTATGTTTTATTCTGTTTTATTACCCGTTTTATTCGGTGCAAAAAAGTAATTTTTTTTATGATCTATTCTTTTTTGGCGATCCATATTCTTATTGCTTCTTCGACTGCTCGTGTCAAGTCGCCTTTTTTTCCGCCTAACCTTTCTACAGTTTTTAGTCTGAGTTGCTTCTCCAGCTCAGGGGGGAGATATACGCTGATTCTTCCCATTCTTAATCACTTCACATAATTTGAGTTTTTTTGCACGTTTTCACGTGTCAAATATTCTTCCAATAAGCGAACTGTAAAATGCCTACTTTTATTTCTGTTTTATTTATCACTGTTTATTCACCTTAATTCGCTTATCCTTATAATGTATTATACACATAATCACTTATAAGAATATCTATTTATTTAATTAATTGTTTAAGTGATGATTTTACGTCTTAGCAAAACATCACAGGAAAGCGATTATTTCGTTTGAAACATATTTATGATAAAGCAAATCTATACAAAGAATAAGTCAAAGCATGTCTATTAATAAGATTGTATCCTTTACGAGGTCTGGTTATACGGCAAGAATGATAGCACGTTTTAAGATTTCTCAGCCAATACTAGGAGTTACTCCACAAGAAAGTGTAGCAAAGCAGCTTGAATTGGTTTTTGGTATTTACCCCGTTCAAATAGACTATAGAGGTGAGGAGGACAGAGTAGTTGCAGTTGCAAAAAAACTCTATTCAATGGGATTAATCAAAAAAGAAGATACGATACTGTTTACAGCAGCTTTTAGAACTGTTAAGAAACATGCCAGTAACGTAATTGAGATACACAAAATTGGGGAACTTTTGAACTTTGTGAAAGAAGAGTCAAATAATTTACCAACATCAACAAAAGAAAGGTTTTCGATGCCGATTTTGGAAAAGATTCGCAATTGCTCCAAGATATGATTCATGTTCTGAATAATATCCTCTGCTTTACTTATTGTTGATAAAAGAGTTTTAAATTCAGATCCAGAGAAGATGGAGTAGGATAGTTTTGATCAGGTACCAAAAGGAAATTGGGCTAAAATATTCATACGTAACGAGGAAACAGGAGCCTTGATTCTAATCGTTAAGTAAGAAAAAGAATGAAGCAATCAAACATAAACACCCCTTAGATTGCCATGTCTTAGTTTTTAAGGGTAAACTTGTTGATGGGAAAACCGGTGAAATCAAGAAGATTATGTACTGCTTCTTACCTTTAGATGCAGAGCATGGACCTAAAGTGTATGACGCAAGCTCTGTTATCTTGTATTATCTCAATTGTTATTTTTAATTTAAAATGAAAAACGGGAATTTGCGGTGATATCTCCACTCTGTTGGAATTTAAAATCAACCTTATAGGCTTTATACAAGAAATACATAAAAGCGGAAAGCTTTCAACATTCAACTAAAGAACAAGGCTTTGGAGAGATAGTAATTGACAAAATTACAATGGACAATTGCTGATTCAGATGGAAGTCTCTTTTCAAAGGGAAAACACGGTTATTATGCAATAATTATCCGAGGAAGTCCAGAAAAACATCCTAAAGATTGTGTCATAGAACTTTACGTGACTAACAAAGAAATGTCAATTTTTGAGATTAAGGTCAATCCAGATCATGAACAAATCAAACTTTTATCACGTTCCATTGTTTTGGGGAACTTGCTACCGATAGAAAGTATAAGCCAAGTTGTTGAAGAAATGAAAGCCACTGCCGAGAGAAGAGAGAAGGAGAATCCCTACTCTTCAAGATCTACCGATTATACCTTAGAATAAGGCAAATAAAAAAATTTAACCTTAAATTACTCCATGAACATAATTAGAATTGAAGTGTTTTTCTATTGGCCAAGTTTGTGAAAGATGTTTTTTCAAAGGGTTTCTTAGAGGTACATGAGAATGATACACTTTCTTCTTGTTTATCACGCTTCAAAGAAGAGATGCCACCTGTTTTAGCAGTTCTAGATAGTAAAGGCAGATACAAAGGGGTTATTTCTCGTAGATGGATTATGCGGTCAAGTCTTGATTCTTCT
>JAOZGY010000076.1 GCA_026015145.1 Candidatus Bathyarchaeota archaeon | reverse complement strand
AATAAAATCACAATCACTCTTGTATGCCGAAAAGGTGATTATACAAAACCAGAAACGGAAATAAACACCTTAAAAACTCCAATCTTAAAGAATAAAGAAAATCCGAAAAAAATTGTTACAGTTATAACCAAAAAAGAGCAAAAATTGAAGACACTCCCAACTATAAAAGTTGAATGTCCCAAATGTGGAAATAAAAAAGCATATGTTTGGCAAGTGCAAACACGAGGTTTAGATGAATCTACAACCCAATTCATGCGGTGCACAAAATGTAACCATACTTTTAGAGAATACACATAATTCTTTTTTTAAAATTTTTTTCCAAAATCATAACATTCATATTCAAGTCAAGTTGTTGCTAAATTCAGATTTTATCTCCCTTCTATAACAACATAACCGATCTAACTAAAGAGAGATCTTTATCCAGGGAAAGTGGAGATGTCTACCGCTTAACTTTCCATTTTTTTCTTCTATTTTCTTTGAAAAAACCCAACAAAACAAAGTCAAAATATCCCTCCAAAAACTACGAGTTTATTGGAAAAAATAGCGAAAACTCTTAATGAGCCTTAAATACTGGACTCTAATTAATCTATACTGTAATCAGATAGAATTTTCTATAATACTGTTTCAGAAATACTCCGCTTTTTCTATTTTATTGCATATTAAACTTTAATGGAGATTAAAATATGGAAGCAACATCAGGAATTCTTTATGCAGTTCAGGCTGGGATTAGATCAAAACTTGTTGCTATGGGGGCTACTTCAAGAGAAAAAGCTGCAACATGTCAACAGGCCCATTTTAGCATGAAGGAAGTAAACTGGATAGATTATATCGCTGGAGGTATGTTTGCCGCGATTAAGAAGACAGGAGACGGGCGATTTTATGTTCCAGTATACCGCTAAACTTGGAGAAAAACAAAATGAATCTACGACTACGTATAACAAAAAAAGAAACAAACCACTACAACACCAGGACTAAGATCAAACACCTGTTTGCAGTAATAGATTTGGACAGATCAAAACTATACCCGCAAAACTTTGTAAGTGTGCTACCCAGAAACATCAAAGCAATAGTTAAACCAGCAAATGCCTTTGAAGGCTTATTTGGTAACGAGAGCCTTGAGATGGCAAATCAACTCCTGAAAAAAGCATTAAGATCAAGACCTGATTCAGAAACAACCCAGGCAATTAGAGAACGACTAGACCTGCTTAATCCTCAACTAAACAATAAAACCAAGTGTCAGAACTGCGGGAAGTCTATTAGACAATCTAAACAAAGATTCAGACCCTACAAATTCTGTTATATATGTCATAGTAAGGGATTTTAACAAAAAAAGAAGGAAGCTTTTAGTTTTTTAGATGAGGGACTGAGATTGGCTGCAATGAAAGAAATAGAAAAGATGAAAATTGAGTTGGAAGGGCTAAAGGAAAAATTTGCTCAAAACAAGGGTGCAAAAAGAGTAGCGACAAAAAGAGCCTATTTACATCTTTTGCGAATCTGTGGAAAAAAATGTGGTTTTGAAGATCCCGTTTTTTTTGATAGAATCTAGCAAATAAAACTAGTTTATTGAACTTAGCAATAAGAGATGAGAATTTTGGAAAAAGAATTGAAATAATAATTCTACATATGAAACTATATAGGCTGTTAGGATTAGATTGAGGCGATTTATTCTGATAATTCTTCAAAGTCTTCGTTTTCGTAGATGTAATCTTTTAGTTTGACTTTTCCATTTTTAGTAACTGCTTTATAATCTGCTCTGCAGATGGGGCAAGTGACCCCTTCACCATCGCTCGGATAGATCTCAATTTTGAATGTGTTTCCGCAGTTTGTGCATTTTAGAATCATGTTCTTCGCCGCTAATGTCTATATATACTCGGCTGGTTTGTTCTATATTGTTGGTCGCTTTACTGCAAGAAATAATAAACCATCAATTATGAGGATTTTAAGAAATGGTGCATAAAAAGAAGTTGACACGTAAGAATAAAAAAATCTATAGAAATACACAAGGGAAGTACTACAAGGTAAAATAATAGAATATGCAGTTAATTTTTTTTATTGTTTATTTTTCAGTATTTCATATATAATTTAACTTAGGGATCCAGCAACTCTTTGTTATGGATGAGAAATTTTGAGAAGAATGTAGCCTCTATTCACAGCC
>JAOZGY010000074.1 GCA_026015145.1 Candidatus Bathyarchaeota archaeon | reverse complement strand
AGCATGTTATGCTAATGGGATTTCTAAAATACATGATGCTCATAGATTAAGATATAAGGAGTCTGATAGGTTATTGTCTCTTTATCTTGAATTAAGAAAGATGGGTGCTGATATCTCTATGGATGAAGAAAGTCTCACAATTAATGGACCATGTGTTTTGAATGGTGCTTTAATTGATCCTCATAAAGATCATAGAATCGCTATGGCATGTGCTGTAGCTGCGTTGGGAGCTGTTGGTGAAACAAAGATTCAGAATTCTGAATGTGTTAGAAAATCCTATCCAGAATTTTTTAATGATTTAAAATTAATAGGAGCTGAGATTTTTGGCGGGAAATTCAATAGGTAAAGCCTTTGTAATAACAACTTTCGGTGAGAGCCACGGTGATTATATAGGCGTATTAATTGATGGTTGTCCAGCTGGATTGTCTTTAACTAACAGTGAAATTGATGAGGAATTAGCTAAGAGAATTCCTAAGCAATCAAAAATTGTATCTGAAAGAAAAGAAAGAGATACTGTACAAATTTTTTCTGGTGTATTTAATGGTGTAACAACTGGTGCCCCCATTTGTTTAGTTGTTAAAAATAAAGAGATGCTTTCTAGCGATTACGAACTGATTAAAGATTTACCAAGACCAGGACATGCTGATTATCCAGCTCGTATCAGGTATGGTGGTTTTAATGATTATCGCGGGGGTGGCCGTTTTTCTGGAAGAGGAACTGTGGCATTGATTATGGCAGGCACTATAGCCAAGAAATTATTAGCTTTGCAAAAAATTGAAGTTCTGGCTTTTACTAAAGCAATTGGAAAAATAGAAATGGAAAAGACCATCAGTTTTGATGAAGTTAGAAAACTTAGGTACGAGTCATCGGTTCGATGTCCTGATTTAGCAAGTTCTGAATTAATGGAAAAATCAATAATTAAAGCCAAAAGTGAAGGGAACAGTGTGGGTGGCATTGTTGAATGTGTGAGTTTGAATGTACCTGCTGGAGTAGGCGATCC
Organism: Candidatus Bathyarchaeota archaeon; assembly: GCA_026015145.1. GTDB lineage: Archaea > Thermoproteota > Bathyarchaeia > Bathyarchaeales > Bathycorpusculaceae > AD8-1. Next base: position 7,268 of record JAOZGY010000074.1, on the reverse strand, counting down.
AGTTTTTGACTCACTTGATAGTGATATTGCCAAAATAATTCTGGCGATCCCAGCTGTTAAAGGAGTTGATTTTGGAGTAGGTTTTATGGCTGCTAAACTTAAGGGATCAGAAAACAATGATCAATATGCACTTCGTGATGATAAAATAGTGACCACATCAAATAATGCTGGCGGAATTTTAGGTGGATTATCTTCTGGGATGCCAATTATCTTAAGTGTTGCCTTTAAACCTACACCATCTATTGGAGTAGATCAAAAAACTGTAAATTTAAAAACGATGAAAGAAACAAAGCTGAAAATTGCTGGGAGACATGATCCATGTGTAGTTCCAAAGGCTGTTCCAGTTGTTGAATCTGCAGTTGCTATAGTGCTTATTGACCACTTGATGCGTGGTGGTTTCCTACCAAATGTCATAAGGGAGAATAAGTAATATGGAGCAAATCAATCAATTGAGAGAAAAAATAGATGATGTCGATGAACAAGTCTTGGTTTTATTGAGGCAAAGAGTAGAAATTTGTAGAACGATTGGGATTTTAAAAAAGAAATCTAATATGGCTATTCAAGATAGTTCACGGGAAAATTATGTTTATGAAACTGTAAAACAGAAAGCTGCAGATCTGGGTTTGGATTCTAAAAAGATTGATGCGATTTACCACCAAATAGTTAATATGTGCAGTTCAGTTCAAAATTAGAAGAATCTGCTTTCCCATTATATCGTTAGGGTGTTGGATTTGTTATATGAGATTAACGAGAAGGCGATAAAACTTCAAAATCAAGGAAAAAAGATAACGAAGTTAAATATCGGAGATCCTGATTTAGCTACTCCTTCAGAGATTGTTGATGCTGCTTGTGTGGCTTTAAAAAAGGGTAGAACAAAATATGCTTCAGCTTTCGGTGAACAAGCTTTAAGGGAAAAACTTGGAAGCATTCATGGAGTTTCGGCTGATAATATTGTTATTACTCCTGGTTCAAAATGGGGAATTTTTTCCACTATGTATTTGACGCTTAAGCAGGGTGGAAATGTGGTAATTCCTACTCCTTATTGGACTGCTTATGGATTAGCTGCATTGAGCCTTTGCGCTGAGGCTAGATTATTAAAAACTGATCTTGATTCGAACTGGAAAGTTGATCTTGAAGCTCTAGAGGAGTTAATCGATGATAAAACGCGATTAATTATATTGAATAATCCAAGTAATCCCACGAGTAAAGTTATGGATGAGAAGATTGTTGATGGTATCGTTAAGATTGCTCATGATAAAAATATCATGATTTTATCTGATGAAGTTTACTCTAAAATTAGCTTTGTTAATACTAAGAGTATCTTAAATTATAATAATGACAATATTTTGGTTACTGGGTTTTCTAAGATGTTTACTATGACTGGTTGGCGTATTGGTTATGTAGTAGCTAATGAAAACCTGATTACGAAAATTGGAAAATTAAACCAAATCACTTTCTCGAATGTTCCTGTTTTCATTCAAGATGCTGCATTGGTAGCATTAGATATGCAAGATAAACTTACAAATGAAATCAGGGAGATTTATTTGAATAGAGCAAAAATGGCATCTAAAATCCTTTCTGATGCTAAATTAGAATTCTCAAATCCCGATGCTCCTTTCTACGTATTTCCCAAGTATAAGGGATTAGATTCAGAAAAATTTGCGTTAGATCTTCTGGATGCTGGTGTGGCTGTAGCTCCAGGGACTTCCTTTGGTGATTATAGGGAACATTTCAGAATATCTCTCACAGCACCAGAAAATGATCTTAGGGATGCACTTCTTAAGATCTGTAAGGCGGTTTCTGAATGAGGCTGGCTATTGTTGGCGCAGGAAAAATGGGATCCTGGTTTGCAAAGTTATTTCGAGATGAAGGCCACTCTGTAGTAATTGCTTCTAGAAATCAGGAAAAGCTAGCAAGGGTAGGTAGTGAGCTAAATGTTGAAACTAATAGTTTTTTAGGGGCAATTGAGGGAGCAGATAGGATTTTAATTTGTGTTTCAATAGATGCATTTGAAGAAGTTGTAAAGATCATCAGCTCTGGAATTCAGAAAAACCAGATCTTAATGGATATTTGTTCTATTAAGAAATACCCAGTTGATATTTTGCATAAATACTTACCAGCCAATCTTATTCTTGGGACTCACCCTGTCTTTGGTCCTGGTAGTACAAGTTTAAAAAATAAAACATTTGTTTTAACTCCGACAAATGCAATAGAAAAGAAATATGCTCTGGAATTTAAAAAGTGGTTAGAGACTAAACAAGTGCGGGTTTTTATTCTATCTCCTGAAAAGCATGATGCGTTGATGTCTGTTGTTCTTGGATTGCCTCATTTCATAGGTTTAGTGGCTTGTGATGTTCTACTTGAACATAAAGACTATCCTGAAACTAAGAATGTTGCTGGCACTACTTTTAGAATGTTATTTACTTTAGCTGAAGTCGCGGCTTTAGAAGAGCCTGAACTGTTTAATAGTTTACAATCTAATCTGCCTCATATTCTAAACCTTGAAACTGAGTTTATCAATAAAGCTAATGAATGGTTGGAATTAATTAAGAAAAAAGATTCAGCAGCGATAACAATTAAGATGAAGCAATTAAAATCTAAACTTAAGGCAATAAGTGATAATATCGAGCACTCTTACAACGTAATGTATAAAATGTTAGAATCGTCAGAAAATTAACTTCATTAGTTTTTTGCCTTGGGATATGATCCTAAAAGCTTTAAAAAAGCAGAATTTTTTCTTAACACTTCAAGAACTTCTTTACATCTTGCTTCAGTTCTGTGACCTTCAAAATCCAAATAGAAATTATATTCCCATGGTTTTTGTTTTGTTGGTCTGGATTCAATTTTTGTAAGATTTATTTCTCGTTTTGCAAATTCTCCTAGTGCAGAGTATAAGGATCCTGGAGTGTGTGAAGCGGCAAAAATAATTGATGTTTTATCGTTGCCTGTTTTTGGTGAATCTTCTTTTGATATTACAAAAAATCGAGTATGGTTTGTATGATTATCTTCTATTTCTCTAGCAAGAATAGACATTCCGTATAGCTCAGCTGCTTTTGAGCTGGCTATAGCTGCTGCGTTTTTTAATGTTTTTTCTTTTAGCATTTTTACACTACCAGCGGTATCATATGTGGGTATTAATTTGAATTTGCACTTTTCAAGAAATCTGTGACTTTGTGCTAATGCTTGGGGATGAGAATAAACTGTCTTAATTGACTCAATTTTTGTACCGGGATTTGCTATGAGACAATGGGAAATTCTGATTACAATTTCGCCCTTTACTTTTAGGCCGTGAGTTAGAAAAAGATCATAGGTTTGGTTTACGCTTCCTTCGAGAGAATTTTCAATGGGAACAACTCCAAATTCTGTTTCTTGTTTTGTAACACTTTCAAAAACTTCTGTTAAGTCTTTGCATGGTTCTACTTCTACTTTTTCACCAAAAAAAGCGTAGATGGCATCCTCGCTGTATGCTCCCCTTTCTCCTTGAAAGGCTATTTTCACTTTATTTTCCCTGTTTTCGATTTTTTATTAGGATTTTATTTATTCCATTTATCATTGCTTCAACACTGGCCATTACTATGTCTTCTCTAGCTGCACGAGCTGAAATTATGTTTCCTTTTTCATCCTCTACTTTTATTATGACTTCTGCCACAGCATTTGAGCCGCCGGTTATAGCTTCTAGGCGATATTCGTTTAATCTGATTTTTTCGAGGTTTTGAGTTAATTTCTGAATTGCCTTTAGTACTGCATCTACTGGTCCTACTCCTGTTTCTGCTGCACTATACTCCTTTCCATCTAAAACTAATCTAACTGAGGCTGTCGGTATTACCTTTATTCCTGTCATAACAGCTAAATCGCATAAGTCAACAATCTTTTCTTCTGCGATAACTTCACCAATGACAGCGGAAGTAATAGCTAATAGATCAGCATCAGTTACCATTTTGCCTTTATCACCTAAGTCTTTAATTCTTTTGACAATTTCTCTTAGTTGTTTTTCGTTTGGTGTGATTCCAATTTCTTCAAGTTCAGCTTTTATTCCTCGGGTTCCAGCTAGTTTTCCGGCTACCAGTCTTCTTTTTCTTCCGACTAGCTCTGGCTTTATTGGTTCAAATGTTAATGGTTTTACTGTAATACCGCGGGTGTGAATTCCTGATTCATGGGCAAAAGCATTCTCTCCCACAATTGCTTTGTTAGCTTGAACAAATAAGCCTGTTAGTGTAGAGACAATTCTAGATGTGCTATAGAGCAAGCGTGAGTTAACACTTGTTTTCATTTTGTAAATCATATGTAGTGCCATAACAATCTCTTCTAGGGAAGCGTTTCCCGCTCTTTCCCCAAGACCATTAATTGTACAATGAACTTGAGTAGCTCCTGCTTCGACAGCAGCTAAAGAGTTGGCGACAGCCATGCCAAAGTCGTCATGACAATGGATGCTAATTGGAACTTCAATTGCAGATCTGATTTCTGAAATAAATTTGCTGATTGTTTTTGGCGTCATTATACCTACAGTATCAGGTATGTTGATCATATCAGCCCCTGTTTTTTCAGCGGCTTTGCATACTTGTTTAAGAAAGGGCATCTTGGATCTTGTAGCGTCCATGGGGGAGAATTCACATTTCAGTCCATGCTTTTTAATATACTCAATCATCTCAACAGTTGCTGATATCACCTGAGCCTGATTCAAATTAACCGCGTATTTCATCTGAACTGGAGAAGTTGGAATAAACAAGTGAATTAAATCAACATCACAATCAATTGCTTTGTCAATATCTCCTTTTGTAGCACGTGCCAAAGCACATATTTCGCTTTTTAATCCCTCTTGTGCAATAGCCTTAACTACTTTCTTTTCACCCTCAGAGGACATGGGTGAACCAGCTTCGATTACGTCTACACCTAATTTGCTAAGTTGATGCGCTATCTCAATCTTATCTTCAACAGTTAGGGATACGCCTGGCGTTTGTTCTCCATCTCTTAGTGTAGTATCAAAGATGCGGATGCGTTTTACTCTTTTAATATTCATGTTAATATCCTATTTACTATTCTAAAGCAGCAGCTATTGCTTCAGCCATTCCCTGGGTAGTGGTTTTACCACCTAAATCTGGGATTGTGGGACCTTCACGAAGGGTTTTAACAACTCCATTTTCTATTGCTATTCCTGCTTTAATGCAGTTCTGATCATTATATTTTTCTCCTAGCCAATCTAGCATCATTTTCGCTGCTAGAATCATGGAAATTGGATTTGCAGTTTGTTTTCCTACTCTGTTTGGTGCTGATCCATGTATTGGTTCAAAAAGCGCAAATTTTTCTCCCAGGTTTGCTCCAGGTGCCATACCTAATCCTCCTATAAGCTGTGCTGCTTCGTCAGATAAAATATCTCCAAACATATTAGGAGTAACTAGAACATCAAATTTCTGTGGTTCTTTTATTAATCTCATTGCTGCGGCATCGACATATAATTCATTGAACTTAATATCGGGATACTGTGTTGCTATTTCTCTGCAAACACCAGCGAATAATCCATCAGTTATGCGCATGACGTTAGCTTTGTGTATCGCAGTAACAATCTTTTTACTATTTCGTCTTCTTGCGATTTCAAAAGCTTTTTTGGCTATTCTTTCAGTATTTTTTCTTGTAATAGTTCTTAAACATACAGTAGTATCTTTATCAATTGAAAATTCTTGACCTTTATAAAGGCCTTCAGTGTTCTCTCTCACGAAAACCATGTCTATTCCAGGTTGAATCGATTTAATTCCTGGATATGATTTAATTGGCCGAAGATTGGCATATAAATCGAATATGAATCTTAATTTTACTATCGTGTCTGCAGCAGTTTCTCCAACTGGACCTTTTAAGCAAGCATGGGATTCTTTGATTTTTTGAATACTACTTTCAGGTAATGCGACTCCTCTTTTTTCTAAAATTATATCTCCTGCTTCTGCTTCGATCATATTTAATTTTATATCAAATTTTTCTTGTACTGCCTTCAAAACTGCCATGGTAGCATTTGTCAGTTCTAGGCCTATTCCGTCCCCAATTATGTATGATATTTTATATTCGCTCATTTGTTTAATCTCCTTCGTATATTTTCTATTAATCCCCCATCATTAATTATCTCAATGATAAATGTTGGGAGTTTTTTTACTTGAAAACTGGTATTTTTCGAATTATTTTGAACTATTCCTATGTTTAAGTCTACAGTTATTTCCTCGCCATCGGCCACTAGTTTTGTTATACTTTTATGCTCAATCACTGGTAATCCAATGTTTATTGAATTTCTGAAGAAAATTCTTGCAAAGCTTTCAGCTATTATACAATTTACTCCAGAGTATTTCAAAGCTAATGGAGCCTGTTCCCTGCTTGAACCGCAGCCAAAGTTTTTCCCTCCAACCAGAATAATCCCTTTTCTAGCTTTTTTAGGAAATTGTGGATCTATTCCTTCCATTGCGTGTTTAGCCAGTTCTTTTGTATCTACTAAAACTAGATATTTTCCTGGTAAAATTACGTCTGTATCGATGTTTTCTCCAAATTTGATTATTTTTCCATTTATTTTCATTTATTATTCCTTCATTTTGTAGGGTCTGTAATTTTGCCTGTGATAGCAGAAGCTGCAACAGTTGCAGGGGAGGCTAAATATACTTTAGCTTCTGTGCTTCCCATTCTTCCAATAAAGTTGCGGTTAGAGGTACTAATGCAAGTCTCATCTTTGGCTAGTAATCCTATGTGTCCTCCTAAGCAAGGTCCACATGAAGATCCACATACTAAAGCTCCCGCTTTTGTGAATATTTCTATTAGTCCTTCTTTTAAGGCATCTAAGTAAACTTCTTGAGAAGCGGGAATTACAAGGATTCTTACATTATCTTTTACTTTTTTTCCATCTAGAATTTTTGCTGCTAATCGTAAGTCTTCGATTCTTCCATTTGTGCATGAACCAATGAACGCTTGATTGATCTGAATGTTTTCAGCTTCTGAAACTAATTTTATGTTGTCTACTGATGGGGGAAGAGCAATTTGGGGTTCTAAGTCTGTTATGTCGATGTCTAATGTTTTTTCATATGAAGCATCAGGATCGCTTTTAAAAGAGTCAATATTATTTAAAGATTGATTTGTTCTTCCAGCTAAGAATTTTTTGGTGATTATATCAGGTTCGATTATTCCGTTTTTGGCACCCATTTCCACAGCCATGTTGCATAAGGTCATTCTTCCGGACATGTTCATTTTGGATATAGTTGATCCTTAGAATTCGATGCTCTTGTATATAGCACCCCCAGCTC
>JAOZGY010000058.1 GCA_026015145.1 Candidatus Bathyarchaeota archaeon | reverse complement strand
TGCTGTTAGTGCTTATTTAGGATTTTCAAACGCAACAATTAACGCCACTCAACCGCTTCCATCCGACCTAGCAGGGTGGATAAGTGAACTTCCTAGATTAACCGGATTTTTCATAAAAGGATTGATGGATTTAATGGTTGTTGGAATTAGCATCATATTATTTGGAAGAAGCATCCGATTATATTTCGAAAGAAATCCTAGATTATTAAGAAACGTAGCTTTAGTTGTTTCCATTGCTTGGTCTAGGTTTATCTTGGATGCAACTGCAAACATATTAATTAGCCCTGCAATAAACATCTCTGAAAAAGTTTTTGCAGATTTAATCTTTGCAATCATAGTGGGAATACTTATAGGCATAGCATCAATTCTATTGATTCTTATAATTCACAGATCAAAGAAAGGATTCTTTAAAGAAGCAGAAGATCAAGAAGGTGAATTTGGAGAAGTTTTGGAATCATTGTAAGATTTTAAAATTTGTAAGGTTGTCTTTTAAAAAAATTAATAGGAAACTTTAATTGAAGCAAACAAAGCAATACCTCTATAAACCTATTAAATTTCTTCAAAAAAGAGGCTCAATAAGTGCTCAAAAAATTCCTTTCAATCATAGGGGCTTATAAACTATATGAAAAATGGTTGTGGATTCAAGTTAAAAATGGACCAAAACTTGAACATATTGCAATAATTATGGATGGAAACAGACGCTGGGCAACTCAAAAAGAACAAAATCCTTGGTTGGGTCATAAAAAAGGCGCTGATACAGTTGAAAATCTTTTAGATTGGTGTGGGCAGCTTGGTGTTAAATTCGTTACTTTATATACTTTTTCTATTGAGAATTTTAGACGAGCACCTGAAGAGATTGAAGAGATTATGAAAATTGCAGAAGAGAAGTTTCGCAAACTATTAACGGATGAGCGAATTCATCGAAACAAAGTTCATGTTAAAGTAATTGGACAAGTAAATTTACTTCCTGAAAGCTTACAACAACTTATTTCAGATGTTGAAAAAACAACTGCAAATTATAACAACCAATTTTTGAACTTCGCTTTTGCTTATGGCGGAAGAGCAGAAATATTAAATGCAACAAAAACAATTGCAAAAAAAGTAAAACTTGACGAATTAAATATAAATGAAATTGATGAAGAAACATTTGAAAAATACTTGTATACAGCTCACATGCCTAATCAAGAACCTGATTTAATAATAAGGACTTCAGGAGAAGAAAGATTAAGTGGGTTTTTGCTTTGGCAATCAGCATATAGTGAGTTAGCTTTCTTAGACGTTTATTGGCCCGATTTTCGATTAATTGATCTCCTTAGGGCTATACGGACTTTTCAGATAAGAAAGAGACGTTTTGGTACTTAGCACTTTTTATCCTCTTTTCTTAGCACTAATTATTGAAATTATATCTTGATCCTTTAGAATAGTATCTTCTCCAATTCTTCTTCTTTCTCGTGCATCCATTGCATAAATAAAATTGTCACCTAATTCTGTATGGATTAAATATGCAAATTGTTTAGCCGTTGTTCCATATGGTACTAAATATACATCAGGTAGAACTCTTCCACTATGATCTGATAGATGTTTCAAATCTTCCACCGGATAAACTGTAATCATATTAAGCAACGCAAAGTAAACTTTGTTTATGGCTGTTTGAACACCAGTTGTACCAATTTTAAAAAGAACTTCTTTTCTTATTAGTTCTAGTGCTCTGATTTGATTTTGTGTTAGTCTTTTTGAATTAATTATTTTAAAGTCAGCATCTCCCGGAGTATATTCAATTAAATGCTTTTCAGCAGCCCTTCTAAGAGCAAGTTCTGCTTCAGCACAACATGGAATTACGATATAGTCAAGTTTTGATAGTTTCTCTAGATTTTTTTTAGATTGAGGAAGATCAAATTTATTTGCAACAATTAACATTGGTTTTGATTTTTTTCGTATTAAATCTATTAATCTGATAAGATCCTGTTTTGTCCATTTGGTTGGTTTTTCGATATTAAGTCCTGAAGATAGAATTGCTTTGACGATATGATTGCGTTTAATCGACAATCCACTCAATCGATCTTCAAGCAAACTGCAAAGGTCCTTTGATTCTACTTCAGATGTTCTAGAGATTTTAGACCAATCTTTTTTTATTATTGACAGTATCCAAAGATTAATTTCTTGTTCTAAAAAGCGTATATCTTCAATTGGATCATGTTCTCCGGGTTTACATAGACGACCTTCTGAATCTGTACAACCTGATGCATCCACCACGTGAATTAGAGCATCTGCACGTCTAATTTCATCAAGAAATTTGTTTCCCAATCCCTTCCCTTCCCATGCACCAGGAACTATTCCAGCAATGTCAACAAGATTAACTGGAATTAAACGAGAATTATTTAAACAAAGTGAATTTTTTGGATTGTCAATAACTTGGAATTCATTATGAACACATGGAGTTTTAACATAACCAATTCCATGATTTGATTTTATTGTTGTAAAAGGATAATTAGCAATATCCACTAAAGCTAACGTTGCAGCACTAAAAAAAGTTGATTTACCTGTATTTGGTTTTCCTACGATACCAAGTAATCGGGAATATGACCTTTGCATTAGAGTTATCACACAACGAACGTTTACTACTTGGTTTACTTTGATCTTATACGTTTTATATTTATTGTTAAACTATAGATTACATGCAAAAATTTTTTTAAAAAAAATAAAAAACTGCGATTTATTCTACAATATTAACAAGTAGGGCAACAGTTTTATTCTTCCATCATAATCAGCGTAAGAGTTGATCTTACTTGATCTAAGGATCTAATTTTACTAGTTACCATTTCTTTGAGCTTTTCCATGGTTTCAGCTTTAATCTTGGTTATTATATCATAAACTCCGTATGAAAAGTATGATTCTTCTACACTTTTGATTGATTTTAATGCACCTAAGACGTCATCTTCTGCGCCTGATTCTACATTTATCAATACAAATGCTCGGGGCATAAATAATCCTCGATTTAATTTAAGGTTCTTTTTGCATTAATATTTTTGCGTTATGAATTAATTGGTTCTAAATTATCGATATAGTTATTTTGTTAGAAAACTGTGCTCGATAATTTTTTTATTGACGAATACAAAGAGTTATATTAAATTTCGGTGAAATTGTTGGTTATTACGAGGAAAGTTTGATGGCAAAGTACATTTTTGTAACTGGTGGTGTTTTAAGCTCAGTTGGGAAGGGTATTTTAACTTCATCCATTGGAAAAATGCTTCAGATTAGGGGTCTTAATCCAACAGTCATAAAAATTGATCCCTATGTTAATGTTGATGCGGGGACAATGAATCCCTATATGCATGGGGAAGTTTTTGTTACTGATGATGGAGGAGAAACTGATTTAGATTTAGGTTGGTATGAAAGGTTTTTGGATTTAGGATTAAAACAAAAAAATAATCTGACAACAGGTTTAGTTTACAGAAGTGTTATAGAAAAAGAGAGGCGAGGGGATTATTTAGGGCGTTGTGTTCAGATAATTCCTCATATCACAAACGAAATTAAGAATCGTATCAGAGCTGTAGGCAGATCAAATAATGCTGATGTTATTTTAACTGAAGTTGGAGGAACAGTTGGTGACATTGAAGGATTACCTTTCTTAGAAGCCATTCGACAAATGCGAATAGAAGAAGGATTTGATAATACTCTATACGTTCATGTGGCTTTGGTTCCTTTATTAGATGTAACGGGTGAATTGAAGACAAAACCTTTGCAACACAGTGTCAATGAGTTGAGACGTATTGGAATTCAGCCTGATATAATTGTAGCTAGAAGTCCCTATATGATTGATATTAAAACTCTGAGAAAAATAGCGTTGTTTGGAACAATACCAGAGGAAGCAGTTTTTTGCTCGTACAATGCGAAATCTGTCTATCAAGTTCCAGTAATTTTGAATAAACAAGGCATGGGCGATTTTATTTGTCAAAGATTAGGGTATAATTGTATTGAAAAGGAACACCAATATTGGCTTGATTTTGTAAATGCAGTTATAAAACCTAAACATGAGATAAACATTGCTTTAGTTGGAAAATATGCAGGATTATCTGACAGTTACGTTAGTATGAAAGAGGCTCTGATTCATGGAGGAGCCAAAATTGATACACAGGTTTGTATTTCTTATCTTGAATCAGAAAAATTTGAGAAAGATCCTCAATGCATAAATGATCTTTCAAAGTTTGATGGAGTTTTTATCCCATATGGCTTTGGTTCTCGAGGTAGTGAAGGAAAAATCGAAGCCATAAATTTTGCTAGAGTAAATGATACACCTTTTCTAGGTATATGTTATGGTTTTCAGCTAGCTGTAATTGAGTTTGCTCGTAATGTATGTGGTCTTAAGAAAGCAAATAGTTGTGAGATTGTTACAGATTCACCTCACCCTGTAATTGATATTATGCCAGAACAAAGAAATATAAAATCTAAAGGAGCGACAATGCGTTTAGGAGCTCATAAGATAGTTGTTAAGCCAGGAACAATGGCATATTCGTTATACAAGACTGAAAACATCTATGAACGGCATCGTCACAGATTTGAAGTCAACTTAAATTACTTGAAAATCCTCAAAGAGAACGGATTAATATTCTCGGGAAAAAGTGCTGATGGGCGACGGATGGAAATATTAGAGTTGCCTAATCATTACTTCTTTTTTGCTTCTCAATTTCATGGTGAGTTTAAGAGTCGTCCTGGAAAACCTTCGCCAGCATATTATGGTTTTATTAAAGCATGTTTAAGTAAAAAAATGGGTAAAGCAAAACCCGCCTTCACCTAATTATTTGAAAGTTTGACGGATTTCTGCTAAATATATTATGTTTCTAGTTTTAGCCTGTCTTTCATTTAGGGAGAGTATAGTTTCTTCATAGCAGGTAGTAATGATGGAACATTGAAGGCGATGTCAAGATAAGTGATCATACCTACAAGTTTGCCTTTGTTCGTTACTGGTAAGTGTTTGATTTGCCAATCTTGCATGAGTTTTGCAGCTTCTTCTACTGTAGCCGTTTGTTCAACTACAACTAATGGATTTGTATAGATTTCTCTTGCGATTTTTATGCTCGGATCTAGGCCTTGGGTTAACATTCGTACTATAATGTCTCTTGTCGTTATGATTCCTGTAGGTATGCCACTTTGTTCAATCATTACGAAGTTTTTGTTTTTATATGACATAGATTTTACTATTTCATCTACTGTAGTGTAATTTTCGAATACATTGAGATCTGTTGACATCAGGTCTTTTACTAGGATTTTACTTGTCATTCAAATTCCTCTAAGGCTATGAAAAATAGCAATAGTTATTTATCAATTTTTCTGGTGAATTAGTTAAAATTAATGAAGAGTTAGGTTAAGCAGATCAATTTTCAAAAAATAAAATCTTAATTAAAAATTTTTATAATCTACAAAAATAGTTTAGGTAAGAATTAAGTAACGCAGTTTCTTATTATATACAAGTATTACTGGATGAATAATCCAAATGAAACTTTTGCAGGTGATTTGCAGGTTTCCAATAGGTTGAAGAATTATGAAGTTAAGGTTGTTTATTTGTAAAAAAACTGACTTAAGGGATTATTCTCAAAGCCATTATATTCGATTTGCTGTTATCGATTTGGAGAAATCAAAAAAATATCCTGCAAATTATGTTTGTATGCTACCTCAGCAACCTAGAGTTAATGGGAAAGCCAATAACGTTTTTTCTAAACTTTTCGGAAAGGATAGTGTCGATATAGCTAAGGAATTGTTAAAAAAATCCTTGAGGTCAGAGTCAGATATTGAGATAAAAAAAGAAATTGAAAAAAGATTAAAAATTGTTGAACCTAAAGCTCCTCCAAAAACAAAGTGTCATGTGTGTAAAAAATATTTTACGATTGAAAAGGGTAGATTCAGACAAAGAGTATGTCTAGAATGTCGAAAAAAATTTCAAAAGAGAAAAGAAACGAGTACAAGAAAAAAAAAGATCTAGATAATAAACTAATAGTATATTTTGTATAATTGAACTTTATCAAAAAGATGATTTTTTATTTTTATTAAAGAAAAATCATATAATTTGCTTTATAAATGGATTATGTTATATACTCCTGTTTATTTAAAGTTAAGATGATTTGGGAAGTCAAATGAGCAAAAATAAACCATCAATACAAATTCAAAATATCGTAGCTTCAGTATCTTTAAATCAAAAAATAGATCTGCAAGAAATTGTTGAAAAGTTTCCCCAAACCGAATATAATCCTAGTGTTTTTCCGGGCTTAGTATTTCGCTTAAAAAAACCTAAGACAGCAACCTTAATTTTTGGAACAGGCAAAATGGTTTGTACAGGAGCAAAATCTGAAAAGGAATCACGAAATGCTGTCAAAAAAGTTGTGAAAGAACTTAAAAAAGGTGGAATTAAAATAAAGGAAAAACCTGTTGTAATAATCCAAAATATTGTAGCATCAGCAACATTAGGTGGAGAAATTGACCTTGAACCACTGGTCTATAAACTTGATCGCATAATGTATGAGCCCGAACAATTTCCTGGAGCTGTTTATAGGATGGCCGAACCAAAAGTTGTTTTTCTTATTTTTTCAGCTGGAAAACTAGTTTGCGTAGGAGCTAAGAAAGAAGAACAGGTTTATAGAGCGGTAGATAAATTAAAAGGTATTCTTGAAGAAAAAGAGTTAATCTATTATCCAGATTAAATTCTTTTAGTTCATTCGCCTTCTCACAGCTGGATTTTTATGGGCAATTTTTAGTAGAGCCATCTCAAAGGTTTGAGTAGAAGAGATTTGTTTTTTAATGAACACTCCAGTTCTTCCACTTTTTTTCCTTTTCTTAAGTGTGTTCACTCTATCTAGAACTGTTTGAGTAGAAATTCCAAGCATTTTAGCTGCATAATTTTCTAAACCGATAATGCTTTGTTCTATATGACCTGTTTTTGTTGGTTCAATCATCATTAAATTTTTATCAACACCACAAACTCGTATTCTTGAAATAAGATTAGTTAAGTTCACTTTACCTCCAAAACTGTAGAATTCTCTTTCCACTTTGCGTAGTTTCATTAATGGAAAGGAAATTGTTGTCATTGAATCAATTTCAATATAAGCTTTCATTGAATGCTTTGGTGTAGCTTGTACCATATATTTATTTTTTATATCTAAATTTGTTCTTTTTAAGGTAGATTCTACTTGAAACGATGGAATTTTTTCAGGTATGACTATGTCGATATCGCTGATTTCAGTTACGTTTCCTCGAGCAACGCTACCATGAACAAATGCGTTTAGATTAAAATTTTCAAGTGCTAAAAGTATTTTTTTTGTTTTTTCTCTTAAATTTGATAGTAAAGTCCATTGATCTTTTTCATAGAATACTTCTTTGTATTTTTCCTTTCTTTTTGGTTTCGTTTTCATTTAATTCATAATATTTTATGAATCGAGAACTATATGGTTATTTAGGTAATTAATTAACTAAAAAATTAATAAAGGAAAATACAATGAATGATGCAATGAAAGATAGTTTATGCAATTCATGCAATTTAAGACCCGCTTTTTTTGCTAGAACATACTCTGGAGAGAGACTTTGCAGGAAATGCTTTAGTCTTTCAATTGAATCGAAAGTAAAAGCAACAATTAACAAGTACAAAATGTTGAGATTTGATGATAGAATTGCAGTTGCTGTTTCGGGTGGAAAAGACAGCTTGAGTCTGTTACATATTTTGGTGAAAACTGAAAAAAATCAACTAAAATCATCGATAATTGCAATAATTATTGATGAAGGAATTCAAAATTATAGAGATGAAGCTTTACAGATTGCAATATCAAACTGCAATGAGTTAAGAATCGATTATCAAATTATATCTTTTAAAGATCTCTATGGTTTTACACTTGATGAAATAATATCAAGACGTAAAAAGAACGAGAAACAATCATCTTGCGCGTTTTGTGGAGTTTTACGAAGAAAAGCAATTAATTATGGAGCTCGTTTAGTCAAAGCGAATAAAATTGCTACAGGACATACTTTAGATGATGAGGTTCAAACAATTCTTTTGAATATTTTCCACGGTGACCTTTCTAGATTGACTAAGGGAAAACCTGTAAGTGAGGTCGTTCATCCTTGTTTTGTTCAAAAAATAAAACCTTTTTGTGAGGTTCTTGAAAGAGAAAGTGCATTATATGCTTATGTGAAAAATATTAGATTCCAGGATAAACCATGTCCATATGCTTCAGAGGCTCTGAGAAATGATGTTCGTTCTATGCTTAATAATATGGAAGAAAAACATGCAGGTACAAAATTTACAATATTTAAGACAATTGAAAAAATTAGGCCAGTATTAGAACAGATAACTAGAAAAAAATCTTTTGGAGAATGTAGTAATTGTGGCGAACCTGCTTCTTTAGGATTATGCAAAGCATGTGAGATGTTAGATCGAGTAAGTTAAATTATTTTTTCTCGGTAAACCTTTTTTTTGTTTTAAATTTCTTCAGTATTTTTGATGCTTCATACGCATTCTTTGCTATTCCTAATTTTTTAGCTTTAAATACCATTATTCGGGTACCGCAATATATGCAAGTTTTAGTTTTCTGGTCTTTACTTGATAAAAGCAAACCTCCACAGCATCCACATTCAATAATTAACATACCAGACAATAACTACTCCATCCGAAAGATTTCTCTACAAACAGGTAAATAACAGTTAAGGAATAAGTGTAAGTGGAATGAGTGTGGAAAAGAGAGAAAAACAAAGATTACGCTTGATAGAAATATCATTAAAATTTTTTAAAAAGGAAGGCTACAAAGTAAAAAATGAAAATGTTATTTTGGAAGGTTATAGTGGAATCCCTAGGCGTTTTGATCTCATAGTCCAAAAAGGAAGAAGAGAACAAGGTGTTTGGATTCGTGAATGGAATCGGACAATTGGAGTTAACGTAATAATAGGTTTGGATAAGGCTTCGGATGATGTTAGTTTATCTAATCCAATAATGATTGGGGGTAAATTTAGTGATCATGCAAAATCCTATTCAAACAGACGTAAGATCACGCTTTTGACTAAACATAAAATGGCTAGAAGTTTAAGATAACTTTATTTTTTAAGATAATCATCAATTATTCCTTTTGTTTCCAACATTTTAAGCCAGTCGATTTTTCCAATTTGACATTCTTTTTTATTAGATATAATAGATAGTATATGATTTATGACTTCTTTAACTGCTTTACTAGTAATATCTATCTCACAGACTTTATTTTCTTCTAGTTCAGATAAAGTATCTATTAAACAGACATCGAGTATTTCTGATTCAAGATTTTCCCATAGTTTATTTCCATGAAAGTGACGTTTTTCCATAAGTTTTTTAAGTTCGATTGGATTTCTTCGCAAAACAAAAGCTTTTGTAACATATTCTTCTGGTACAACTGAAGCTGCGTAATGTCCATCAATTATTATATTGCTTGTTTTTGTCGAAATTATTATTTCCTTGATTTTTTTTCTCGTCTTTTTTTCATCAATTATTGATGTTTTTCTGGTTTCGTCATAACCTTGAGAAAGATTGTAGGTGTAAACTAAAGAACTGAGGTTTATGTAGCATGCACTTAATTTTTTTGTTAATTCTCGTGCTATTGTTGTTTTTCCAATTGAGGGTGTACCTATAATTAGAATAACTGTTTTTTTCATTGTTTTTTAATTAGGTTTAGAAATTCTTATTGGTTACGGAATAGCTATTATTTTTGGGTTGGTGAGTTGGTGTGTGGCTTTCAAGCTTCTACAATATTTGAAGCTTGAGGAAACTCCGCCCACGTGTAGAATTGCAGCCTCTTTTGGAGGCAAGGTGAGACCCTTGGCAACGGAGCAGAAACGAAACGTCCACTAAGCAAATGGTATTGAAACATGTTAAGTTGTTGAACCTGCTAAGTGTGAATCGGTGAAACGGCCGTCCTGCAAGTGGAAAGGACAAACAGACGCTGATGAAGTTCTACCTGAAAGCGCGGGTAGTCCGCTTAGCTAAATGCCACAAAAACAGAAGGCGGGTTACGACCAAGACGCCAACCCACTACAAAATGTTTACGCAAATAAGAGTGTATATAAAAGCATCACCAAAACACAGAAAAACTATGGCAATCCTTGGAAAATAACTTTGTTTTTTCGTTTAATTACCTGTACTTTTTAGATGTAAATACATTAATCATTCATGGAATAAAAAGTTCCAAAGTTAAGTATGTGACTTATTAACTCCAATAATTACGGCAAAAGTGAAAATTATTAAAAGAATCATGCCAACAACTGCCATAAACGGATTAACGGGATATAAAACCCGCATTATTATTACACCTACGGCAATAAAGATTATTGAGATGACAATGCCCATGATTGCTTCAGCAATTTCGTTCACATTGCTCACTTATAATATTCAGTTAGAATGGTTAACTATTAAAATTTTATTTTTGAACTATCAGATGAAAACGGCGAGATTTTATAGTATATATCAAGAGAAGATTATGCAAAAAAAATGGGGATTTTCGTGGGAAATCACCACTTGAGGGTGTTTAATTTTACATATTTTAGAAGTTAAACCTTTTTCTTAGTTGTTCTTCCCAACTTTTCCTCATCG
>JAOZGY010000047.1 GCA_026015145.1 Candidatus Bathyarchaeota archaeon | reverse complement strand
TCTGTTACTTACTGATAAATATCTTGAAAACTGCAAATATAAAAATCAATTAAACAGATTGTTACAAATAGCTGAAAACAAAAATATCAAAACAAGAGTAGTGTCATCTGAATTACCAGCTGGTAAGCGCTTAACACAACTTGGTGGATTAGTCTGCATAAGAAAATCTAAAAAAATTTAAAAATTATTGCTTTAAATTCCTCTTTATGATATTAATTTTTTATTTCTCAAATCGTCGATATCTATTGTTTTTGAGTATAATGCGGTTCCAATTAGAGAGCCTGAAACACCCAATTGTTTGAGTTCGATTAAATCTTCAATATCTCGTATTCCTCCACCAACATATACATCAAGTTTAAGGTTTCTCAAAATTTTCTTAATTAATTGAATATTTACTCCTTTTTTGCTTCCGACCCTTGCTAAATCTAAAATTATAATTTGAGAAACACCAAGATTTTCTACAGTTTCTAAAAAAGCCTCTGGTCTTTTTTGACCTTTGAGATTAAATCTGTTTAGAATTTTTCCATTAGCCAAATCAAGACTAACAATAATTTTATCCTTTCCGAAAAATTCAACAGCATCCTTTAAAAAAACTATAGATACCAAGGTTTCTGTTCCAACTATAACTTTTGTAACATTTCTTTTAAACAGACGTATCGCAAGGTCTTTATTGGTAACACCAGCATCCACCATCAAATCAATCTTTGAACTATCTCTAATATTCTCTAAAAGACTAAAGTTAGTTTGTTTTTTAATAATTGAATCTAGATCTGCCAAATAAAGATCTTTAAATCCCATTTTTTCAAGTTTAATTACAATATCTATTGGATTGCTTGATGCGAATAAGGAGGTTTTGAGAGGTTGATATTCATTCCTAATACCACCTTTTGCATGAACAACCTTTCCATTTAGAATATCAATAACAGGAATTATCTTCATCGTATCCATTATTAGGTTATACAAACTAATCAATAAACAATACAGTTTCCAATTTTTTATTATACTAACGAATTATTAGTTTAAATTTACAAAAACTTTAAAGGATTAGATGTTCCGCATCTTTTATGATTCAATTGAAACTGTTAATCAGTCCAAAGAACAAAAACGAGGCTATTGAAGCAATAAATGGTGGAGCGAACATAATAGATGTTAAGAATCCTTCAGAAGGGGCACTTGGGGCTAATTTTCCATGGATAATCAAAGAAATAATAGACATTGTCCCAAATAATGTTGAAACAAGTTGCACTATAGGTGAAATGCCCAATCTCCCAGGCTCCATAAGTCTAGCAGCAAGAGGAGCTGCAAGCACAGGTGTAAATTATATTAAGGCAGGACTTTCAGGGTTAAAAAAACCTGCTAATTCCATCAAATTAATGAAGTGTGTAGTTAAAGCTGCTAAGAGTTTTAATTCTGAAATAAAAGTAGTTATAACAGGATATGCTGATGCTGAAAAAATTGATTCAGTTAATCCACTTCTTGTTCCTAATATTGCTTTAAAAGCTCATGCAGATGTAGCAATGATAGATACTGCAGTTAAAAATGGACACGGTCTATTTTATTATCTTAATAAAGAACAAGTAAAAAATTTTGTTAATATATCACATAAATTTAAGCTAAAAACAGCTTTAGCTGGTTCTTTAAAAATTGAGGAGTTAGCAAAGGTCACTTCAACAGGTACGGATATAATAGGTATTAGAGGTGCTGCGTGTACTTTTGAAGACAGATTAAATGGCAAAATAACCAGAAAAAAAGTTCAAAATATCGTAAATTCTTTGATAAAGCTAAAAAAATAATCTAATTGAATTTCATTAAATTGTCAAAACAATCTTCTTTTATATTTGAACAAAATCAAATTCATAGAGATTCAAAAACAGAACAGGATAAAGCCACTACCCTAGGATTGTTTCAATTGAGAATATTGATTTACGAGTATTTCTCTGGAGGAGGATTAACAAATAATTCACTGGCATCAAGTATGCTTTGCGAAGGATTGGGGATGCTCAAGACCTTAATATCAGATTTTAAAGCAGCTGGACATTTCATAATAACAATCCTTGATTCAAGGATAATAAACTCTAATTTTTCGCTAATAAATGCAGACAAAATTATTCTAATTTCTCCTTTAGAAAAACTTCAAAATGTGATCAGTGAAAATTCTAGATATTTTGATGCTGCCTATGTTATTGCGCCAGAGTCAAATGGAACACTGCAAACAATTCTAAAGATCATCCAGAATTCCGGTATAACTTCACTAAATTGTTCTATCAACGGAATTAACAAAGTTAGCAATAAAATTATTCTATATAACTTTTTTAAAAAAAATGAGGTGAAATCGCCTAAATCAATTAATTTTAATCTATTAGATAGCTTATCAGATATCAAAAACAAAATTCACAAAAATTTTAGCTTTCCTTTAATAATCAAACCTGCAAAAGGAACAAGCTGTGAAGGTATTAGTATTGTTCGGAACGAAAAAAATCTAAAAGCAGCAATCCTAAAAATTAGAAAACAAACCTCAAGCGAGGATTTTCTAGTTCAAGAATTGATTGAAGGTATGAATGTTAGTGTAAGTCTATTATCTTCTGGGAATAAAGCAATGGCTATCAGTTTGAATAGACAGGATTTAATTATTGAAGAACCAGATAAAATGTCTGAATATAAAGGAGGTTTTGTTCCTTTTGACACGCCTTTTAAAAATAAATCATTTAGAATCACAGAAAAAATTGTGGAGTTAATCAAAGGTCTTCGAGGATATGTTGGAATAGATCTTATTTTTACAAATAAAGAAGTGTTTCTTATGGAAATCAATCCAAGGCTCACTACTTCATATATAGGACTAAGAAGAGTTATCAACATCAATATTGCTCAAGCTATACTAGATTGCTGTATTGAAAAAAAAATTCCAATAAAAATTAAAAATAGTGGCTATTCGTATTTCTCAAAAATTAAGTTTCCAATTCCTATTTCACAGTCATTTGGTAATAATATCCTAATAGAAGAAATTATTACACCACCACTTCTATTTCCAGGGGATAAAGCGTCTCTTGCACTTATAGCTGTTAAAGCTAAGACAAAAAATAAAACTTACATGAAATTCGAAAAAATCAAAAAGAAACTGCTAATGGATATCACTGGAGGCAAATAGTACTGAACACAGTAATAGGTTGGGATATAGGTGGAGCTAATACAAAAGCAGCACTTATTCATACTAAAAACAATAAAGTTACAGCAATCAAAATTCTTAAGAGATATTTTCCAATATGGAAAAAACCGGATAAACTCATCTCAGTTCTTTTAGAAATAAAGCAGAAATTACACACAAATCAAGTTGATTCTATGGGATTAACTATGACCGCTGAATTATCTGATGCGTTTCAGACTAAACGAGAAGGAGTTAATCACATTCTTGATTCAGCAACTCAAGCTTTCGACCATATTCCAATTTCTGTTCTAAATATTAAAAATAAATTGATATCCGTTCAAAAGGCTAAAGCAAATCCCTTAGAAGTAGCGGCAGCAAACTGGGTGGCTACAGGTTGGCTTGTTTCTCAGAAAATAAAAAATTGTGTAATCATCGATGTTGGAAGCACAAGTACAAGCATCATTCCTATAATGGATGGCAAAATTTCAGCCCTAGGGTATACGGATTTTGAAAAGCTAAAGGTTGGAGAACTTGTTTACACTGGAAGTTTAAGAACAAACATTGCAGCAATTGTAAAATCTATTCCAATAAAAGATGACATTGTTAATGTTTCATCTGAATTTTTTTCTCAATCAGGTGATATTCACCTTATACTAGGTTCAATTGTTGAAGAAGAATATTTTTCAGAAACTCCAGACTATAGAGGAAAAAAAAGAATGGATGCAATGAATAGATTAGCCAAAGTTGTTTGTGGAGATCTTGAAGTACTTGAAGAATCTGAAATCTATGAAATGGCTAAATATATTTATTCCAAACAAATTGAACAAATTAGCGAAGGGTTGAAAAAGGTTTACTCTCATGTTAAACTCAATAAGAATAAAGACGTACCTATAGTTGTTACAGGTATAGGTAAAAATTTTCTCGCGAAAAAAGCCGCCAATAAATTAGGAATTAAAAAGATTATTGATATTAGCCAGATAATAGGTAATAGTACTTTTGTTGCTTCTCCAGCTGTAGGAGTTGCTTTAATGGAAGCAAGTAGATTAATAGGGAGAAATGTTATTTGGAAGCTTTAATAAAAATTGGAGGAAGCTTGGCTAATGCTCCAAAAACATTAAAGAGATTATGTACGAATATTGGAATTATTGGAAAAGAACATAATCTGTTTATTGTTCCTGGTGGAAGTAAATTTGCTGATGTTGTAAGGGATTTTGATAAAAATTACATTTTAACTAAAGAAGCTACTCATAGGATGTCAATTTTAGCTATGAATCAATATGGATTTTTGTTAAATGATCTTATTCCAAATTCTCAACTCTTTCATAAAATAAAAGATTATAAAAAAATATTGAAGGAAAAAAAAATACCAGTTTTTCTACCCGCTCAATACATGTTTAGAAAAGATCCCTTGGATAACTCATGGAATATTACCTCTGATTCAATCGCCATATATTTTGCTAAACTGCTTCAAATAAATAATGCTATTGTAGTTACTGATGTTGATGGAATATTTAATAAAGATCCAAAGAAATTTCCAAAAGCAATACTTATAGAAAACATTTCACCTAGCAAATTATTAAAACTTAACCAAAACACATGCGTTGATAAATTCTTAGCTAAGTTAATCTTAAAATCAAAAATAAATTGTTTT
>JAOZGY010000037.1 GCA_026015145.1 Candidatus Bathyarchaeota archaeon | reverse complement strand
ATTAAAGAGATCG
This sequence comes from Candidatus Bathyarchaeota archaeon, assembly GCA_026015145.1. Lineage (GTDB taxonomy): Archaea > Thermoproteota > Bathyarchaeia > Bathyarchaeales > Bathycorpusculaceae > AD8-1. The sequence continues at coordinate 5,828 of JAOZGY010000037.1, read as the reverse complement.
GTCATAGTTTAGCTATTACTTTTTCAGTTGATGGACAAGCTGATATTCCAAGCGGGGATGATGTTACAGTATTTCTTAGTTCTGCAGCAAGTTTAAATTTTAATACTGTAAGTGAAGGATATGCATTTGGAAGTCAAATACTTTCAATTTCCCCTGGAGATGTTGTTGTATGGGAAATCACGGTAGATGCTACTCTTGGTACACAAGTAATTGTAGCGCTCAGATATGATGATACAGGAATGAGCCCAGGTGAAGAAGCGACTCTTCGAATGTATAGAAGTGATGTCGATTATGAACTTTGGCTACAATGTGACTTTAATGGCGATGGAGTAATCGATGGACAAGATGTGAAAAAAATTTCCAATATAGTTAAACATCCAAAATTCCTTCCAGAACCAGACGACCCCACTGCTGATCCTCCATACCAATGGTATATTGACACGTATGATCTTGATGAGAACGGTGTAATTGATGAGCAAGATATTCACGTTGTAAATTCTATGAAAGACATAGAATGGGTAGATATCACATATGGTCCTGTTGATACATTTAATAATATCATTTACGGACTAACGGATCAGTTTTCAATATTCAGAGCAAGATAAAACAAACCTTTTCCCTTTTTCTTTTTTTGTTAATTTTTGAATTTAATACCTAGTTTGACTATTTTTTAGTTTTGAAAGATTTTTCTAGTAATCGTTTTAAGGGTCTACTGGCAGAATAAGTAATGAAGCGTGGAGTTTATGATTGTTACTAATTCGAAACCTTATGGTGTGATTCGAGGTAGTCTTCGTAAGTGGAAGAAGATCGGTCTTATTGCGTGTAATTCTTGTGCTAGGGTTTGTGAAACCGGCGGCCAAAAGAAGTTAGAAGAGTTAGAGGAGAGGTTAAAGAAGGATGGTTTTACTGTGGTGGGTGCAGATGTGGTTCCTTTGACTTGTAATATTACTGCTGTAAAAAGACGCTCTTACGATGGGGATTACTTGGTTGTGTTGGCTTGTGATTCGGGTGTGTTTACCGTTCAAAGCCTTTTTCCAAATAAAGTTGTTGTTCCTGCTCTAAATACCATAGGTCTTGGGGCTAAGGATAGTCAGGGAAATATTTTTTTGATGAAGAAATTCTAATTTTACAGGCCTAGGGATTCTTTCATAACTAGAATATCAAATTTTCCTGCGCGGAAGGTTTTTCCTGTTTTAAGGTTGTTTATAGAGACTATTGCTGGGGCGAATATGTTGGGGTCGATCTTGTAGAAGTCAAATCCTGCTTCTTTGAAGATATCCAAAAACCGCGGATTTTTCTGGGCTAGTTCTTTTGCTTCTTGCATCATCTTTGAAGAGGTTGAGGGTGCTTGTTTGACAATGTTTTCAAGCTCTTCATCATCGTCGTAGTTAACTATGTAATTTGCTGTTCCTCCATAGAGGATTGCATCGTTAGTTCTTCCCATCGCCTCACCGGATTTTGGATGCAAAGGAATAATGGGGGCATATCCCCATGCTGAGGTTACAATTAAAGGATCAAGGCCAAGTCTTTCAAGTTTATGAAGACCAGTCTCAACAATTCTCCCAGAAACCTGAGTAGACCCAGCAAGGCTTGTGGTAGAGAACACTACCAAATACACGTTCTCAGGTTTGACATTGCATTTCTCAGCAATCATCAAAACTGCTTCTTCAGGAGGCTTTTTCTCGGTCTCCAAAACCAAAACTGCCTTGTCTGCTTGTTCGCTGTAATTGAGTTTTCGATAAAGCTTTTTGGGTTTAAGCGCTATAGCACGAGCAGGCCCCGACCCAATAGCCCTATAACCCTCAGATTTTACCTGCCAACCAGCAAACTGAGAACCCAAAGTCGACAAAGCAGGATGATCAGTCTGAACATAAACCGAAGGCAAAACAACATCCTCATACTGAACAGGAAAAATCTTAACCTGACCCAAACCACCCAAACAAATCTCAGTAATAATCTCCCCAGCAAAAAAACCACCCTTCGCCTCCAAACCAGCATCCACCAAAGTTGCTCCACACTTGGTCTTCTCAACCAAAACACTATACTCCTGCGCATTCTTGCAGAGCCTCTCAAATAGTTTAAAAGCTGAAAGATTCAGATTAAATTTAGATGAACCCACCACAGATACCTCAGACACTCTAAGTAAACAATTAACAAATTACAGGATACAATAAGTTTTTCCCTAAGAAATATAAAAATTTAATCAGAATTATCAGTCTAGGATAATTCTTTCAATTTTTTTTTGATTAAGATTCATCTCTGAATTATTAGCTTCAAACGGCTAGAATTCATAATAATTATCAGACTAGGTTAGTATTATTGGAATCACTTAGGATTCCTCAAGATTAAACTTAATCCAAATTATACGGAATCGATTTAATTCAGAAAAGATTAGAGGTAGCCTCAATTATTATATGGATAAAAGTAGAGAGTATTTTCTAAATGAAAACTGATGTAGTTATTATTGGTGCTGGACCTGCTGGATTAACTGCTGGGTACCAAATAGCACAGGCTGGTTTTGATGTTCTAATCTTTGAGAAGAATCAGTATCCTGGAAAAAACAAGGTTTGTGGAGGTGCCGTTTCTAAAGAGTGTTTCTTGAATCTAAAACTTCCCCAGAAGATTATTGAAAAACAATGCTCCAAAATAGTGGTGAATTTTCCAAGTTAAAAATTTCAGCCAATCCATAAACCTAGATTTGCTCTTTTTAAAATTGAGCACTGCTAAAAAGACTTATATCAAGAATTTATTCGATTAATCAAAAGGAGAGAATTCTTAGATTGAGTATTGATAACTTATCTATTCTTGATAAGCAAACTGAATTAAATGAAGTGGATATTGATGGGTAACTCTGTCTTTAATAAAAAAAGAAGAGGAAAAATATTAAGTGGCCGTTACAGAAGTTCTGGAAAACTTTCTCTTGAATTGCGTGTGGATATCGATGGCTATCGACCAGTGAACAAAGTGAGCGGTGATTTTTTCATAGCTAGAGGAAAAACTAGGTATGTTGGCTCTTTTATATCAGATATAGCCAAGAAACCAAAAATCAAATCTGGAAATGTGATTTTTGAAGGAAAATGTAAGTTCACATGGAATGCTCAATTTTCAAAGATACAAGTCAAAATACAGCGCAATCCAAAAAAATCAACTCCAAGAAAAGCAACCATCCAATTTCTCAGCGAAGATGGAACTCTTGGAGGGAAATATGATTGTAATTTTGAATCTAATTACTTTAGAACTGTTCAATACGAACAAGATGTTGAGGAGGGAGTTAAGCCCTTTGAATCTTATGATACAAGTTCCTTAGAAGGCGGAGGACCAGATCGTAGGTTATCTGTGGAAGTTGCGTTTGCGGAAGCTGGGATTGAATTTCAAAGAATGCCTTCTAATATCATTACTTCCCATAGAGAATGGGAAGATGAAGAATTGCGGAATTTAATGAAGGAACATTTTAGCCTTTTGAAGGATAAACCACAGTGGAAAGTATGGTTATTTGTTGCAGACAAACAGGAAAGGGGATCTGGAAGGAGAGGTACAATGCTTAATGGAGAAAAAAGACCAAGACAAGGGTGTGTAGTTTTCCATAATGTCATAAGAGGTTCAAAACCTGTTGCCTTAAGAGAACAACTATGGACCTATATCCATGAATTGGGACATTGTTTTAATCTTTTACACTCACATCAGAAAGCTAGAGCTGATCCTACAATTATGAATCGGCCATCCGCGTTATCATGGATGACTTTCCCAGAATATTATCCCGATGGTAGTTCTGAATATTGGAAGAAATTTACATTCCAGTTCGATGATGAGGAAATTATTCATTTAAGACATGGATTTAGGAACGATGTAATAATGGGAGGAAATGATTGTATAGGTTATAAACTTGAATCTTTTGATGTGTAATCTTTATTATGTCTATAATTGAAAATTCAAATATTTTATGATTTATTAGAATGTGTGGCTATAACATGAAAAATTGGAAAGTGAATATTAGCTTTGAGAATCCGTTTTGCAAAAGTGTCTATCTTTTATGCATTCATAGATTTTTTTCCAGCTAATAAAATCATAAATGTTGAATTAACTGGATCATAAAATGCATCCTTTTTCTTACTTTGTGTTTTGAGCTTGTTTCCGTATTCTTTTTTCCATAGTTTATCATATGCTTGTAAATCATTCTTGATTATTGCTTTAGCAGCTAGTTTTGCCCCCCATAATGCATAGAGAATTCCCCCTCCCGATATTGGATCTACATGTCCTGCTGCATCACCTATTAAAATCCAGTTTTTACCAGAGCTTGGTAGACTAAAAAACTTTGGATTGTTTGCAGATGGAAGCATTGCGGCAAATTTTGAAAAAATTTTAATGTTAGGACAATATTGACTGATAAAATCATCCAATAGGATTCTCAGTTTACCTCCATACCTGAGTTCACTTCCTATACCGATACTGTAGCAGTTCTTTCGAGGAAAAACCCAAATATAACCTGGAATTTCTCCCATGTATTTAATTGTTGCACGTTTTTTTTCATTACTAGTTGCCAAATATCCGTAAGTGAGTGCCAGATTTTCATTTGAGATAGAGCCTACTGTGTTAAGTCGAACTATGCTATTTACTCCGTCAGCGCCTACAAGAATTTTTGATAATAAAACTCTTTTTTTGGTTTTAATAATCCATTTGTTTCCTTTTTTTTGAATTTTAATAACTTTTTCTTTAATTAATTTTGATCCTTTTTTTGTTGCCATTTCAAGAATTTTCTCATCAAGTAACCGTCTTGAAATGCCAAATCCGTTTTTATACCAATTTGTTGATACTTGATGATTAGTGCAAGTTATTAATTTAAAACCTGGAAAAGTAAAACCTTCTGAGCGAAAATTTTCTAAAAAAGGAAACTTTTTTATAATTATCGGTGAAATTCCTCCGCCACAGGGTTTTTCTCTCGGATGGGAATGGTCAAAAATTGTAGGATGAACTCCATGTTTTGAGAGTTCTAACGCGCAATAGGCTCCAGCAGGTCCACCACCGACAATTACAATATTTTCAGTTTGTTCCATAAGTTCTAATTAATTTTAGAAGTATAAATAATAATATCTGTTCTTCTTTCTATTTTCGTTAGTTTTACATATTTCATATTTATGAAGCTACTTGCATATTTTTGGAACTTATTTTTTTAATAAAAATGCTCCTATAAATTTTAAGAGATCTTTAGCGATAATAAATGAAATATATCTTAAGATCTATTTGAAAAATAATGTAGGAGTTAAACGCAATATCGGGAACAAAAAATCTTGTTTATGTAGAATTAGACAAAATTGTTAAGAAAAGAAGTCAACTGATTCTTAATAGATTCGCACAAATATCAATTGCAGGAGTAAAAAACCCAAAATTGTTGGAGGTCTTAATGGACGTAAAGAAATATTGGAGTAGACGACCTCAATTATCTAGACCAGCTCTTACTACGTTTTCTTGTGAAGCTGTTGGTGGTGAACCTGAATTATCATATGATGTGGGAGTCATGTTTACTCTTGCATCAGCAGGATTTGGAATTCATGATGATATTCTCGATAAATCATTCCATAAACATTTAGGAAGATCAACAATTCTGGGTCTTCATGGAATCGATAGTGCTTTGTTAGTAGGTGACTTACTTATTTTCAAAGCTTGGACAATTTTTCATAAAATTATTAGAAAAATGATAAAGTCGATAAAAATTGCAGATATCATTGAAGCATATGGGAATTCTTCTATTGAAATCTGTGAAGCTGAATTTAATGAAACTTTATGCAGAAAAAATTTGGAGTTAGATTTGAATTTTACCAAAAATACATTAT
>JAOZGY010000027.1 GCA_026015145.1 Candidatus Bathyarchaeota archaeon | reverse complement strand
AGCTTACAAGCGATTAGTACAAAGTATATTTCATATGGAGAAGATGTGTTTCTTGGATATCCTTTAGAAATTTCTGTATTATCACCAGAGAATACAACTTACCCTGATGTTGATGTTGTACTTAGTTGTCAATTCAATAAAGAAGTGGTTAAGGTAAGTTTTAGTCTTGATGGACTTGTAAATATAACTTTTTCAGGAGATATCATATTAACTGATTTATCTGCTGGTGACCATCAACTAATTGTGTATGGACAAGACCTGGTAGGAAACATTGAAGTTTCAGATACCATAGTTTTCACAATTAAACCCTACCCTTCAATTCTGGTTATGTTTTCATTATTTTTAGTAGGTTTATTTGGATTTAGCCTAATATTCCATGCAATTAGGCAAAAATAAAATTAAAAAAAGGTAAATCTGCGAAGTAATTATTTAAAATATTCTTGATTTTCTATGCTCTCAGCAAGAGTAGTGGTTTAGCCGCTTCTTTTTTCATGAAAGCCTTTAACTCAACGAAGTTGAAAACATTGCACTTCTTATGTTGCTTTTCACCTTTATGCTCTCTTAAAATAAGATGAAATTCACCATTTCGAGAGTATAACTCAACTAAATCTTTTTTCCTCAAAATTACCTGCCCCTTTAGTAGCAAATAAAGAAGTATAATTGAGGTACTATTCAAAAATTGTGAAGATATAATCAATATTCATACTCTTATATTACATAATTTTTTTCTTGGCTAGATTCAATAAAGGTTATCTTCTTAATTCTTTGCTTTTAGCAGTATCTTTTATCTTGTTATCTAAGAGAAAATCGCTTTTGGAAAATATTTTTTTGAGTACAAAAAAAGTGTAGTAGATAATTGTAATTTTGGATTTTAGTTTATTGGGAAGAAGCTAAATTAATTTGATTTTAATTTTTCGATAGCTTCTTCGACTCCTTTGCTTTCGTCGTCTAGCCAGTTTTTGTATTCAGTTAGTTTTTTGATTTTTTCTTTTTTAGTTAAGAATTGTCTTGTATGGGAAGTGCAACAACACATATCTTGTTCTCCATGATGCATTTTTGCACCTCCATTCTTAATATTGGTTTTACGATATTGGATAACCGATATATCATATAAGGATATCGGTAAACCGATAGTCAACTAAAAAACCTTTAATATCGATTATCCGACATTAATGCACATGGAACACTGCAAAACCAAAGGATTCCTATCATTTCTCATATTATGGCTCGTAAGCAGAAAAAATATGACTGGAGCAGAAATCGCATTAGAGCTAGAAAAAAGAAGGGGAAAAAAACCCAGCCCCGGCACAATATATCCCGTTCTAAAAAACATGAAAGAAAGAAAAATACTATCAACAGATAAGAATAAACGCTACACCCTAACAGAAAAAGGGAAAAAAAGCTTAGAAGCTCACTTGGACTCATTTATAAAAACGTTCTACGACATTGACGAAATGAAAACCTGCTGCTGCAAATCAAGATCATCTAAAGACCAATACTAAGAATCTTAAACGCACTTGGATTAATACTACTTAAATTAATGATTGCCTTTCTTTAATAATTGAAACAAAATCTAAACCACATTTTTATCATAAACATTTGAGGTCCAAGGAAATGAAATTGAAAAGGGACGAGAAAGTAATAATGGATAATGGTCCCTTGGGATTAAAAAAGAAATTAACATTAACTAACAAACGCCTAATATTTCAAAAAGATGAGGGCATTTTTAATGTCAAATGGAATCAAGAAAAAGTGATTCCCTTGAATAACATCGAGGACGTATACCTTGAAACCAAAGCTTTCACAGGAATGAGCTCGATGAAAGTGAAATTAAAAAAAGGAAAACGTTTTGAGCTCTCATTATCATTGGGTGATTCTTGGCTATTAAACGATTCCTCAGAAGATAAAATGGAAAAAGAGAAATCTACTCAATTGAAAATGTTACACTACAGATGGGTAAAAGCTATTACTAATCAATTGATGAGGTTGGATGAAGAAAAGAAAACTCTCGAAACAAAAGAAAAGACGGAATATATTCAAGAATGCCCTAAATGCGGAAAAAAAATAACAAAAGAAAATTACAAATACTGTCCTTTTTGCGGAAGACTACTTAAATCCAAATATCTTTTCTAAAGAGACACAGCAAATCACACTAGGAGATTGGAATTTGTTTTTGGATTAGATATTTTGTTACCTGTTTTAATTGAAATGCTCTTTAGCGGTTAATTCTACCTCTTAGGGTCATAATGAACCAACATACTCACATCAGAAAAACCTTGAAACTTTCTATATACTCAACATTACATAAGAAAAGAAGTAAAGAACTATGAAAAAAACTCCAGTTTTTCTATCAACTTTTTCCTTAAACGCAAGCATTAATATGACCATAATAGACCCAAACAGAGCATACGTACCTGTTAACAAAGCTAGATTTCCAGATACTAAAGTGGGAAAGAGCAAGGGACCAATTCCAATAGAAAAACAAGCATCAAAAATACAACTTCCTAAAGTGTTTCCTATTGTGAGTTGGTATTCGTTTTTCCTTAAAGCAGTAACATTAACAAAGAGTTCAGGAAGAGACGTTCCAATAGCTACTGCAAAGAAACTCACAATATATTCAGAGATATTAAAAATCTCTGACAGAGCAATCACGGATTGAATAACAAAATAAGCACCAATGGCAACACCAGCAAATCCCAGAGCAGCTCGCCTAAAATGGTAGAAATATCTATGCTCAGAACTTGGCTTTGTATTTTCTTTTGTTATTTTTCTATTTTTTACAAATTTCATAATAATAAAAGTAAAAAGAAACCAACTAAGAATCAAAAAGAACCCATTCAATCTTGTTATGTAACCTTTCTCTACTATTCCCAACACAAGTATGATTGATAATATCTCACAAGCTCCAATAACTAAAACCTCTTTCCTCTTTACCTTAAAAGTACCAACAAGAAAAGGCAACAATCCCAAGACCAAAGTAATCTGAGCCAAAATCGATCCTAAAGAATCACCAACATTTATGTCTCCATACCCCATTTGTGAAGCAAAAATCGAATTAAAAACCTCTGGCAAGTCCGTACCAATTGACACCAAGACCAAACCTATAATCAACGGAGAAACTCCTAATCCTGAAGCGATATCCACCGAATGCTCAACAGCTGTATCGCTGGAAAAAACTAAAAGTATCAAACCAACGATCAAACCCAGTGCTGGAACTAAAAACGCAACCATCGTAACAAACATCAGAAACTAATCCACGCCTACATATTATAAAAATTGGACAAATACTTATTATTATATTGTTAAGCCAGAATTCATACAAGAATTTCAGAAATCAAAAAAACCCACAAAAAAATGGATCATCTAAAAGAGCAGCTACAAGGTGATTTTTTGCATTTTGGACAAAGGTAATTATATTTTTTTAAAACAGCCCCTTCCAAATCTACATTACTAATATTAGCAAGAGAAGTCAACCAAGCTAAAACATCTGCAAATTCCTCTTCAACCGCTTCAATATTACCTTTTTTAAGAGCATCATAGAGCTCCTCCAACTCTTCTCTTAACCAATTAAAAGTTTGCTGATCTCCTCTTTTTTGATCTCTAATGAAATATAGTGTATGCATCATCTTTTGAAATTGACGAATCGTAACCACCAAAACACCTCACATAGAACAGCTTAATAAAATGAAGAAAGAAGAGAGAAAAAAGCGGTCTATTCGAACTCTATTGTGGAAGGAGGTTTGTCAGTGATGTCGTATAGACATCTAACAATACTAGGTATCTCTTCTGTGATTCTTTTTGCTATTTTTTTAAGTATCTTGTAGGATACTTTTCGTGCTTTTGCGGTTACTGCATCCGTTGAATCCACGATTCTAACAGTAATTATGTTACCATAAACGCGCTCTCCATTTTTTATTCCAGTAGCCTTATCATTATGCAAAACTGCAAAATTCTGAAAAGTTCCAAGCTCCAAGGTTTCTTCCTCAACAATCTGGGTGGCTTGACGAACAATTGCTACCCTTTCAGGAGTAACAACACCAAGAACCCTCAAGGAAAGAGCAGGACCTGGAAACGGCATCCTTTCAGATATCTCCTTTGGCAAACCTAGCTCCCTACCTACCATCCTCACCTCAGGTTTGAAGAGCTCTCTTAAAGGCTCAAGAATCTTATAACCATAAGCTAAAGGATCAATACCAATCTGCTCTAAAACATTATGCTGAGATTTAATTCCCTTAACTGTCTCAATAACATCTGCCTTGATAGTACCTTGAGCAATAACACCAATATTCTCCTCTTTTGCCACCTGACCTAACGTCTTGTAAAATGTATGTCTAAACGCCTTCCTTTTCTCTTCAGCATCAATCCTCCCGTGGAAAATCTTAAAAAACTCCTCCTTAGCATCAACAGATCTGGTCTTTATTCCCAGATCCTTTAATATCCTAACAACAAACTCTGGCTCACCTTCTCGTCTAAGACCATCATCAATAAAAACTGCCATCAGTCTATCTCCAACGGCTTTATGAACCAGAAAAGTGGTAACTGTGCTATCAACTCCACCAGAACACGCTGAAATAACTTTTCTATCTCCTACTACCTCTTTTATTTCTTTTAGCGATTTTTTCACAAATTTTTTCGCATCAAACATTTTTTTGCCAAAACCCATTTTTATTAAACTCAATCTACTCGATTGCACATATAGTTCTTTCGCAAAAAGCCAAAAAAACCAACGGTTTTCAATATTATTCCATAAGATAATTCCCTGATTTAGCAAAAACTTAAGTTTACTTCATCTTAGAAAAAAGAAGCACAAATTAAAAGGAGAAAAATAATTGATAACAAAAAATAGAGCAGTAGCTATTGCTTTCATTTTAGCACTATTATTAATATCATTAACTGCAGGATTCCAAACAGCTCAAGCTCAACGCGACATTCAAACAGCAGCCTTCCTTGCTGTTGTACCTAATCCCGTAGGGGTTGGTCAAAGCACTCTCGTTAGTTTAATGCTTCAACCAATACCCCCAACAGCTACAGATACTTTCACCGGAATGTCAGTAAGCATCACACGACCTGATGGAACAACAGAAAACAAAGGACCCTTTACTTCCTCACCAATAGGGTCAACAACATTCTCATACACACCAACACAAGTAGGAACATACACCTTCCAGTTCAATTATGCAGGAGAAACATTCGCCTTCGGCGGTGGCAGAACCTATTTGTCTGCTAGCTCTCCAGTCACGGAAGTTGTTGTCCAAGAAGATCCCGTTCCAGATTACCAAGAAGCACCACTTCCCACCGATTATTGGACACGTCCAATAAACGCTCAAAACAGGAACTGGTATTCTATCGCAGGAAACTGGTTATTCAGAACCGGCGTCGCAAATGGCCGCACCTTTGGAGACATATCAGGATATAACCCATACAGTCAAGCTCCAATGGCCCCACACGTAATGTGGACCAAAGAACTAACACTAGGCGGACTAACTGGAGGAGACTTTGGATCATACAGCTACTATGGAGGACACGCCTACGAACCAAAGCTATCTCCACCAATAATTATGAATGGAAGACTCTACTACAAAATATACCAATCCGGCTTTAGCGGTGCCCAAGGAAGCATAGGAACAGGCTTTGTTTGCGTAGATCTACGCACCGGAGAAGAATTGTTCCGCAACACTGAAGGCATCATAAGCCACGGCCAACTATACAACTTTGTCTCAGCAAACCAAATGGGACCCATCGGATACCTATGGGACATAAACGCATTTGCATATCAGATGTACGACGCATTCACAGGAGATAACCTAATGACCTTTGCAGAAGCACCACCATTCCCACCAGGTCCAGTACTATACGGAGAAGACGGAACAATCTACGTTTATTACCTCTCACCAGGCTCTTTCCAGATGTGGAACTCCACCAAAGCTTTTGAAGCAGCCGGTTTTGTACAACCTCAACCTAGTGGCTTGGTTCAATTCAGACCCGCATCAGGAATTTATAACTGGAGCACAGGAATAGAATGGACTGTACCAGTACCAATACGCCAAGCATTAGATATCGGATATCCATTTGCAGGCGGATTTGCAGCTTTTCTATTTCCAACCATATCAGAAGCAGATGATGTAGTCGTAGCATATGGAGGAGGAGTTACCAATTCTCCATTACACGTAGGGTATAGTTTGACCACAGGACAAGAACTATGGGCTTATGATCGAAGAGAAGACCCAGGCGGTGAAAGCCGAACATACCCTGTCTTTAGCGCATCAGGAGATGGAGTATACACTCAATTCGAACCCACTAGCATGACTTGGCTTGGCTATGACATCAACACCGGATTAAGAAAATGGATAAGCGATCCAATGGATTATCCTTTCGGACAGTATATTGCCAACAGCAACGGCGGCATTATTGTTGATGGAATATTTTATGTTGCAGATATGCAAGGAACAATGCACGCCATAGACGCAGATACAGGAAAAGAAATCTGGAGTTTCAACAGCGGCAACTCTGGATCAGAAACACCCTATGGAAGCTGGCCAATGGGCTCTGGACCAATAATCGCTGATGGAGTAGTATACACAGGCATTGGAGAGCACTCCCCTACTAATCCTTTGATGAGAGGAGGAAACCTCTTCGCTTTGGATGCTGAAACAGGAGAAGAACTTTGGCGAATGAACGGCTGGATTTCAGCTTGCGGAATCGCAGATGGTTATCTAGTAGGATACAATCTTTACGACAACCGTATATACGTCATCGGCAAAGGGCCAAGTGAAACCACCGTATCTGCACCAAAAACTTCCATAACACTAGGACAGAGCGTTGTCGTTGAGGGCACTGTAACTGATCAATCTATGGGTACTCTGGGTACTGCTGCTATATCTGATGAAGACATGGGTCAGTGGATGGCATATATGTACCAACAACAAGTC
>JAOZGY010000017.1 GCA_026015145.1 Candidatus Bathyarchaeota archaeon | reverse complement strand
ATGATCAACCTCACTATTAGGTTGAACATTAATATTAAACGTTATTGATTGAACCAAACCAACAATCAAACTAACTAAAACTAGAAAAATAAGAATATACAGAAGACTTTTTCTAAGAACCAACATTAGAAAATAGTTTAGAATATTAATTTCATATTATTTATGAATTATAAATAATTAATTATATCCAATACTATTAATTTACATTAAAAATACATGAGAGGTTCGGATTTGTATAAGCACCTAAAAATTTTTTCTGATGGTGGTTCTCGGGGTAATCCTGGTTTTGCTGCAATAGCTTTCGTTGTGCAATCAAATAAAGGCTGTATTCAAAAAACTTACTCACAATTTATTGGTGTAAATACTAACAATCAAGCTGAGTACAAAGCCCTAATAGCTGCAATGCAATTTGCTTCTAGTAAAACGGAAGAAATTACTTGCTATCTTGATAGCGAATTGGTTGTAAAACAGATTAATGGAGAATATTCAGTTAGAAATATTAAATTAAGAAATCTATGGGAAAAAGTTCAAGATTTAAGAGCATGTTTTAAAAAAACCACTTTTATAAGTGTACCCAGATCAAATATTTTCATACAAAGAGCAGATGCTCTTCTTAACATAAAATTGGATGAAAATATTTGAAAAGGTTATGATTTGAATGTTTGTACATACTAGTATTAGAACAAGTAATATGGACAGATCTATCGAATTTTACACTAAACTTTTAGGCTTAAAACTAATTAATCGAAGAGAAATTCCTCAAAATAAAGCTGAAATAGCTTTTCTTCAAGATCCAAAAGAAAAAGGTTCAACCCTTGAACTTACTTTTTATCGTAATCAAAAAAAATTTGTTCAAGCAAATTATGAAAACCGATTATTTGATCATTTAGCTTTTAAGGTACATGATATGAAAAAAACCATCGATATTATGAGAAAAACAAAAATAACAATTACAGATGAACCGTTTAGATTAGGTCCAAACGGGACGGTTATAGCTTTTATTGAAGATCCAGATGGAATATTAATCGAATTAATTGAACACAAATAAGACTTTCTAGATAAAAAACTATATTATTCAATTATTAGAGGCAATTCTTTCAAACTTTTTATAGTTATATCTGGATGCATGGTCTCTTTTTCCTTTTGAAAACGCCTTTCAATGAAAATAGTTTTCATCCCCACCTCACTAGCACCTTTAATATCAGCATCTATGGTATCACCAACAAAAACTGCTTCAGATGCAGTAATTTTTAGACTATTTAATGCAGTTTCAAAAATTTCTGGGCTTGGTTTTCGCTTATTAATATCACCCGAAATAATTACAACATTAAAAAGATCCGCGATTTCATTTTCCTGTAATAATTTTACAACACATTCAGGAATAGCAAAGTTAGAGACAATTCCAAGTTCGAATTTTTTACTCAATTCAGATAATACTGTCTTTGAATCTTTGTCTATTCGAACATATTTCATAAATTCTTTGCAAAAGGCAAAAGTAGCTTCTTTTATAATAGAATTATCTTTCGAATAATTGTAACCTAAAAACTCAAGCGCTTTGACTATTCGTTCATTAAAATGAGGCTCCTCATTTTTAGGATCAGCTTTTTCATATAACTCAATACGAGCTCTTGTATACGCTTTTAGAAAATTGTCAAAAGTCTCATTTATTCCATTTTTTTTTAGAATTTTATGCATCTGTTTTAACGAAGGAACATAAAACTGGTGATTATGTTCAATCATCATCAAAGTATCAAACATATCAAATAGAATAGCTTTAATTCTCATTTCGATGACTTCAAACAATAAAAAAGAAACTGCTTAAATGGATTGTGCCTAATTCTTATGCCATTTTCCATTATTTCCAGTTAAGTAATCGATCATGCTCTTAGAACGAGCAAAAATATTAATTATCCGCAAAAACGAGTATAGCGGCGTGTAAAATAACAGATTATTATGATTAGATTTACCATACACAAATCGTAAAGCGATTGCTTGACTTATTACCCCTATCAATAATCCATAAGGAATAAATACTAAGAGATTATAGCCAAACAACATTGGATCAGGTGCAAACCAGAACAAAATTGGAAACAAAAAGAGAGAAACTAAATCTATTATTGCTCCTGCGAATTCGAAAATGTAACAATACCAAAGAAGACTAGTTAACCAAGAAAACTTTGACATCAAATCTCTGTGAATAGAGAGAGTGTTATGTATCCAACCAGTAAACCATCGCAACCGTTGATGCCATAATTTACTCAGATTTGTTGGTGCAACAGTAGCACTTTGTACAAAACTAAAGTAACCAATTTGGGCTCCTTTCTTATGCATTTCTAAAGTAATTTCTAAATCCTCAGTTACACTTCGAATATTGCGTTCATCAAGAACTTCGCGAAGTAAATCTGCTTCATAAATTCCAATAGCTCCAGAAACTACAATGACATTATCTCCTAATCCCTGCGCGCACCTTCCAACTCCCAGACCTTGACTATATTCTAATCTTTGCAACGTAACATACAAGTTTCCTTCTGATCCCTGACCATTAGGGTGAGTGTAGCCTGTTACTGCACGTTTTCTATTGGTAATTTTATAATCAACCAATCCATTAAGCGTGTTTTCTGTCCATTCAGAATCAGAATCAACAATTGCAATTAATCCACCTAAGGCTCTATTAATTCCTGTTCTTAGTGAATCGATTTTACCTAAATTTGTTGAATGTCTAATAACCTTCCCATAAATTCTTGGAAAAATTTTATGATTAGAATTAATAGTTGACCAAGCTAACTCATAAGTGTAGTCACTGCTTCCATCATCAACTACCAAAATCTCGCATAATCCCTCGTATTTACTAGCGCATCTAAACAAACTATTTATGCACGTCACTATGTTTTTTTCTTGATTAAATGCTGGTACTACAAAGGAAACCATCGGATAGAATGATTGTCTATTTTTAACTTGGTTTTTTCTTGATATAAAAGCGGCTACTACCCACATTCCTGCTAATCCAATTGCAATAAGAGTATACCAACTATAAAGAAATCTTACAATTCCAATCCAAAGAAGATTTACAGTCAATGAATTATTTGTATAACTAAAAACATTTCTTATTACCCAATCTGCAATAGATGGAAAATACAGCCATGATAAAAAACATAAAACAAATGGAAGAAGAAATAATAGATAATCGCTATTAAAACGTCTCTTCTTCTCCATAAGAATCACACTCTCCCCTAGATCCTTCTCCATCTACAAAAAAATAGAATAATTCTCTAATAAAATGCTATTCCGATACAGATAATATTTCAGAATCAATTAAAAAATTAAGAAATACAAAAAGAAAAGGGAAAAACCAGCTACTTTAATAGATTAGCAGGAGGAATTCTTACGCGATTTTTAGAATTTTCAGTCTCTTTAAGCAATTCTGTGAGTTCAAAATGACGTTGAAGAAAATCTTCTCCTTTCTCCGTAGCTCCATAAACATCTTTTCCATTTGCATTAAATTTGTTTAAAAGATGAGTTTTTAACATGAACTTAAGATATTCATTAAGTTGTGCAAAACTTAAATTAGCTTTGTACATTATTTGTGTTTTAAGTGTTCCATCTCTTGCTATATGCAAAATTTCTGCCATTATGCTAAGTTTGTCTCTTCTTTTAGATACTCTTTGTTTTAACCAGGAGGTCAATTCTAGGATACACCTTTAGAACATTTTTCTATAATTGAATTTAATTCATAGTATTTTAAGTCCTGTTTCGTAAGTCTAAATATTCTCATTAGGTAATATTATAGAAAAATATTCTATAACTTCAAAATAGAATTAATTTTTTATTCTAGGTTCTCTAAAAAGGAAGATCAATCTCCCGTATTATAAGGTGTTCGAATTTCATTAGCTCTTACAAACATGCTTTCTAATTCCCTATCAGAAGCACCCATACGAAGAGGTTCAATAATATTTATTGTGTTATCGTTTTTCATTAAACATGGTTTAAGCGTACCATCACTTGTAACACGAAGTCTAGTGCAATGCATGCAGAATTCGCGATTTTCAATTGGATGAACAATCTCAACAGTAACATTTTCTAATCGATAAATTCGACGATTGTGCATAAAGGGTCTTGTTTCAACTTTAATAGCTTCATTCTTTAGAATTTCTTCTTGATCATCAAGAAATCTGTGATAAATAGAGTAATATTTTTCATTAACATTTATTGGATCAAGCTCGATTAACTGCAGTATTGCTCCTGTTTTTCTGGCAAAACGAATCATTTCTGGAATATCTTTAACATTAGTGTTTTTCAGAACAACCATGTTGAGTTTAACTGGATCTAAACCAGCATTAATTGCAGCTTTTACTCCACTTAAAACATTCTCAATTTTTCCATTTGTAAGATTACTATAAACACACGGATCTAAAGTTGGAAGACTAATATTTACACGTTTTAAACCACATTCTTTGAGATCTTTTGCTTTTAACTTCAACATTGTCCCATTTGTTGCCATTGAAAGATCTTTAAGTCCAGGAATAGATGCAATGCCTCTAATGATTTCACAGACATCATCTCTAACTAATGGTTCTCCACCAGTAATTTTAATTCGGGAAATACCTAGTTTTACAGAAATTCTAGCAATTCTTATAATTTCATCCAATTTCATTTCCTCGGTTATTCCCTTTGAACATGAACCAATCTCTTCTCCCTCTTTGTGACAATAAACACATGAAAGATTACATCGAGAAGTTATAGCTACCCTAAGATTAAGAAGAGGACGCCCGCAATTATCTACTAAAACCATCTTCATTCCCGTAAGTGTTTGACGATATGAGCAGACTCCGGTAATATAAGCCTTTCAACAGAAACTCTTGCTGCATTTGGCGAACCTGGAATACAATAAATTATTTTCCCCTTCACAACACCAGCAATAGCCCTAGATAACAAAGCTGCAGAACCAATTTCTTTATAGCTTATTTGTCTAAAGATCTCTCCAAATCCAGGAAGTACTTTTTCTAAAAAAGGATTTACCGTTTCAATAGTGATATCTGTAGGATTAATTCCTGTTCCACCAGAAAAAATTGCAACATGCAAATCAGGCGAATTCAAGACTTCCTCTAGAGCATTTATTATCAGAGTTTCATCATCAGCAATTATCTTTTTTAATACAACATTATGCCCTGCTTTCATTAGCGTACGTTTGATATACTCGCCAGAAATATCTTTTATTTTTTCTTTTTTTTGTCTATGTCTTGAAGTACTGCAAATAAAGATAGCAAAATTCAGTTTCTTTGAAGCCACTTTCTTATGTTCATTAGCTGTTTTGCTCAAAAACTACGCCTGCTTATACTTTTTTACCACATTAATATTATCTATTTTTGTATTCGGATATTGACCAGCTGAATCTTTTTCATACTGTTTTACCATATCCCATATAGTTAACAAACCAACTGAAGTAGCTGTTAGTGCCTCCATTTCCACGCCAGTTTGAGCCTTGGTTTTAACAGTTGATTTTACACGAACAGTATTACTATCAGGAATAGAAACTTCGACCTCTACATTTGTGAGTGGCAATGGGTGACAAAGAGGAATAATCTCACTAGTTTTTTTAGCTGCAAGAATAGCCGCTATTTTTGCAGTATAAATTGGATCACCTTTTGCAATCTCGTGATTTTTTATTAAGTTCACTGTTTTTCTTTTTAAATTAATTTGTCCTACCGCAGTAGCTTCCCGCAATACATGTATTTTTTTTGAAACATCAATCATAGTCATTTTTTATTTTTCTCCATTCTTCCACTTATTGATTGTGGACTGTTCCCAAACATCTATTAAATTTTGAACTGCTATAGCTTTTGGTGAAGCCTCTTTAAAACGATACATCCTAATTCTCCCATACACTCTTTGTTGAAGGATTTTTTCTGCTTCTAATAATTTCAGATGCTGATTAGTAGTTGAATAATTCAATTTTATTCTACGTGCTATATCTGATACATTAAGTGTTCCAAGTCTTGAAATAATTTTAAGAATTTTCATCCTAGGTTTAGAAGAAAAAACTTCTTCAAATTCCATATACTTTCACATATTATTGTTTCTTAAGGCTGCACTTAATTCTTTTTCCAGTTCTTTCGATGGAATGGAAGGTAAAGAAATTTTAGTTGATCGTCCCCTCTTAGAAGTTGCTGTAACCTCGATCTTTAAAATTCCTAAAGCAGAAAATAGTTGTGTGTATTTCCAAATTTGAGTATGACTATTAGGTTTCTCGTTAAATTCTTCACAGGCTATTGCATAATATTCTTCAATTTCTGAAAGTGATGTATATGCATTTTCATTATTATTAAAAAATCTCGCTATGGCAAGTAAAAATATTTTCTCGTGCAAACTCAATGAATCTAACTCGTTTTTACGAATAGTTGGAAAAATACTAGAAATCGCCTCTCTTACACACTCTGCAGTAACGACTTCTTTATCGCTGGCATCGGCATATTTTCCTGCTCTCCACAAAAGATCAATCGCAAATCTTGCATTTCCACTTTCAGAAAAACCTAATTCTGCTATCGAACTGATTACATCTTCATTAACTGAATAAAGATTAAAGCCAAGAGCAATTCTTTCATTCAATATATCGATTAGCTGGTTTCTTCGATATTTTATTAATCTTATGATATTTCTTTGTAAAGTGCTTCTTGAGCTATCATCTAATTTATCAATTAAACTTAGATCTCTCAAAATAAAAATTGCAGATATTCTTTGAGGTTTCCCAGACCTTATTTCCTGCAATCTTGTTAGTTTATAAACAGTTTCTGATCCCTCATTTTTTATAAGAGTATCAAACTCATCCAAGGTAAGTATAATATGCGTATTTTCTTCATCAAGAATTTGAAATAACATATCAAGTATTTCTTCTGAAGAGTAACCCCTTTTTGGAAAATTAGGCCGGAAAATAGTTAATACATGTTGAAGGATCAAGAATATTTTTCCACGGTATTCACGACAATTCACGTGAACATATCGCAATTTTACTTTTTGTTTATTAGCTTGAAGGGTTATATCAGCTCCAAACCTATGTGCAAGAACAGTTTTTCCTGTTCCAACCTCACCTGTAATAATAATCCGTTGAGACATCTTTTCAGAAAAACGAAGCAAAAAACTAAAAAATTCCATTAATAATCGATGTTCTTTTTCTCTGTGAGGCAGTGTCTTAGGAACATAATTAATATCTAGTTTGGATTCATCTTTAAAGACACTTTTGCGTCCATTCACAACCTTAACCTCCCAGTACAATAAATGTGGATTCGGTTATTCTTTTCCTTTTTCCTCTTCTTTTTTAATAAAAACTTTAATTAAGTCATTCGTGATCACATTTTGCGATAAAAAATATGATTCCCAAATATTTTTTTCTTACAAAGGGTGTTGGTAAACATAAAGAAAAGCTTCAAAGTTTTGAGTTAGCTCTAAGGGATGCAGGAATACATTATTGTAACTTGGTAAACGTATCAAGTATTGTGCCTCCTGGATGCAAACTTATTCCAAGAACTCAAGGATTAAAAATGGTTCAACCAGGAGAAATTACTTTTGTTGTCTTGGCAAGAAATTCAACTAACGAACCTCACAGACTGATTGCATCATCCGTAGGTTTAGCAATTCCTTCAGGCAAAATCAATTATGGATATCTATCTGAACATCATTCTTTTGGTCAAACAGATGTGATATCGGGAGATTACGCAGAAGATCTAGCTGCTACCATGTTAGCAACAACAATGGGAATCAAGTTTGATCCCGAAACAGCCTGGGATGAAAGAAAACAAATCTTTAAGACTAGTGGAATGATCATAAAAACCCAAAATATTACCCAATCAGCAAAAGGTGATAAGAACGGGTTATGGACCACAACAATAGCAGCCGCTATATTCTTGCCAAAGAATAAAATTAACTTAACCTAAATTTTACTCAATAATATTGTGATCAAATGAAAAATTCAACGAGAAGAAAGTTTACCGGAAGAACGACAACAGCAATAATTACAAAGCCACCCAGCTTGATATTATTAGTAAAAAGACTAACTATGCCTTTTTCCGGATATTGGGCTTTACCAGGAGGTAGACTAAATCTGGGAGAAACAGTTGAAGAGACAATAATAAGAGAAGTAAAAGAAGAAACAGGCCTAGATGTTATCATAGTAAGTAAGATAGGCGAATACCACGAAAAGGGAATCCAAGATGATGTAGAATATGATTATTCACCTGCATGCTTTCTTGTGAAAATCATTGGTGGAGAAATCCAAAAACAAAAAAACGAAATTGAATCAGTCAAGTTTTTCTCCTTAACTTCTATTCCTAAAAAATTAGCTTTTGAACATAACCAAATGGTAAAAGACTATACTAAACACATTAAAAAATCAAGAAAAATAATCTCATGATCCAAAAATTTATACTAAAAAACCTTACTCTGAAAGGCAAATAATATTA
>JAOZGY010000008.1 GCA_026015145.1 Candidatus Bathyarchaeota archaeon | reverse complement strand
AGCATTTCTTCTTGCATTAACAGGATTACAGCATTTCGATGGTTTAGTGGATTTAGGAAATGCAATAGGGGGTGGGAACCTAAAGGATAGAAGAGCAATGGCTCACGCATGGATTGTAACTTATAAAGGAGGATTATTGGCTATTTTTGTTGAGTTCCTAGCAGTTTTGGGAATTTTCTTAATGGATGCTTCTCTTGTTTTTGGAGCAATCATTGCTTCTGAAATTGCCGCAAAATTAGCCATGGTTACTATTTCATGGCTAGGTAAACCCACACATACAGGATTAGGATCTATCTTTCTTGAAACTGCAAAAAGTAAACGAAACATAATAGCTTATTTCTTAGCCATTCTGATGATCTATCCCTTTCTAGGCCTAATTGGAGTGTGGGTAGTTTTTATCACTATTCTATTAGGTTTTTTCATGGAAAGAGTTGCAAAATTTGTTTTCGACGGTGTATCAGGAGATATGATTGGGGCAACAAATGAAACGGTAAGATCGACAATTCTAATCTTTATTGCGGGTGTGCTGATCCTATGAAAGTACCTGCTTTAATAATGGCTGGTGGAAAAGGGAGAAGAATAGGATCCAAAATTGAAAAGCCGCTTTTGCCTTTTCTTGGCAAATCGCTTATAGATCGAGTAGTGGATGCAGCTAAATCAGCTCAGAATGTTTCGGAAATATATGTAATTACAAGCAGTAATACGCCTATAACGGAAAAAAAATGTTTAAAAAACGGTTTAAAGGTACTGAGAACTAAAGGAAAAGGGTATCATAATGACTTAAAACAAGCAATAATTGAAGGAGAATTGAACTGTCCAGTTTTAACTATACCTGCAGACTTGCCTGCTTTAACTGGAAGATTCATTGATAAAATAATTAAGCTTTTTGAAAAAAGAGGGAAAAATGCTTTAGCTGTTTTTGTTCCAATAGAAAAACGAAAAGAATTAGAATTATCAGTTTCATCCAAAGATGAGTTTGAAGGAGTAATGTACGCAGTCTCTGGAGTGAATATCATAAATGGAAAGAAAATCTTGTCTGAGGGAAAAATTGACACCGCTGCTCTAATAACTGATGAAGTTGAAGTCCTTTTCAATATTAATACAGAAAAAGATTTGGATATAGCTAAAAAATTCTTAAGAAAAATCTAATCAACTGATTATTACTGCATTTAAAAAAAAAGATATAAAGTTAACGTGAATGGTAGAAATCTTTAACACTCGCGCAGATCAACTTTAGTTTTGATAGCCTAATAAAAGGTAAAATTCCATGAATCTAGTCAGTCACCACAATTTCTGGAATGCAATCATTAGTTTACCTACAACTAGAAAAATGTTAGAGCTATCTCTAAAAAAATGCAATTCTTGTAATAAAACTATCCTTGAAACAGCTTTAGCTTATTATGTAGTTAAATCGGACAAATGTCCAAATTGCGGAGGAATTTATTCGAAAATAATTGGTTTTTGGATAGAGTTTTTAAGATTAAGTCTTTCCGTAAAAAGAGATAAAATTGAAAAGCTCTTAGATGATCCTTACACAAAAAGAGCAATAATCACAATAGTAAAAAGTTTTCTTTATTTCGGAATTAGAAAACCGCTTTCAATTTACGCGCCATTCCTGGTTGTATGGGATTTTACTCATAAATGTAATCTAAATTGCAAACATTGCTACTCAAATTCCGGGCAAGCTTTAGAAGCAGAGCTTAGGACAGAAGAAGCATTAGATGTAGTCGAACAACTCGCTGATTTTGGCGATACAGCTATAGCGTTTTCAGGTGTTGAACCTCTCAGCAGAAGTGACTTTTTTGAGGTTGCTCAACATGCAGTTAATAATGGACTTTACGTTTCAGTAGCAACAAATGGAACATTGCTAACCAAAGAGAATGTAAAGAGACTGAAAAAAGCTGGAATAAATTATGTCGAAATCAGCATTGATGGCGCGTCAGCTGAAACTCATGATTCTTTTAGAGGAGTGGCAGGTGCGTTTAACAATGCGATAAAAGGTCTTGAAAATTGCGTTAAAGAAGAACTGTGTGCTTGCATTGCGACAACAGCAACAAAAAATAATCTTAAAGAAATACCCGCAATAGTAGATTTAGCCGAAAAGATAGGGGCAGAGAGATTCACCTACTTTAATTTTATTCCAACAGGAAGAGGGAAAGAGCTCTATGATCAGGACATTTCACCTGAAGAAAGAGAGGAACTTATGAGTTATTTATTAGCTAGAATATCCAAGGGTAGCAAAGTTACGATTCTAACCACAGCACCTCAATTAGCCCGTCTAGCAATACAAAGTCAAGGAGAAGGAAATGAAATGGCTATGTCAATGGCGCATATGCAGACTATCAAGGTTAGCAAAAAAGCAGTTTCCTTAGCCGATTTCATAGGAGGTTGTGGAGCTGGAAGATTATATTGTTCATTGTCACCATATGGAGATGTCCACCCATGTGTTTTTCTCCAAATAAATGTTGGAAATTTAAAAAATAGAAAATTCAAAGATATTTGGTTAAATTCTCAGTTTTTTAGCTCTTTAAGAGATAGATCAAAGCTC
>JAOZGY010000132.1 GCA_026015145.1 Candidatus Bathyarchaeota archaeon | reverse complement strand
AAAAACACAATCTTATTGAAAATATGGATAATTAAGCAATAAAAAAATTCTAAGCAATTCTCCTCAATAGAAAAAATATATGTTATTATTTATGGAAAATCTGGCGCCTTGGCCGGGATTCGAACCCGGGTCTAGCGGGCGACAGCCGCTTATACTAGGCCGTACTATACTACCAAGGCTACTTAATAGCGAAGGGAATAATTTCTTTTTCAACTAATTAAGGTTTTTTGACCATCATAATAATATTAACAATTCTCCTTGAAAATTGTGTTTGCTAATTTTGTTGTTTATTGAATTTTTTCTTAATCCAAAACTTAATAAAATTTAGAATATCTGGAGTAAAAATCGAAATGGATGCTAAAAAGAAATTAATTGGAAAAACCACTGCATGCTCAAAAATGTTCCCTCCAGTAGTACCTGAACTCCATGGACCTAATATCAACAATGAATATCCCCAATATTGAAAAAAAGCCCAAATTGCTGTTTGGAGCAATGCTCCACCAAGTCTAGCTTGATATTTTGTTTTTCCACTAATTAATTGGCTCTTATATTTGCTAACAAATATTTCTCCAGTTACTCCACCTGCTCCTCCTGGAAAAAAAGCGTTAATCAAAAGTTTTTCCAAGAAATTACCTGGAATAAAATGACCAATCCAAAATCCTGGGAAATTTAATAAAGGTATCATAACGGTTCCACTAAAAAACCGAATAGCTACCGGAACACTATAAATCATAGCTCCAGAGACTTGCCATAGCCAAAATCTTTTACTTTTCAATGTTCCCGCTATAGCTTTAATTAAACTCATATCTCTTGAAAAGATCAATAAGATTTTAAAAGGATTGCCCATTAATCTTGATCCGATTTTATCAATTAAAATCAACCATGAATAGCATGATATTGTTAATAACTATATTCGAAATAGCGGTGAGCCACTGTGGTTCGACGCCTAGAATCCACTGAGAACCCTCAAACCCTACGCTCTTATCCGCACCCCCTTGAGCGCTGAACGTCCAGACTTAGGTTGCTCTCTCCCGAGCCTGGCCGGATTCGTCTGATTAGCAATGAAATCAGCTTTCCTACGAAAGCTCCCCATTGACCGCCAGCCGCAAGAGACGGATAGTCACTGTTTCGGAAAGGAAGGTCTCAACAGCCTTTGACGCCTCAGCCTCAGCTGTTAGCCCGTCATATAGAGGGTTTACGGTTCAAGGGACCCCTATCCCCCCGCCTAAGACCCACCGCCAAAAAATAAAGCATATACAAAACTATAAAACTTTTCTAATGCAACTTGAGGTGCAGACCTAAATAAACTAATTTATTGTACCTGAATAATCGTAAATGTAATTGGGTCTTAGTCTTATTGGAATTTTAATCTTAACATTTAGAAAAAATGGATTATATGCATTTTTCCTATTTCAGATTTATGATCTGGTTTTTATAGCGTCTTTGAGTTCGAAAGCAAATTCACGAATATTATCTAGCATCATATCCATGTCTTCTTGGTGTTTTTCAACGATCTTTACAAAGGCACTTCCAACAATAACTCCTTCTGAACCACTTTGAATAATTAATTTAGCGTGTTCAGGTTTTGAAATACCAAAACCAACAGCTAAAGGAATATATCCAGTTGTCTTTGGCAGAATTTTTTTTATCAATCTAACCGTTGAATCCTGCAATGTTTCCCGCGTTCCTGTTACCCCAAATTGAGAAACTAGATATAGAAATCCTGAACTGTACTGGATGATTTTCAAAAGTCTTTGTTCAGAAGTTGATGGAGTTGCCAGAAAAATTGTATCTACGCAATAATTCTTTGCAGTTTCTCGATAATGATAGGATTCTTCAATAGGAAGATCCGGAACAACAACACCATCGATTTCATTTTTATTAAGAAGAGAAAAAAAATTCTTTAAACCCATTTTGAAAATAGGATTATAATACGTAAGAATAACAATTGGTGTTTCATGTTTTTTTCTTATTTCTGATGCTATCTTTAATACTTGTTTTGGTGTTGTCCCAGATTTAATTGCACGCAAACTAGCTGCTTGAATTGTTGGTCCATCCGCAATAGGATCAGAAAATGGAATACCAAGTTCAAGAATATCTACTCCACCCTCAATAAGAGCATCAGCAATAAGGGGTGTAATTTCAGGTTTAGGATCTCCCACCGTCACATATCCTATTAAAGCTCCCTCTTTTTTGGCTTTTAATGTTGCAAAAACTTTTTCGATCTTACTCAATTTTTTCCCTCAAAAAGTCAGCTACTACCTCAACATCTTTATCTCCACGTCCAGATAATGTCACTACGATTGTTTGATCCTTAGACATTTCCTTGGCTTTCTTGATGGCAAATGCTAAAGCATGTGATGATTCTAGTGCAGGGATTATTCCTTCCTCTTGAGATAATACGCAGAAAGCATCAATAGCTTCCTGATCAGTTGCTGTTTTGTATTGTGCTCTTTTAATCGTTTTAAGAAAGGAATGTTCTGGTCCCACACCCGGATAATCCAATCCTGCAGAAATACTGTGGGTATTTTGTATTTGTCCCACTTTATCTTGAAGAACATATGTTAGCATGCCATGAAATACTCCTTCTGTTCCAGCTCCCAGAGATGCTGCGTGTTTACCTGATTTGATACTTTTACCTGCGGCTTCAATTCCATAAAACTCTACGCCCACACAATCTTCAAAAGGATAGAATGTGCCTATTGCATTGCTTCCGCCTCCAACACAAGCAACTAGAGCATCTGGTAATTTTTTCTCTTTTAACATAAACTGTCTTTTAAGTTCATTTCCAATCACACTTTGAAAATCTCTAACAATCATGGGATAGGGATGAGGACCCACAACAGATCCTATTAAATAATAGGTGTTTTCTATGTTAGTAACCCAATCTCTCAATGCCTCGTTAATTGCATCTTTTAATGTTTTAGAGCCAGATTCAACTGGATGTACTTTTGCTCCTAAAAGTTTCATTCTGAAGACATTTAGTTTTTGTCTTCTCATATCTTCAATACCCATAAAGACCTCAGCTTTCAATCCTAAAGCTGCACAAGCCATAGCAGTAGCAACACCATGTTGGCCTGCTCCTGTTTCAGCAATAACTCGGTTTTTACCCATACGCTTGGCTAGTAAAGCTTGTCCAATAGTATTGTTTATTTTATGTGCACCTCCATGAGCCAGATCCTCTCTTTTTAAGTAGATTTTGGCTCCACCAATTTTCTCTGTTAAATTCTTTGCATAATACAGTGATGTTGGTCGTCCAGCGTATTCTGAAAGATAATATTTAAGATCTTTTTTGAACTTTGAATCCTTTTTTAGTTTCTGATAGGCTTCTTCTAGCTCTGTGATTGCAGCCATCAAAACTTCAGGTACAAAACGACCTCCATATTTTCCATATTTACCATTAATTGGATATTTACTTGGTTTTTTCATTTCCAGCCTTCCTCACGCATTTGATGAAAATATTTATTTTTTCTTGATCTCTACTTTCTGGTTGTTTTGCCACTCCACTTGATACATCCACTTCATATGGTTGAACATAATCAATAGCATCAGCGCTTACACTCACGGCCCTGCACAAATCATTTTTGTTACTGATTCCGCAGATGTTGATCCTGGTTGTTCTCAAATTGCTAAAACAAACTCCTTGACTTTTTCTTCAATGTTTGCACTTTTCATGATTGCTGATCCAATTAGAAAAGCATCAGCACCATATTTATGCAAGAAATTCAAGTCTGCTGCTGTGTTTATTCCACTTTCACCAACAACTAATTTGCCTTTTTTATTGATTCCTTGCAAAATTTTCTTTGTTACGTTCAAATTAACTTTTAATGAACCTAGATCTCGGTTGTTAATTCCTACAAGATCTGCAGAGGTATCTAAAGCAGCATTAAATTCTTTTTTATTACGACTTTCCAAAAGAACCTCTAGTCCCTTCGAATGTGCAAGAGATATCATATCATCAAGCTTGGAATCGCAATATCCTCTATCAAAAATAGCTTTTATTAATAATACAACATCTGCTCCTCCTTTCATAGCCGCCTCAAGTTGTATTGGATTTAGGATTATATCTTTCATGAGGATAGGTATCTTCACAGATTCTCTAGTTGCTACAAGTGAGGCTAAAGAACCTTTGAAATAATTCGGTTCAGTTAACACTGAAATTGCTATGGCTCCACCTTTTTCCATGCTTTCTGCGATTTCCTGAGGTTTTATTCTTTCTTTAATTATGCCAGCAGAGGGAGAAGCTGCTTTAATTTCAGCTATAACTGCTGCTCTTTTTTCTTCAAGAATCGCTCTTCTTAAACTGACGTTGATCTTTGTGATTTTAGAAAGACCTTCATAATAGCCGTTTTTAACATTTTCTTTAGCATTTTTTACCAAAATATCTAGAAAATCAGCCATAACTTGACTCTAACTCCTCTATCTTTGAAATATTGCCACCCGATTTTTGGATTAATTCTTTGAGTTTTTTATATGCAGCTCCGCTTGTGATTGATTTGCGAGCTATCTCCATTCCAGAGATAAAATCGTCTGCTTTTCCTCCAACCATGATTCCAGCAGCGCTATTAACAAGAACAATTTCAGTTTTAGGGTTGTGGATATCGTAATTACCGTAAAGAATGTTGAACAGTGCTTTTGCGCTTTCATCTGGACTTGTAGCTTTTAGGTTTTCAATCTTAGCTTTGTTAACTTTAAAATCAGATGGGAGAATATCTAAAGTTTTGATTTCCCCGTCTTTAAGCCATGAAATTATTGTTTTACCTATTGTTGATATTTCATCTAATCCATCCAATCCATGAACAACCATGGCTTCTTTGCAACCAAGCTTATTCAATACATTCGCTATTTTCACTGTGAGTTTAGGATCATAAACACCAACTATTTGAGAGTCAGCCGAAGCAGGATTGGTTAGGGGTCCAAGAAGGTTAAATGCAGTTCGAATTCCAATCTCTTTTCTTGGTGCAACAGCATATTTCATTGCTGGATGAAAAACTGGAGCAAACATAAAACCAATTCCAACTTGTTCAATGGTTTTTTCAACGTCTTTTGGAGACATTTTAAGGTTAATACCTAATTGTTCTAACACATCAGCACTTCCACTCTTGCTTGTTACTGATCGGTTTCCATGTTTTGCAATTGATATTTCTGCTCCTGAAATCACAAAAGCTGATGCTGTGCTAATATTGAAGGTTTTAATTTTATCGCCACCTGTTCCACAAGTATCTACTAATCTTCCTCTAACTTGTGGCTGTATTTGACGACAATTTTCTCTCATAACTTGAGTGAAAGCGTTAAGCTCATTTACTGTTTCTCCCTTCATTCTCAATCCAACTAAAATTGCAGAAATCTGGGATTTTGTTGCTTTTCCCGCCATTATTTTTCTCATAATTTCCTGGGATTCATGAAAAGTCAAATCTGTTTTATTGACGAGCTTTTTTATTACATCTTTAATTAGCATCTTTTATCGTCACCATCTAAAAAATTTTTTATTATTAGTTTTCCATCTTCACATAAAATAGATTCAGGGTGAAACTGGACTCCTTCGATTGGATATTTGATATGTCGTACGCCCATTACTTCACCATCTTCAATACATTTTGCTGAAACTTCGAGGCAATTTGGGATTGATAGTTTATCTCCAATTAGTGAGTGATAGCGGGTTCCTATTAAGGGATTTTTAACTCCTTTGAATATGGTTTTTCCATCATGTTTTATTGTACTAGTTTTTCCATGCATCAATTTTTTGGCAGAAGTGATTTTTCCACCAAACGCATGAATTATTCCTTGGTGTCCAAGACAAACCCCCAGAGTTGGGATTTTGCAACTTAGGTTTTTTAGAATTTTTGTGCAAATACCAAAGTATCGTGTTTTTTCTGGTCTGCCTGGTCCTGGAGAGATGACAATTCTGTTTGGATCAAGCTTTAAAATTTGATTTAAGTTTATTTGGTTATTTCTGTAAGTGTTTATCTCAGCTCCAAGTTCACCTATATATTGTACTAGGTTGTAAACAAAGGAATCATAATTATCAATCACTAAGACTTTCAAGGTTTTTTATCTCCACAATGTTTTAGGGCCTTTATCAAGGCTTCAGCTTTATGATCGGTTTCAGACCATTCTTTTTCTGGAATCGAATCTGCAACTATTCCTGCGCCTACTTGGATGTAGGCTTTATTTTTGTTTGCGAACAATGTTCTAATTGTGATGGCAAAGTCTGAGTTTCCATTATAAGAGAAATAACCCACAGCACCTGCATAAGGTCCTCTTCTGGTTGGTTCAAGTTCTTCAATTATTTCCATTGCCCTAACTTTGGGTGCTCCTGAAACAGTTCCTGCGGGAAAAACTGCTCTTAAGGCATCGTAGCTTTCATAGTTATCTCTTAGTTTTCCTGAAACTTGGGAAACTATGTGTTGTACATGGCTGTATTTGTGAACTTTCATGAATTCAGGAACTTTGACACTTCCAAATTTCGCAATTCTACCTATATCATTTCTAGCTAGATCAACTAGCATTACATGTTCAGCTCTTTCTTTTGGATCTGATAATAGCTCGTTAGCTAGTTGTTTGTTTTTGACAGGATTTTTCACGCATGGTCTGGTGCCGGCAATTGGAAATGTTTTGACGTTTCTTTTATCCACTCTTACGAGCATTTCAGGACTTGATCCGATAATTTGTCTATCTCCCTCTTTTAGAAAATACATGTATGGGGAAGGATTTATTTCCCGCAAAGAACGATAAAAAGAAAGCAAACTTCCTTTAATTGAAAATTCATATCGTTTAGACAAAACTACTTGAAAAATATCGCCTGAAACCACATAGTTTTTAGCTTTTTTTACGGCTTTTTTAAATTTTTCTTTTGTCGTGTTTAATTTTGGTTGATTATAGGTTAAAGAGTGATTTTCATTTGTTTTATTGGACAGTTCTTTGATTTCTGAGAGTCTGTTTTCTGTTAAGTAATAGTAAAAAGCCTTTTTTTGTTTGTGATCAAAAACAACGCCATCATCAAAAATTCCTAATTGAAAATCTGGAAAATTCAAATCGTTTTTAGCTTTATTAGGTATTCTTTCCCAATAGCGGATTGCATCATAGGAAATATAACCTATTGCACCTCCGACAAGTCTGAATTCGTTATTTGAAATTGTTTCATTTTTAATAAACTTTTGAAGAGTTCCTAAAGGATCATTGGTTTTTTCTTTGTACTTTTCTTCTGTTCTTTCATCAAAGATAATCGCTTGCTTGTTTTTTATTTCAATTGTTATTTTTGGATTAAATCCTATGAAAGAAAATTCTGCTAGTTTTTTTGGGCCTTCCATGGATTCGAGAATATAGGCTTTTTTGGAGTTATTGTGTATCTTTGAGAAAATTGTAAATGGAGTTTCTGCAAAGGGGATTTTTTTATAGTGTAGTTTTTTTGGTTTGGATGGTTTGTGGGTTTCTAGTTTGCCAAATTCTACCCCTCATGTTATAGGACTCCTTAAGGTTCTAAACACTACTCTAGTGTATTATTTAAAGCTTTTGAGTACATAAGTGTACATAATAAGTAGTTATGTGCGGCTTAAGGATTTAGTAACCCAATTCAAATACGCTTTCGAACCTTCAATGATTGGTAAAACCACAATTTCGGGTATTTCATAACTATGTAATTCTAAGATTTCATGTTCAAGTTTCTTAAACAAGACCATTTGAGATTTCATTAATATCAAGAATTCTTCAGTATTTTCAATAGTTTCTTTCCACCAAAAAGAGGAAGATATCGGACCAATTATATTCCCACATGCTACCAACCGTTTTTTCAATAACTCTGATACTATATTTTGCGCCTCTTGTTTAGAACTAGTTGTGACAATAACCATAATTATGCTTTCATCCACAGTTTTTCCCTCAACAAATAGACATGATAAATATTGATTCTATTAATTAAAACAATCTTCTATGCTTGTTTTTGTCTTTTTTCTAGATTTTCCCACCATTTTGGAACTGTAAGTTGTTTTTTGATATCCCAAAAATCGTAGGGTTTTATATCAATAACAGGTGTTAAATTGAATGCGTCCAATCCACGAACTATAAGCATTTTTTGTTTAACTTTAACTAGTTCAACTATTGTCAATCCTATAGGATTGGGTCGAAACATAGTTCTTGTCGCCAAAACTCCGAGTAGTGGCAAGTCTTTTCTACCCCTAGGATGAACCTTTAATCTAAATTCCTTAGATGAAATTTTGTGTAGCCAAAATAGAACAATTATATGGGAAAAGCCTTCAAGGCCCTTTAGTGCCTCAGCATATTCTTTGAAGATAATTATTTGGGATAATCTGTTTTTATCCCTTACCTCTGAATCATCAGCATTAGTTCTCACATATCCAATAGGTTTTATTGAAAAAAATTTGTTGCTAACCATCTAGACATCCTACCGTACGAATTCTACAAAGCATTAGCTAATAGCTTTTCTTATATACAACGCAATTAGGTTTCTTTTTCGCTGAAAAACAATTGAACTGAAACCGCAAGCTCTATATTTCTTGATGAATTTTCTTCTTATCGAACTTTAGTGGGCCCGTAGCTCAGCAAGGCAGAGCAGCGGACTCTTAATCCGCGGGTCACGGGTTCAATTCCCGCCGGGCCCGCCAGTACCTAAATTATTATTTAGTGAATTTCTATTTTAGCCTGATTATATTGATTCTTTTAATTTTACCAATTCTTGATTAATCGATAAATTTGATTGTAGATTTTTTTTAAATTTATTGGAGAATCCTATATTTTTCTTAGAATATGGCCTTCTCGATCTATTTCTCCTTCTCTGATTCTGGTGGTTGAAATTGGTTTATAGTTTTCAGCTGGAACCATATGCACCATAATGATTTCAAGTGGAGGAAAACCTATCTCGATTCGTTTTTTATTAATTTTCAGAGCGATCTTTTTGGTTTCTTCACTTACCACCAGTGCTTCTATAGATTTATCAGTTGTTGTGTTTCCAAAAGCGTCATTTAATGGTATAATTTTAGCTTTGGAATATAGTTTGTGGTTTTTTAAGAAAAGTAAAAGTTCTTTTAATCTCTCATCAAATCGTGCTGTGATATGAGGTTTACCCATTTTCTCTGCGAATTCATCTGTACATAATCCGATTAGTATCTGCTCGCCGATCTCAAATGCTTTTAATAATAGGACTTTGTGTCCTTTGTGAAGTTCGTCGAAGGTTCCACCTACTGCTACTTTTTTGAATTTTTTCAATTTTATAGTAGTCTAGCTCCTTGGAAGTCAATTTTTGAGACTATGATTTTTTCTTTTGGCAGAACTTTTTCGAAAGCTGCAACAATGTTTTCTGCGTTTTTTTGGAGGGTAAGTGCATGGACTGCTTCGCCAACCATATTTTGAGCTGCGCCAATTGCTCCTGCTTTTTTTGCTATTTTAACTAGTTTTCTAGTATTTGTGGTCATAAAACCTGTTTTTTCAGCGAATTTTAAGGAACAATTCATAAAGTTTTCCACAGATGGTTCCAGTAAGATTTGATCAAGGGTTTTTTTACCCCATCGATTTACTGCTTGTCTTTTTTTTTCAGAATTTAATATGTATTTGGTTGGAATTGGTTTAATTACCCCTGAAACTATAACGTGCTCTCCGCT
This sequence comes from Candidatus Bathyarchaeota archaeon, assembly GCA_026015145.1. GTDB lineage: Archaea > Thermoproteota > Bathyarchaeia > Bathyarchaeales > Bathycorpusculaceae > AD8-1. Next base: position 1,583 of record JAOZGY010000132.1, on the reverse strand, counting down.
TAATGGTATGCGATCAATGATACTTATTCCAGGTGCTCCTGGCTCAATGGTGAGTATACAACCTCCGATCATCAGGGGTCCTACTGTGCCTAATCCAGTTTTACATTTAATCTCCGCTTTATGTGCGATCTTGCCAATTTGGTTGTATGTGAGGTTTAGATTTAAAATTTTTGCAAGTGCCATTCCTGTGGTTAAAGCACCACCTGCACTCGTGCCAAATCCTGTTCCGATTGGAATTTCCACTTTATGCTTGATAATTATTTCATATTTTTTTTCCACTTTTTCTAAAAACATGTTTAGGACAGTTTTTGTTGTTTTTGCTTCTGGTGCTCTGTTTCCATTTATAAAAATTGAAGCATTATTTTTTTCTGCTTCCATTGCTGAAACTTCAGTTAGAACTCCTTTTTGAAGACCAAATCCGCCACCTCTTGCTCCTACTTTCTCTAAGTCCAAGATTGGTTTTCCATTTGGTGTTTTTTCACAAATTTCAAAAAAGCTAGAGATTCCTGCAGGTGAAAAGACTCTTGTAACTTCATTAGTCAATTATTTTTTCTCTTCTTACTTCTCTTTTATGTTTTTTAGTGAAGGAAATGCTCTGTAACAGGCTTTTATTATTGGTGGTCCTAGAAAAAGAATGAATGGTATTTCAGTAGCAAAAGTCCACACAAATATTATGGGTATAAACGAAGAATTTATTGGTGCTTTAAAGTAGCCTGCAGGTGAAAAGAATGCTTGACTATATAACCAAACAACACTTGCAATTATTATGCTGCCAATACCTGCTCCTATAATTGATCCAACAGCATAGTTTCTCCACTCACGGATAAATCTTGAAACAACTGCTATTATTACTAAACTTGAGATCACTGTCCCAACAAACAAGCCAATAGTTTCTATTGTGGAGAGCTGAGTAAAACCTATTGATTCTGCTGGTAAAAGAATAGTGGGTAATAATAGTCCTGCAATAATTGTTGTAGTTCCAATAATTAAGCTAGCAATGATTTTTTTATTGTCAAGTCTAGCTTGAGAAATATATCCTATTATGAAAAAAGCCGCAAAATTACCTGTAACACCTGCGGATAGACTCAAAAGAGGATCACCATGAAATATCATGTCTCTAATAAAAATCCCTATGGCAGCTCCAATTCCACCTGTCCAAGGTCCAAAAAGAACAGCAAACACCGCTGGTATTAATGCAGCAGGCCAAAATGCCACACCACCCACATTTAATCCAAAATCTGTTAATCGGCCAACAACTGCATAAACAGCTGCACAAACACCAATGATCGCTACATCAAATGCTCTCATTTTCATTTTACATCAATTATTGGAATTTTAGTTCAGATCAATACTTTTTCATAAATAAAGCTTTTCTATGGATTGTTTAAACATGTTTAAACTTTCCATTTTTTCCCTGCCTACTCTAAAGATCTTGTTTTTGCTCACAGCTTCTTTTATTAATTATTATTGTATTAGATTCCCTTGAGGCTAATTTTTTGCTTTCCGCATGTGTTTTAATAAGGACTTCGCATGGCAGATTTGAAGACGTTGTTGAGTTTTTGGGTCAACTGAAAGGTGTTAAA
>JAOZGY010000125.1 GCA_026015145.1 Candidatus Bathyarchaeota archaeon | reverse complement strand
TGGCTCGAATGAATCCGAGTCTTTATCGGAACCAATTTGTATTCCCACTTCGTCAATCAAACTTCACTCATAGTTGAAACATATTATGTTCTTTAAAAAGTTGTGTCAATTGTCAATTTACTTGAGTTGAGAAGTGTAGATGTCACCCATAAAAACTTCCCTTTTTTCTCTCCTAATTTTCTTAGGAAAAAACCATAGAAAAAGCAGCATAATAACACCCATTCTAAAAAACAAAGAGTTTATTGGACAAAAAAACAAAAACTCTTAACGAGCCTTAAATACAGGACCCTAATAAAAATGTATATTGTAATCAGATAGAATTTTCTATAGGACCATTTCAGAATACTCCGCTTTTCTATTTTATTGCATATTAAACTTTAATGGAGATTAAAATATGGAAGCAACATCAGGAATTCTTTATGCAGTTCAGGCTGGGATTAGATCAAAACTTGTTGCTATGGGTGCTACTTCAATAGAAAAAGCTGCAACATGTCAACAGGCCCATTTTAGCATGAAGGAAGTAAACTGGATAGATTATATCGCTGGAGGTATGTTTGCTGCGATTAAGAAGACAGGAGACGGGCGATTTTATGTTCCAGTATACCGCTAAACTTGGAGAAAAACAAAATGAATCTACGACTACGTATAACAAAAAAAGAAACAAACCACTACAACAGCAGAACCAATACTAAACACTTGTTTGCAGTAATAGACTTAGACAGATCAAAACTATACCCGCAAAACTTTGTAAGTGTGCTACCCAGAAACATCAAAGCAATAGTTAAACCATCAAATGCCTTTGAAGGCTTATTTGGTAACGAGAGCCTTGAGATGGCAAATCAACTCCTGAAAAAAGCATTAAGATCAAGACCTGATTCAGAAACAACAAAAGCAATTAGAGAACGACTAGACCTGCTTAATCCTCAACTAAACAATAAAGCAAAGTGCCAGAACTGTGGGAGTCCTATTAGACAATCTAAACAAAGATTTAGACCCTATAAATTCTGTTATGAGTGCCATCAAAAAGGTATACATAAAACAGTCTTATAGCGTCCCCTGATTTATTTTGACTGTTCTTCAAAATCTTCGTTTTCGTAGATGTAATCTTTTAATTTGATTTTTCCATTTTTGGTGTATGCTTTATAATCTGCTTTGCAGATGGGGCAAGTGACGACTTCCCCTTCGTTTGGAGGGATCTCTATTTTGAATGTGTTTCCGCAGTTTATGCATTTTAAAATCATATTCTTCGCCGCTAATGTCTATATACTCTACTGTTTTGTTTTATAATATTGGTTGGGTTATTGTAGAAATAACGAACCTACAATTATGAGATGTAGAAGAATTGGTGCATAGAAAGAAGTTGACCCGTAAGGGTAAAAAAATCTATAGAAATACTCAGGGAAAATACTACAAGAAGAAATAATTGAGTAAATAACTTGTATTTTTTTCTGCTCTTTTTCTTTAGTCTCACCTTGGAATAATCAAGACAGGTTTGTGATGAATCCTCTACTATTTTGATTGGGGGATCGGATTCGAACCCCAACCCCAGTGGAGATGTCACCCGCAAACCCCCCATTTTTTAAATACTTGATCAAGATGGATGATTTTTGATCTGATCTTTATGAGTTAGTTCGAATGACTTCTGCTTTTTTTTGAATTTAAGTTGTTTTTTACTTTTAGTAGATAACTATAAGTGTTGCCATATTTTAGAATAAAAAAAATTGATTCTAAATTCGACGATTTTAAAATTATTATTGCTGCAAAAATTTCAAAATTAATTGTAACTGAGATTAAGCAATCTGAAAAAGCAGATGCGGATCGTAAGTTGCATTATGATAGTAAGAACTCTCCTGAATTCGTTAAGAAGCTTATGGTAATAACAGAAAAGATGAAAGAAATCAGTTCAAAATTTCACGTTATCAAAACCTAAGTTATATTGGAGTAATCTTGGGATTGAGTCCCTCCACAGTGAGGGCATTTACCTTCTTTGTTTAAATCATATCGAGCATAGCAGTATTTGCAGTTCACATAGTTTGTTCCTGCTCCAAAAATAACTTCTTTTAATAATTTTTTTACTGCATAAGGTTCTCTTAATCCTTCTAAACGTGGATGCCCTTTGGTTTTTAGGTACAGTTGAAGTTCAGTTACTTCCTCATATTTTTGTTCGGCAAGATTATACACTTTTTTTAGCTTATGCCCTCCTCTTTTTGAGTAGCCACGAATTTTTGGTTCGTAGGGGTAAGCAGGGGTTATAGGATAGAGTTTGCCTGTTCCAAATAGCCTATCTACAATTCCAATCTTGACTAATACATCTTTTATCTTTTCAAGTTCAATAAACCAAACATCATGGTCGTGAATTCCGGTTTTTGCCAGTAGTCGCTGATTGGTTATCATGTATCCTACATGAGCAAGCTTTTTGTATTGCCATATTGGCGGAACTACAAACAAGATAATGGCTGCGGGTATAGTGATAACTAAAGGAGACATATACCATGGTACTCCAACAAATATCCATAGTAAAGAGCCCCCCAAAAAAATTAATGCGAATACATAGCCTCCAAACGCATCTAACATGAAGGCGTTGGTATCTGGTTTAGCCTCCCATATTACGTCTTCATTAGGATCCAAAACATCTTTGAAGACTGACACAGATCTTCTCTCCAAATCCAAATATGTTATTTATTCATTAATGCTATTTATTCATTAAATATTTTTTATAGCTAAAGCGCTAAGGCTAAACAAAAAAATCTTATCTTCCCCCACTTTTTTTGGGATAAGAAAATCAACCTAAATTATTTGAGATAACTCAAGTAAAAGCTTGAGATAACACTCGCAAACCCCCCCATTTTTTTCAGATTAA
>JAOZGY010000120.1 GCA_026015145.1 Candidatus Bathyarchaeota archaeon | reverse complement strand
TATGTAACTAATTAAGAAGATCAATAAATTTTATTCATAAGATTTTTAATATGTTTGGGAAAATATTTTTAAGGAAATATTTTGTTGTTATATAAAAATAAAAAGGCTTTTCCTAAGAAAAATTATCCTTTTTTGACTTAGTTTCATAACTGGAGAGGAATTCATTGAGCATAAAAGAATCAAAAATCGAGGAATATTGTTCAAAACTCGATGCAGCAAAAGATTACAATGAAATATGGAAAATAGTTAAAACTACGGTTAAAGATTCTTTGGGGGAAAAACGAAGTGCAATGATGTTATTTTTAGATGATTTATCTCTTAGTCTAGGAGCGTACTATCCTGTTGGTACAAACAATATTGTATTAAACAGACGCCTTTTGGAGATAGCAAAAGCAACGATAAAGTCAAAGCAAAAAATAAATGCATTCACATACAGTCTTTTGGCCCACGAATACTTACATGCTATTGGACATCTACAAGAAGAAGAAGTTCGAAGATTAGTTTGCAAGGTATCTCAAGAATGTTTTGGAGAAACACACATTACCACAGAATTAGCCAAGAAAAGTCCCTGGATGCTCTTAAATAAAAATCTAATAAACAATATTTCTTCACAAAAGACACCAATAGAAGTAGTAAAAGATTTTGAAAAAAATGGTCAGAATTACATAGTGTAATTCCGATAATATATTTTGGTCTAAATCACATTAATAACCTAAATTTCTTTGGAAACCATAACTTCAGTTGACTTCACAACTGCTGCCACTTGGTCTCCTTCTTGAATATTTAGATCTTCCACAGCTTCTCTGGTGATTAGAGCAGTAATAATACTTGGAACCATAACTTTTATTTTTACCGAAGCAGCCACAGGTCCTTTATTTACTGAAATTACTTCACCCTTTATTTTATTTCTCGCACTAATTTTCACAAATAATCCCTCCCAAATATTTTGATCTTCTATTATTTCCTTTACAACATCATCAATTCTCGAATATTGCCTAATCAAGCTTAAGCTTTTTTTAGTAAGTTTTGTTCCTCCCCCTCCAAACTCTCCACCTTTATGAGTCTCAACAAGAGGTTCTCCTATTCTTTTTTCCGCCTCTTTTATTAAACCCCAAGCATGCCGATAAGAAATTTTCATTGCTTTAGTAGCATCTACCAAATTTCCCTTCTCTAATATTTGCTTTAAGAGTTCTATAGTACCCTGACCAAATAAGTGAGAACCATCACTTTCGAACCACATCTTAAAAGCGGGCTTAATTTTCATTCTGATTTCACTATCATTAAACAATTGAAATTCATGAAACTATTATGCTAAAATTGGAGATCTCCTTTAATGAACTTTTCAGTAACCGAACCTTTAGAATTAGAGAAAAAGGTATCAGACTTTGCTCGTTTGATTATTTTTCCTTCATGAATATGGGCTATTTCATCAGCTAGCCTTTTCGCTTGATGGAGATTATGAGTTGATAAAATGATAAGATTACCCATTTTTTTTCTATCATGGATTACTTTTTCGATTATTTTTGCACTATTAATATCAAGATTTGATGTTGGTTCATCTAGAAGAAGAATTTTCGGTTCAAGAAGAAAAGCTCTTGCTAAAGCAACTCTCTGCTGCTCGCCTCCTGAGATTTTTTTTGCATTTCTATTTTCAAATCCTTCTAAACCAACAATCTTTAACGCTTCATCAATTTTGCTTTTGATGATAGTTTTTTCATATCCTCTAATTCTCAAACCAAACTCCAGATTTGAGTAAACACTTCTATTGAACATTGATGTTTGTTGAAAAACTAATGTGGAGATTTTTCGCAATTCATTTGTTTCCATAATTGAGTTATTTAAAATAATTGAGCCATTATCTGGTTCCTCTAATCCAGCTAAAATTCTTAGTAAGGTTGTTTTACCTGAACCATTTATACCAACAAGAGCTAAGATGTTGTTTTCTTTTAAACTTAATGAAATTGAATCTAATGCTTTAGCAGAATCAAATTTTTTTGATATTTTTTCTATTTTAAGATTCAAAATTATCACTTAATCCTTTCTGAAGTAGTTGATTATCAAAGTGATGGAGAGAACTATAACCATCAGAATAATCCCTAAAGCGATACTAAATGGAATGTCGCCTCTCGCGGTCTCAAGAGCAATTGAAGTTGTTAACATTCTTGTCACATATCTAATGTTACCTCCAATCATGATAGCTACTCCGAGCTCTGCAAAAGCCCTGTTAAATGAAGCAGTAATTGAGAGTAATATTTCCCAGAAAGATTCTCTTATGATTGTTAAGCTAATTTGAAAATCTGATGCACCAAGAGTTTTTGCAAGATCTTTAATCTTTGTATCTATCGAACCAAGAGTACTACTAGCAAAACTAACTAATATTGGTGTAATTAAAATGGACTGCCCTATAGCTATTCCTAAAGGAGAGTACAATAAATGAAAAAAGCCAAATGGTCCACTCCTAGACCAAAGCAAATAAAGTGTCAATCCTAAAGCAACAGTTGGTATTCCTAATAGCGCATTAAATAAGCTTCTGAGAAGTCTTTTTCCGGGGAAAGAATACAAGCCTACTAAAACTGAAATCGGAATTCCCCAAACACAAGCCAAAACTGTTGCTAGGCCTGAGATATATATTGATCTTGTAACTATTGAAAAAACTTCAGGATCTGCAGTAATTATTAATCTAAAAGCTTCTTGAAATGCTTCTATAATGGTCAAATCAATCATTTTTACCACAAAAAATTGAGGAAATTAGCACTTGCAAATCTTTATCCTCAGCTCTATTCGTATATATTTGCTGCATTATACCTATAGACTTCTGGGCATTCCGTTCCGTCGAAATATGCTAAATCTTGTATCCATTGAACCGTATCAGAATCTCTGTTATTCTCAAGTAGCGAAATATAAGGATTAAAAAGTGGTCTTCCAAAATCATCTGTTCCAAAATCAGCCAATATCGATTGGCAAGTATCTGAAATAAGAAATTCAAGAAATTTCATTGATGCTTCAAAATTTGCAGTCACTAATTCTGTTTTTTCAGGATTATTAGCTATAGCACTATATACATTTAGAGTATCTTTCCCTTCCTCTACAACAACCTCTAAGTCAATATTTCCATGTGCATAGTTATTTAGATAAGATCCCATATCACACAAAGTGTAAGCATTAATTTTTTCGTGCGTCAACTTTAGTGTTGCAGTCATTCCAGATCCAGCTTCTAAATACCAAGACATCTCTCTCAAATCCTCAACATCAAAACCTGCAGCAGCCCATAGACGTTTTTCTTTAGCATGAGTTCCTGAATCATCTCCTCTAGACACCCATTGAATTAAACCTGTTTCTCCTGCATGTTTTAATTGTGTTAATGCTTCAACAGGAGACATGCTCCTGATCCCTGCTGGATCACCAACAGGTCCAACAACTATAAAGAAGTTATACGCAATTACTTTTCTATTCACACCATAACCATCTTCAAGAAAAGCTAATTCTCGTGCAGTATCGTGTACAACGATCATGTCGGCATCGCCTCTCATTGCTGTCTGAATCGCTAATCCTGTTCCTTGACTAATAAAAGACACATTGATGTTGAAGTATTGTGACTCAAATTCAGTTTTTAGAACATCTAATAAACCAGTCTCATATAGGCTCGTAGTTGTTGACACTATAAGATGTTGATTTTGCAAGTTAGCTGAAATAGTAACACTGTACAAGCCAAGTGCAGTTATAACTATTACTACAAATAGTGATGCGATAATCTTTGTATTCATTCCAAATTCCCTATTTAACATCGGTAAAATTCCCTTATGTCCATATAAACATATCGCTATTTTTTGGGAAGAAAAGCAATAACAAAAAACAGCAATATTAATTGAAAAGATAACTCTTCCAAATAATCACAAAATAGAAAAGGATAAGAAAACAAAGAAATACTTGCCACTCGCATAGAGTAAATTACCTGGAGAAAAAAGAAATGAATAAAACTTTAACCAATCAAGAAAGTCGTCCAGTTCATAAAACAGGTCTTATTAGTTTTAAATTTTCTAATGTTGGCATTATTGACTGGGATCGTCCATTATCAATGGTAAAAAAGGTTCTTAAAAAACATGGATTTAAAACCTATCTATATGTGAAAGTCTTTGGTGTTGATGAACTATGGTCTATCACCTCACTTGAAAGTTCCAGCGTTTTTGAAAATACAGAAAAAGAACCAATCGTAGCTTATACTGCCTCACTAGAAAACGCATTACCTTTAGATTTATTAGCAATTGATAAAATTGAAAAAAAACAATTACCTGTAGGCTATATTTTTTTCAGAAAAAAAGATGAAAAAATAAAATTACAAAAAATTAGAAAGCTACTAAATAAAAACGCAATTCCTTTCTTAATAGGAGAAATAAATCATCCGGAAGGCTATTCCCATTTTGCGGCTTATACTGTAGAAAACAAGAATCTTCAAGATCTAGCAAAAGTTGCACACGTCCTCATGAAAAATTTGGATTGCATTAGATGGAGAGCTTTTCTTGGAGTAGAACACATATGGGAAGGAGCTGGAGAAAAATTAAAAAATAAAATGCAGATAGCAAAAGAATTGCGTCGACAAATTAGTCGCTGGTTAAGAGCAATACCCTAACAAACATAATAAATCTCTGGCAACCTAAGATAATTTGTTAATATTAAGAAGACAAAAGAGAATTGAGACGGATTAACTGTTTTTTCAATTGAGACAATAAGACATCATTTAGTTATTCAGTTTTTCCAAAATAAATAAAGCTGCTTTTTTATCAAGTGGTTCATTCTCATTACCACATTTGGGCGAGTAAATACAAGAAGGACATCCATTTTCACATTCACAGTTTTTAATTAGGTTTAAAGTCTTAACAAACAATTGATCGATCTTTGAATACAATGCTTCAGATATTCCAATTCCTCCTTCAAATCCATCATAAATAAAAATCGTTGAACACCCCGTATCAGGATGTATCGTAGTAGATAAACCTCCAATATCTCTTCTATCGCACATCGCGAATAAGGGAGCTATTGCTATCATTGCATGCTCAACAGCATGTAATCCTCCTTCAAAGCTCAGGCCTTTATCGTTTAGAATTTCACCTATATCGTTTGGAATTAGAATCCAAAGACCAACCGTTGAAAAAGTAATAGGTGGAAGATCAATAGGTCTTCTGCCAATTATTTGATCATAAGTTTTCATTATGTACTCATGATAGAATTCTGTTACCACCAATTGTCCAAATCCAAATTTTGGTTTAAGACCTTTTTCTTGAATTTTCTCTGATATAGTAACATCTACTGTTTTTTTAGAGTCTGTATGGTAGTTTACATCTTCTTTTCTGACCTTAGCAATTAAAGTTTTTAGGTTTAATTCTTCGACAATATATGTTTCCGCTTGATGAAGCAAAACAGCACCTTGATAAGCTTCATCATAAGCCTTGTTTAAGGAAAGAACCTCAAGAGTTTTCCCATCACATGTAACAGTTACATTTCTATTTGAAATGCTTTTTAGGTTTACAACTTCTGTTGGTCTTGCTAAACCAGAATAAACATACCCTTTTGGTGTTTTTTGAATAATATTTTGTTCTTCAAGAGATATTATGCTTTGAACCAAAAGCTCTGGAAAGTATTCATTATCATTTTTCCTAAGAGGTAATTCGCAGGAAGCACACATAACATGACCCAGTGTTATGTATGGATTGTGCAAGTCAATTATTGCTTGTTCATGCTTCTTTTCAAAAAAGTCCTGAGGATACTTCATAAAGTACTGATCTAAAGGATTTTGAAAAGCTATCAAAGTAACCAATGATTCTTTAGTATTTCGTCCTGCCCGTCCTGCTTGTTGCCAAGTCGAGATCACTGAACCTGGATACCCTGAAATCAATATTGAATCCAAAGTACCAATATCTATCCCAAGTTCAAGAGCATTGGTTGAGACCACACTAATCAAATTCTTATTCTTAAGATCGTTTTCAATTGCTCTTCTTTCATTAGGAAGATATCCTGCTCTGTAAGCAGTAACTTTTTTTGATAGCAAAGGAGATCTTCGATAAAGCTCTTCTTTTGTCCATCTGGTAATTAATTCAGCCATCTGCCTAGAAGTCGTAAAACATAAGGTTTGCAGATCACTTAAAACGCTTTGAACCAGAAGATCCTTAGTTTCTTGGTGTGTAGATCGACGAGCAACTTTTGAGTCATCAGTGTAAGGTGGATTCCAAAAAATGAAGGTTTTTTTCCCTTTTGGAGCTCCATCTTTTGAAACAACTTCAAATTCTTTACTTGTAAGTTTTACTGCATGTTCTTTTGGATTAGCTATAGTTGCAGAAGAAATTATTATCCCAGGATTTGAATTGTAATATTTGCAGATTCGAAGTAAACGACGAATTACCATTGCTACATTAGAACCAAAGACACCTCGGTACACATGCGCTTCATCTATTATGATGTATTTTAGATTTTGAAGAAATCGTTTCCATTTATAATGCCAAGGTAGATAATAATGAATTCCATAGGGATTGCTTAGGACAATTCTGGATTTATTGCGAATAGTAGGGCGTAGATGTTTTGGAGTGTCTCCATCATAGATATTTGAGTTTGCTTTTATTCCTGTTTGCGTTTCCATATCTCTGATGACCTTTAATTGGTCATTTGCTAAAGCCTTAGTAGGATAAAGATACAAAGATGTAGCATTCTGGTCATTGTGAATTACTTCAAAGACTGGGAGATTAAATGTTAGAGTTTTTCCTGAAGCTGTAGGGGTTACTATAACTACGTTTTGATTTTTTCGGATCTTATTTATGGCTTCAGCCTGATGACTAAATAAGCGGATATTATTTGCTAAAAGATATTTTTGGACGATTTTAGGTAGAGGTTTATCTAATGTACCAAACTGAGGTTTTTGAGGGGGCATTATCTGTTTATGAACAATTTGTTTCTTGTAGGAAGAATCAGCTGTCAAACGATGGATGAACTTCTCTATCAACTGTTCCATTCCTCATAGAGTCTTGAAAAAAGGGTTGCTAACGTTATAAGATCCTGCTTATTATGTTCAACGATCGCTACCAAAGGTCCAACATTCCCAGTCTGTTGATATGTCTGATAGAATTCTGGCACTAATGCTCCAGGAATATTGATTCCCCTTCCAATGTTAAGATATTCTTCAACGGTTTCTAATCGACAATTCCTTAGCTTATGTCTTAAAGCTCTTCTCGTGAAATGCAAAAGATCAAAATGAGGATTATTAATCTGGCAATCTATTCCATAGTATGCTAGTCTTTGTTGAATATATGGAATATCAAAACTTCGTCCATTATAAGATATTAATGAATAATGACTATGAATTTTCTTAGTGAAAGCCCAAATAGCAGCAGGTTCATCTGATATAGAACGCATAAGAAGTTGAGATGTATGTACCGCTTTTTTTCTTAATGTTGCTATTCCTATTAACACTATTGGTCTTTCAGAGAGACCAAGAGTTTCTATATCTACAATGGCAAAATTTTCGGTTTTATTTAATCCAGCTAAATAATGAATAAGTGGATGGGATTTTGGGTGATTCTTCCATAGGTGAGATTGGAGTTGTCCAATTTCTTTTTTGTTAATAAGATTCATAAAGTTGGAAGCTGATTTTTTCCACAGTGGATGATTTTCTAAAGCTTTTATTGAAGAATATCCATCTTTTTTTAATTTGAATTCACGTTTAGGTCCAATACCAGAGAGAATCTTGAGATCTGAAAGGAGATTTTTTTTGCATTTTCTGTAATCCATCTTATTAAATTCTGATTTGGAGATTTCATTAATAGAGTAAAAATCTCCGTGTGTATTTGAGATTGTCTTACCAGGAATTGTTTGTTCAAGCGATTTTTTCTTATATTTTTTCATGAGTTGTTTTTTGAGTTTTTGCGCATTTTTATGTTCAATGTGCAATAGCCACCATTGGTTTTCTTTGGTTTCAGGTTTCTTTTCAAGTTCATTTTGTGAAAATAAAGAATATGCTTTCTGGTTTCTTGTTTTGTAAAAGAGATTTTTAGCAGCTTTCTGGAGAGAAAAATATTCTGCAGAGATTGACGAAAACCTATTTTGAAAAGGCTTTTTTCCTGAAAAATTATTGCCTGTTGAATTTTCTGTATTAAAACGAGCGGTAATAAATTGTGATAGAAGAAGACGCCCACATTTTTTGCATAATCTACTCTTTGCATAGTGACTTTTTGAATGGCGAGTTCCACAATTCTTGCAAGCATAAACAACAGGCACTGGTATCCAGCTAGCTTAGTTTTGTGGATTATAAAAATTGTGTGTTTATCTTTTTGTTAATTTTGACTACTTTGATTGAGCAAGTTTTTTGTTGAATTAAAAAATTTTTAGGTACTAATGAACTAAGAAATTCTATGATTGTAAAAAAAATTAGAAAGATTCTTTTTTATTGTTTATTCGCTATAAATATGGTCTATTCAAAGAATTCGGTTTCAAAATCTCTTTTTATGTTTTGAATGATTTGTTTTACAAGCTCTTCTCTTAGGTTTAGAGTTTGAGATATTCGTCTGACACTTTGGTCATGTTCATCAAGTGCTAAGTGAAAGATTCGGCGGGCATTTGCATCTCTTATTTTTTGAATTATTTCTGAGACATCTCTCATTATTGAATTCCTAATTGAAAGCAGATGCACTCGATTATTCTCTAGCATTTCTAGTTTTAAATCAATATCAGATAGAAGCTGAGCATAGGGTTTGAGTTTATCTTTCCAATCTGGATAATCTTCTATGATATCTTTTCGTTTTATTAATGATTCATGAGTTTCAGGCATTTGGCGTGCTTGTGGTTTGAGATCAAAAAATACTATATCTTGCTTAAATAAGTGTGGTGCGACATTTACTGTAATTGATAGGCTTTTTGCTAGTCCAAAAACTTTTCTTTGTGGACCAGAGGGACTACTTTGGGTATTGGATTTTACTAGCCCATTTTCTTCCATTATTTTTAGATGTTTTGCTACTAGTTGTTGGCTTAAACCAAGTTCTTTTGCTAGTTGAAGTGTGTAGTTTGGTTCTTGGCTTAAGCGTTCTATGATTTTTCTTCTTATCGGATTCTCCAGTATCTTTAGTAGCCTATCTAGAGTTGTATCTATATTTATTCCCACCAACTTTATAAAATAAAAAAAGGTTGTTGAGCTATTTAAGCTCAATTCTTCTCATTTGTTCTTCAGGTTTAGGTTCTTTTTTAGGCGCAACAACCTCTAGTACACCTTTGTTCATTTTTGCATCGACCTTGGCTGGATCAATTTCTTCAGCAAAATTAATTATTCGTTTACATGATGAATAGGTTCGCTCTCTATGTAGATATTGCTGATCTTTTTGCTCTTTTTCGGTTTTCTTTTGTGCACTTAATATCAAAGAGTCTTTGTTTAGTTGTATTTCAATATCGTTTTTTTCGTAGCCTGGCAAATCAGCAATTATTAGATATTTATCACCTTTGTCAACTAAATCAACAAGAGGTGCTCTTAAAGAGAGGGGGTCTAGTGTAGAGGACCACCAGGTCTTCATTGGAAGAAATGGTGATAGCATGTAATCGAAGGTTCTTGCTAGATCGTCAAAGACAGAGTTAAATCCTCTTGCGAGTTGTGTTTCTTGTTGGGGTTGTTTTGTTATTTCTTTTTCTTTTGTGTTTTTTGGTTTACTACTCAAACTATAACACCTCCACTATACAACTTAATGTACACTACTTAAGTGTGTAAACATATAAACCTTTCGTACACAAAACAAAAAATGAAAAAATTTTAAATTTCGCAGAAAAAAACAGGCTCTAAAAAATTTTGCGGTTTTATCAAATATTTTTAGTGACTTAACCTGTTAGTCTGACTTTTTATATAATGTTTCGAACGGCAGCATTTATAGAAACAGTTCTTACTGAAGTATTTTATATCTGCAGGCGAAATAGTTATTTTAGTTTAGGAGGCTTTGGTTTTGAAGACAAAATTTTATGAACTACTCGACAAAGATGTTTTTGTAGATGGGGATAAAATAGCGAAAATTAAAGATGTAATTATAGATACTGACGAATGGAAAATAACTCATCTTGAAATTGAATTAAACAAGAAAGCAGCCAGAGAGATTGTTGGAGTTAAAAAAGAAGTAAGGAACACTTTAGCAATTTCTGCATTAGAGAAAGGAATGGCATGTTGTTCAGACGCTGGTGTTGAAATAAAGGTTTCAAAAGGACAATTGCCCATCTATTTGAGATCAGCTTAATAGCAACACAATATATTTGATGCAGGTTGCTAATCCCTTATAAGGGAACGCAACTTTTTTTATGTAAAATTATCATGCTAGTTTTATTTTAAAATCAAATAGTAGAAGTTGATTGGATGATAAATGCCATAATTTTTGATTGGGATGGAACTTTGGTTCAAAGCAAAAAAGTGATAGCGGCTTCATTTATCAAGGTTCTTAATGATTTGGGATTAAGAAAAATTCAGCGTTTTTTCTATTTGTTTTTATAATGAATCAATATGCATAATCTTTATTTTCGAGGCACTTTTATCTGTGATATTTGGTGAATAATAATTGGTTTACTTTGGCAGTTGGGATGTAGCCACCATATCCATAAGTGCATCCCTATGGGGAGTGCTAAATTCCATTTTTTCACCAATATTTTTCCAAGCTACAGGAATGCCAATTCTCTGTGACTTAATTGGTTTTAGTGTCTTGTCGGTAGAAGTGTGGTGGACTAGAAAATTTGGTATTATTATTGTTACTGGTTTAGTGGCTACTGGCATAAATTTCGTCCTTAATCCTGGAGGAATCCATTTTCTTGGTTTTACAGCAGCAGCCCTAGTTTTTGATACTCTTATATGGTTGTTTGGATACAACCGCAGTTTTGAAAGAAAATCAGTAATAATTATGGTTATTGGTTTGGTTTCCTTTTTCAGTGCTGGTGTTGCGGGCTATTTTATCGGTTATTTTTTCCTGCCGACTGCAATTTTAGTTAGTTGGGGTGGAGTTTTAGGCTGGACAGGGTTGCATGCTTTTGGTGGACTAATTGGAGGAATTATTGGAATCGGATTAATCTTAAGCCTTAAACGAAGATCAATTCTAAAAAACCAAATAAACTAGAGGGATTACTTTTACCTAAAGAAAATAACAAGCAATATATTATTTAATAGAAAATTTATGAAAAAAATTAGGTAATAATCTTATCTATTAGAGAATTAGGAATTGACGCAGAAAATAGAAAAAGTTTTTGTAATTGCAATTTTGTATTTGTTAATGGTTCTTTTGATGAAAAAATATGATTTGATAGTAATTGGAACTGGATCAGGAACAAGTGTTGCTGATGCTGCAATTAATGAATCACCGAAACTCAAGATTGCTGTTATAGATAAGGACGAACCTGGAGGGATCTGTCTAACTAGGGGCTGCATACCTTCGAAGCTTTTGATTTATCCCGCTGATATTGTTAGATTAATACAAAGAAGCAAAGAATTTGGAATAGATGTTACCATAAAGAAGATAGACTTTACAGCTATTATGGAAAACATGCGTTCTACCATTAAAAGAGATATAGAAAATATTCGCCATGGTTTATCGAACTCAAAAAATATCGATTACTATCCAACTCAAGCTGAATTCACTGCTCCTTATACACTTAAAGTAGGTGATAAAAAAATAACTTCAAATCTGATCCTCTTATGCACTGGTTCTAGACCTTCAATTCCACCAGTAGAATCTTTAGATGAAGTTGGATATCTCACAAGCACCACATTACTCAAGCTTGCCAAACTACCTAACACCATTGCTATTATCGGTGGAGGGTATATAGCTGCGGAGTTTGGTCATTTTCTCTCAGCTATGGGATCCAAAGTCACAATTATTGGAAGAAATCCTCAATTCCTCCCCCAAGAAGAACCTGAAGTTTCTGCTGTAGCAAAAAAAGAACTAGGAAAACATCTTACAATTCTTACCAATTATGAAGTAAGAAAGGCTGAAGTTACTTCCCGAGGAAAGAAGTTAATTGCAGTTAATCGAGAAAATGGAAAGAAAAAACAAATCGTGGCTGATGAGATTCTCATTGCTACTGGTAGGCGTTCTAATTCAGATATTCTTAAGCCTGAACTTGCTGGAATTAAAACTGATAAAAGAGGATTTTTTGTTGTTGACGATTATTTGCAGACTTCCCAACCCGGGATTTATGCTTTAGGAGATGCTAATGGTAGCTTTTTGTTTAAGCATGTTGCAAATCATGAAGCAAAAGTGGTTTACTTTAATGCGATTGGAAAAACAAAGATGAAAGTTGATTATCATGCCGTACCTCACGCTGTTTTTAGTGAACCTGAAATTGGAAGCGTTGGATTGAAGGAAAAAGAGGCTGTTGAAAAATTTGGCAAAGAAAACGTGTTAATAGGATTTTACAGATATGAAGATACAGCCAAAGGTGAAGCCATGAAAACCAAAGAGTTTTTTGTTAAGGTTATCCTTCAACGAAAAACAGGGAAAATTTTAGGTGCTCATATAGTTGGACCGCAAGCCTCAGTGTTAATCCAAGAAATAATAAATTTGATGTATACAAAAAATCAGAGTTCAGAACCCCTTATGGAAGCAATGCATATTCATCCTGCTCTACCAGAAGTTGTAGATAGAGCTTTTAGATCTCTCAGAACAATAGATCAATATCATCATCTATTACAAGATCACCTAAACCTTCCAATTTCTTAGCAGGCTTAGTTTAAAAATTGGATTATTTAAAATAGATTACAGATTTGATGGCAGACTTCTCCCGGGAAAAAGCTTTAGAAAATTCTCTGAGTGGTAGTTTTTGAGTTATTAATTTTTCTAGCAAATTTCCATAAGTAGATTTGATTTTAATCATGTCAGTTATAACCATTTTGAAATGGATTTTATCTGAACTTACCGACCTAAAAATAACTCGATTTCCTAAAACCATTGAGGTTAGGACTCTACCAAAATCTTGACAAGCTTTTTTATCTCGATAGACCCCAAGAAAACATAATACTCCATTTGAATTCAAAAGCGATAGAGAACTAATTGCGATGTTCACATTTCCGGTGGCTTCAATTGCGATATCAAAGTTTCTTGGGAAATTTTGAAGAGAATTTTTGTTTGCATAAAAATATGCTTTGGAATTTTTTAGTTGGATAAATTTTTTCCAATTTAAATTTTGGATGATCCGAATTCTGTTTTAAACGTTAATTAAAAGCTGATTTTTTTATCCACGAAACAGAAGAAGGGGTTTTGAGGCTTCTAATTTAGATGCTTTTCTAGCTTCAGTTTCATTGTAATCTATTTCTTTAGCATTTAATTCTGATGAACTGCACTCCCTAAATATGAAGTGCATATCTCCGTTGGTTGTATGAAGCCTAATTTTGTTGATTTTTTTTGATATTTGAAAAACCTATATATAATTTTGTTATGAAATGATAAAAATCTTTTTATTTAATCCTAATTTTTTGATCTCAAATTTTAAGA
>JAOZGY010000100.1 GCA_026015145.1 Candidatus Bathyarchaeota archaeon | reverse complement strand
AGGGGAAGGCTGGGTCTGCATAAATGACTTGGCTTTTAAGAAAGTAGAAGTTATTGAAGTTTCAGGGAAAGAAGTCACTTTTCTTTACTCTCAGCAATACAAGAATGGTAGTGCGACTTCGATACATGGCTGCACTGAAACATGGGACGTAGAATGTTTTTTTTGGAGTGATGACTCAGAAGATATGTTTGAGTATGGTTTGATTATCGCCGCGAATCTCACTGAAGGTTGCTCGATTCATTCCCAGATATGCTCTTTTTCAATCCATAACATTACTAAAACTGAAATCCGAACATATTTAGGTGTAAGCCGAAATGTCAACCTTATCATTTCCAATCAGAGCATTCAGGTTTATGATCTGGAGACTGGATTTTTGCTCGAATCTGAGCAGTCCACTTCGGATGGCGATATAATCTCGACGATGAGCATTGTTGAAACAAACATCTTCTCAACTCCAACACCGCCCCCGACATCTTCTCCGTTGCCGGAAAACACAGCATATGATGGTTAGGCGTGTATTAGTGGTGATGGAACAAAAATAGCATTCGGATCCAATGGTGAGATTTTCGTAGTAATCATGTTGATCTTCAGGAAACATAGATTGAAAGGAGGTGAAAACAACGAAGGATAGAAAATCTATTAGTGTATACACATTCGCATTTGTGTTAATGCTAATACTTCTGTTTTCACTATCGATAGGAATAGTGGGAGGAAAACCTGGCAAAGTTCCACCAGGGAAACCACCTCGTCCTCCTCCTGAATCTGAAACAGCAGATTTCAAAATCTGGATAGAAGAGGAAGGTGGTACCCAAGACATAAAGTTGACTTCACCAAGTGTTCTTGATGTTGAAAATGTTGCTTATTCAGGGGGGCAATGGGAGCCTCCCCCAGCTAAGAGAAAGGGAAAACCCAATCCTGGGGCAAATGATTGGGGTGTCCAGCTTTTAGGATGGGAAGGGGATGTTTGTGGTAGCTATGATATTGCAGAAGTAAATTGCGATTGTTGTGAAATCCCAGAAAAATTGACTGATGCATTGTATCGTTTTGGCATTGAAAATGGAGATGAAGCTTATTTTTTTGGTATTTATCACATTTGGCCAGGTGATCGCTGGGGAGAGGAAGCAGATTATTGGAAGCTCTTTATTGAGTGGGATATATCTTCGGATGATAGTTGGCATGTCATAGGTCTTGTTGGAGACACAGACAAGGACCTTGAGCCAGAAGGAACCTACAATGAAGAAGGAGACGGCACTTGGACTGTGCCCTTCAACGAAGTGAGGTTTTCGGTTTACGAAACTGGTGCTACTGGTCCTGAAGACTATGAGTGGACAGGGTCTGCAAGCTTCACAATCAGAATAACCAGAGAAGTGCATATACCTGCTTGAAATCTGTTGGGTGCTAATTACCACCAATTTATTCCATCTGTCTTCTCTCTTTTTTTATTCATTAAACCTTAGTTAACTCTTTTTAGATTATCGTTTAATAAGAACCTGTCTAATCAAATATAAGGCGGGTTACATCCAAGCATCTTTTAAATGGTAGGTTGCTTGTTTTCTGGATCAGAATTGTTATTAACCTTTCTCTTTACCGGTCTAATAATTAAATATCCTTGGCTACACAAAGACTTCTCAGACTTAACAACTACAAGAACTAATGTGGCGTAGAGACCCCTGAAATAATCCTTGAAAGTATGCAACGGATACAATAGCAAAAAGTGAACCTGAACTTTTGGTACTCGGATAATTTTTTATTCAAATCCCCTCGGACCCGCTACATGCAAATAAGTACCGGATTTCTGAATAAACAACTCTAATTTAAGTGGTATAATTTCTTTATTTTATTTACAAAAATGTTCTTATCCGTAAATTAACTTTCTTTCCAAATGTGATTTCATTGTCCAATATTCTTATTTTATATTATAGCCGAAGTGGAAACACAGAGAAAATGGCTACTGCTGTTGCTGAAGGTACAAGAAGCACAGGAAAATCTACCGTAGAGCTTAGCTATCATGTTGAAGCTGAAGCGTTAGCGAGATTTGATGCCATAATTCTTGGAGCTCCAACTTATCATCATGACATGCCTATTGATATGAAAAAACTGTTTGAAATATCTGCAATGAAAAGGATAAACCTTAAAGGAAAAATTGGAGCAGCATTTGGATCATTTGGATGGAGTGGTGAAGCACCTAAATTATTGCTTGAAATCATGAAAAACAAATTTGAAATGAATATAGTTGCTCCTCCGTTGTTAGCTAAATATACTCCAGATGGCAACATGATCGATAAATGTCGAAACCTAGAACGGACTATTGCCGAAAACCTTATCCCCTAAGTTTGATCTTTTTTAGAAAGGAATGATAACCAAGCATGGCCTCAAATAATGAATTAGTTGAATTCATAAAACGTCAGATCCGTATAGAAGAAAAAATCGTTAAATCATTAAACGAGGGTCTTTTGAATATTAAGAATCCGCCGGTTAAAAGTGTTTTAAAAGGAATATCGTTAGATTCAATTAAACATGCAGAATTATATGCTGCTGCATCAGTACTTTTAACTAAAGTTTCTCCCGCTTTACAGCAAGAAAACCTTGACACCCAAATAGAACTTGTAGAAAAACACATACATCTAGAAGAAGATTTGATTAAGAAACTGAAAAAAATTATACCTACAATTCAAAATAATAAGGTTCAATTTCTCTTGAATTCGATTTTATCTGATGAAAAAAGACACCACGCTATGTTAAAACTAATATTGGAGATTATTGTTCACGGAGAAACTATTACAGAGGAAGATTGGTGGAAATTGCTCTGGGAAAATGTACCTTTTCATGGTGCCCCAGGCGGCTAATGAACAAAAATACATTTAGCTCTACTTTAGCATTAACAAATAGAATTATTTCCAATCTAATTTTAGACCCAGAAGATAATGATTGGAATACACTTATGAGTTCTCATTATTGACGATTTCCAAAGAAGAAACCCAAGTATTCTCGACTAAATCCATTAAATCCTTTAGAAGCAACGCTAACTTTTTACCCCTGCTGGTTAGTTCATAGGTTTTTGGTGTTTTTCGAGTGAATACTAGTTTTTTCCCTTTTAATCCTCTTAGGTATTTGTAAACTCTTCTAACCGAAAGTTGAACTTCGTTAGCAATTTTCTTAACTGGAAAACCCATACTGGGAATACTATTATACACATTAAATTCAGTTAAGCTAAGAACTTCTTTTTTTGGATTCCTTTTTGTTCTAAAAAAGAAAACGTATTCTCTTTCCTCTGGTGTTATTAGTAGGTTTTCTTTTTTCAATCTTTTAAGAATTCTAGAAGCGATTGCAGGAGTTAATAATTCTTCTATCTCCTGGAATGTTTTAGGTCCTTCTAATAGCTTTCTAAGAAGCTTTTCTTCGTTGCATTCTGAATGAGCAGGCAAAACATTTACAAAATCAGGAAAATCATTTAGAATTGTAGTGACTTTATTCCCCAGAATTGTTGCATAATATTGGTCATATAATTCATCAATAAGCCCTACTCCTAATAATGGTTTTAAATATTCTTGGTTTATCGTGTCTCGACTATGAGAGTATCCCGCTCTTCTCAATTCTTGTTGAAGTTGACTCAACGAATATCGTCTCTTTACACTTGTTTGGAGAATATGTACTCGGGTTTCGTTTTTCAAGACATTAAACAATTTTTTTACATATTTAGGATCATTCATTTTTGCAGATAACTTTCTTAACTCATTTTTTAGTTTCCACGTTTTGCAGCGAGTAATACACTTTATGGGTGTTAGAGGTGCACAATTTTGACACTCTTTATTTAATTGTTTTAACATCTGAGCCAAATCATTTTTTTTGTCCAAATTCTTAGACGATAAAACTGTTCTACTCATTTTTTTTCTCCCTTATTCAGAATTAATTTCGAGAATGTTTGTTGAATTCCTAATTTGCTTGTCATCAAATTATAATGACACACGTCATAAATAATATGACAGAGTCATATTTATAAATGTGGTTCAGAGAATAGAGAACTGATTAAGAAATGCAGATGCCTTGTGAAGTTGGAGTGAAAACTGTTGTGCCTGCCATTAGAGCACTTCTAGCTAAAAAATTAGTAGAACAACACGGAATGAATGAAAGCCAGACAGCAGTGATTTTAGGTCTATCTCAATCAGCAATAAGCAGATATAAAACAAAAAATCGAGGACACATATTATCAATAGATAATGATCAAGATGTACAACTCTTACTTGACAAAATGATACACATACTATTATATGGAAAACCTTTAGAAACTATTAAAATTCTTGATATTTTCTGCGATACATGTAGTTTAGTTCGAGAAAAAGGAATTCTGTGTTCGTTTTGTATAAAAAGAAAACCATCCAATAAATCTGA
>JAOZGY010000096.1 GCA_026015145.1 Candidatus Bathyarchaeota archaeon | reverse complement strand
TATGCAATCTTTGAATACATATACTTCGGCAAGAAAACTAACAACTTTTTTTTCGCCAAGACATTGGGGATTTATGCTATAATGATAATCATTCCAACAATCTTCTATACTTACACAATTTTCATCGAACATAACCTCATTATAGATATTATTAGTTTCATGTTAGCAATAATACTCGGACAACTTATTAGTTACAAGTTATTAACTTTCAAAAAACTATCAAAGAATCTGAAACTGATTTCTATTATCGCTCTAATAATATTAGCTGTTGCATTTGTAGTTTTCACGTTTTATCCACTTGAGGTTCCATTATTTCAAGATCCAGAAAGTGGAGGATATGGAATCATCAATCACACTCATTAATCCCAAATTTTGAAAAAAAGGGAAAATATTGCGGGAGACATCTCTACTAGAGTAAGGGTCCAAACCCCAGCGACCCCATTTCATATACCAGAAACCCCATTTTGATTTTAGCTTTATTTTAGTTTTCTGAAAAGCTTGATATTATCGAAATTGCAGACATATTCAAAACTGGCTTCAACGAGTTTTGCAGCTTCTTCTACTTTCTCCCAATAGCCAATACCAAAATCGTTATTCTAAAGCGCAGCAAAAAGAATTTTGCACTCTTTGAAGCAAGGTAGTTACTATAAAGACTTAAGTTTGAACAAATCGATAGCTTTCTTTGCGGGAAAATATTTGTTGGATTTGAAATCAATCAAAACTGAGAAAGAGGTTATTGAGGCTTTAAAACACAAGACGCAGTTTGAAAGAGATGTGTTGGTTGCCACTTTTAGAATTCCAAAGGGAAAAGTAAGCACATACAAAAGAATAGCAAAGAAAATAGGCAGACCCAAAGCCTACCGCGCAGTTGCAAATGCTCTCCACAAGAATCCCCTTTGGCCAGTTGTTCCATGCCACCGGGTCGTAAGCTCTGATGGGTCTTTTAGCGGACCTAAGAAAGACGCAGAGGCAAGGAGAAACACGGCAACAAAAGAAGGGATTCCCATCGAAAATGGCAAGGTGAAGGTAAGTAATGAAATCCTCTGCTAAAATATATCAATTAGATATCACCTGAAAACATGCGGAATATGCTTCAAATATTTTTTTGCGTTAGCTTGTGCAATCGCCTGAAACTATAAAAAAAGGGAAGATTGAGCGGGAGATATCACCACCTGGGTAAGGGTTCAAATCCCAGCGACCCCACTACAACAAACCAGATAATGCAGATGAAAACCTCTTCATGCCAAGCATGGGATTTGCAATTCTGGATTTTTATGTTATTGCTGAATGGCAGATATTAGGAGGATTACTCATTGTTTTTTCAGGATATGGAATTATAATTGCAACAACTAAAATAGCAGAGAAAGCTAGTTAGTTTACTTTTCAAAGACCAAAAACTATTAAAATAATCAAAAGAGCAAAGATAAAAAACAGACAGATTTTTAGAGTTATTTATCCAATAAAACCTTTTGTGTTGGATAGGGCATGCTAATTCCTTCTTTCTCAAACGCCATATAAATACCATAATTGACATGTTGTTGAATATCCATATACGTTTTGTAATCTCCAGTATTTATGAAATAAACTATTTCGAAATCCAAACCAAAAGTCCCAAATTGTCGAAAATGAACTCTATCCAGTTTAGCCCTTTCTGTTTTGTCAATAACTTTTGCTATCAGGTCTGGAATTTTCTTCAGTTTTTCAATAGATGTGTCATTGTCTACTATCAAATTGAAGAGAATTCTTCTTCTCTTTAATTTCTTAAAGTTTCTGACCGGCTGAGAAAGCAGTTCCTTATTTGAGATTACCATCTCCTCTCCCTGTAACAATTTAATTCTTGTAGATCGAATTCCAACTTTTTTTACAGTTCCGCTATAATTTCCAATAACAATAAAATCTCCAATTTCAAAAGGGCGATCAAAATATATTGAAAAAGCACTAAAAAGATCACTTAAAATGTTTTGAAGAGCCAATGCAATAGCAATTCCCCCAACACCTAGTCCTACAACAATAGTAGACAGATCTATACCTACTACGCCAAGAATTGCAAGAAGAGTAACAGAAAAAACTAGAACTTGAATAACTTTCTTTAGAATAAATAAAATATGATTGCTAACATTCTTTCCTTGTTTATCACTTTGTTCACCATACCAACTTATTAAAACATTAGCTATTCGAGTTATTATGAAGCAAACAACTAAAATTTCGCTTACTGTAAATATTAAAGCAAAAGTTTGAGAATAATCTTGAAGAAAAGAAACGTTTTCTATGCCGTAATAAATTCCAAACAAAAGTGCGAGGAAAAAAATTGGTGCTCGAATATTATTTAGTATTGCGTCGTCTAAGTTTGAATGAGTTCGTGCTGCCCATCTTAAAAGATATCGTTTAAAAATTGAATGGCCTATCCATGCAACAGCAAGTGCAATTCCAAGTATTATTGCAAATGCAATTGTTTCACTAACCAGAGGTCCCAGTTGAAAGAATTGGCGAATTATCTCAGCTAAACTCATATGCTTTCATCTTTGTGGGTTCTCGTTTTCGATAATGGATTATTTTAAGGTATTGCTATAGTATTACTGAATCGCAAGTTCTATTGGAAGTCATCAAGCCAACCTGCTTTCTTTGAGATTTTGCGTTTGAAAATTCTACCTAAATTTTTTCTTTCTTTTGCCTGGTGATATTTAAAATAGATATCTCCTTTCATAATTCCAAGTATCTCAATTTTTCCCGTTTTATGAGACATTATGTATTTGAAGCGTTTACTTAATCCATCACAATTTGTTTTGGCGGTTTCAACTATTTGTATTCCTTTAAAAATTGGTGTTTGAAAATGATATTTGACCCTTTTAACTGGACGACATTGAAACACATAGTAAGGCAACACACCAATACGAACCATTTCTTTTAGTAACTTTGAAAGAACAAATGGATCATCGTTAACGTTTCTAAGCAAAACGGCTTGATTATTAACTAATACACCTGATTTAAGTAGATTATTTATTGCACAAATAGATTGTGGAGTTATTTCTCTAGGATGATTAAATTGAGTTATAACATAAATACGCTTGTCTAAACGTGAATATTTCTTAAAAAGAGCTAAAAGATCTAGATCATTCAATCTACTGGGAAGAGTTACTGGAATTCTACTTCCAAATCGGATAAAATCAATATGATCTATTTCCATAAGAGTCTTAAGGAATCTTTCAATGAGTTCATTTGAAAGAACAAGTGGGTCGCCTCCGCTAATAAGAACATTATTAATTTCCTCATGGTTTGAGATATATTCTGCAGCATCTTCAAAGCGGCTTAATATTTCCTCAGATGGTAACCCAGCAAGTCTTTTTCTAAAACAATGACGACAATACATCGCACACCTGTTAGTTGCTAATATAAGAACAGTTTCCGCGTATTTATGCTGTAGACCAACCATTTTTGTATTCTCAGCTTCTCCACTAGTATCGTAGAAACCCTCAAGGTTAAGTTCATCCAGAGAAGGAATAGCCATTTGTTTAATAGGATCTTTTGGATCATTCCAATTTATCAAAGACAAATAATATGCATTAACACGCATTGGGTGAATTTGAACAATCTTTTTTAGTTGCTCTAATTCACCAAATGAAAGATGTAAGTAGTCTTTCAACTTATGTAGGGGGAGGAGACTATCCTCTAATTTCTTATACTCCACTAACATTGCTAAACCTTTTTTGCTAATATTCCGCGAAAAGCACTCCAAAACGGCTAGATATACCAATGAAAATATGTTCTAAGCTTTCCACAAGTTGGCATAATGCATTTCGCTCCTAATATAGATAAAGGAAAGCAAAATTAAAAAAAATTTCGGAGTTTTTTTATGTTTACAGTAAAATTGAAAAATCCTTAATAAATAAACATTTTATGAATGAAAAATAATAATAAAATAGGATTTAGATTCCTTTTAGCCCTACAGGATTACATATGCTTGTTCCAGTAATGGCTAAATAGTACCAAGTCTATTTCGGTTGATATCAAAATGGAGGACGGATTAATGCATGACTTTTCAAACCTCGTCCTTAAATTAATAGAAGCTAGTCGAAACCATGAGTCTTATCGAGATAAGGAGTGTATTAACCTCATTGCCAGTGAGGGACTAAAATCTCCAGCAGTTAAGCAAATCTTAAGTCTATCTACAGACTTGGAGGGGAGATATGCTGAAGGAGAAAATGATCTTGATGGTCACGTTAAGAAACGGTATTATCAAGGTCAAAAATACATGACAGAAATTGAGAATTATGCAACTGACCTATTGAAAAACTTATTCAATTGCGGGTGGGCTGATTCACGATTAGTTTCTGGAACCCATGCTAATTTAGCTACTTTCAAAGGTTTATCTTTAGCATCCAAGAACCGAAAAATGGTTGTTACTCCACTTAGCTGTGGAGCCCACATCTCACATGACTATGCAGGGCTAGCAGGTTCTGTATTAGGACTTGAAAACATAAATCATGTTTATAATATCGATGAATTTAACATCGATGCAGATAAATCTGCTCACATAATAAGAGCAGCGAAACCTGGTATTGTCACTTTTGGAGGAAGTTTGTTTCTATTCCCCCACCCAATAAAAGAATTAAAAACTGTTTCTAAAGAAGTGGGAGCCTTTATTGCTTATGATGCTTCTCACGTTTTAGGATTAATTGCTGGTGGTGTTTTCCAAGATCCATTCAACGAGGGAGCAGATTTCATAACTTCTTCAACACACAAAACATTTCCGGGCCCACAAGGTGGCATAATACTTGGAAATCCTAAAAATAAAAGACTTGAGAAGGCAATAAAAGCAATACAATTTGCGATATTTCCATTAAGCACTTCAAATACCCACTTAGGTAGACTTCCGGCATTGGGTATCGCAGCATTGGAAATGAAAATATTTGGAAAAGATCTAGCCCGACAAACAGTTAAGAATGCCCAAACGGCTGGGCAATACCTCTATGAAAATGGCGTTAAAGTATTGTGTGAGTCTAAGGGATTTACTCAATCCCACCAGATTGCGGTCGATGTATGCAATTTTGGTGGAGGAAAAAAGGTTGCCCAAAAATTGGAAGAAGTTAACATTGTATTAAATAAAAATTTGCTCCCATACAACGATCAAAATGATCGTGACAATCCGTCTGGATTAAGAATTGGTTTTCAGGACGTTACGAGAAGAGGATTAAAAGAAGATGCTATTAAACACTTATGCGATTTAATGCTCAGCGCAATGAAAGAAAAGAAAAAACCATCCAAAATCAAAGAAAGTATATTAGAATTAAAGAAAGAGTTCAACCAAGTTAAATACGGATTTGAAAGTCTAGAAGAAGTAATAAAGTATTGTGAAGCTTGATAAAAGAACATATTATCAGATGGAAAAATTACCATAGGTTAAACTTCAAGTAATCAAATTAAAAAAAAGGTGAAAAAATTGAAGGTTTTGCTCAATGATGGTTTAGCTAATGAGGGAATTCGACTGTTTAAAGAAGCCGGAATAGAAGTAGATACAAAAAAAAGAGACACAGGCCAACTTATTTCTGAAATAGGAGAATTTGATGCTTTAATTGTTAGAAGTGCTACTAAAGTCACAAAGAAAATTATTGAATCAGGCAAAAAAGGAAAGTTAAAAGTTATCGGTAGAGCAGGAGTAGGATTTGATAACATAGATGTTTCTTCTGCATCAAAAAACGGCATAGTAGTTAAGTATTCTCCATTTGGAAACACAAACGCAGTTGCGGAGTTAACCCTAGGATTAATCTTGAGCATATCTAGAAATATACCTCAATCACATCAATCATTAAAAAGTGGGAAATGGGAAAAAGCTAAGCTTAGAGGAACTGAACTCTCCTATAAAATATTAGGAATTTTAGGCTGTGGGAAAATTGGACAAAGAGTAGGAGAACTGGCAAGACGTGGATTTGATATGGAAGTATTTGGATACGACATCTGTCCATGTTTTGAATCCAGCATTAAAATGGTAACCAAAAAAGAAGTACTCTCTAAAGCTGATTATGTAAGCATTCACACTGGAGGAAAAAATGTAATTGTTGGAGAGAAGGAGCTGGCTTTAATGAAACCAACAGCTTACCTAATTAATACCTCAAGAGGCAACAATGTCGATACAAAAGCATTATACCATGCTCTTAAAGAAAAAAGAATAGCGGGAGCCGCTCTTGATGTTTTTCCAGAAGAACCAAAAGCTGAAGGCGCTGATTTTAAAAGTGGATTAGGGAATCTTGACAACGTAATATTAAGCTCCCACTTAGGCGCATCAACAATTGAAGCACAAAGAGAAACCTCAGCAGAAATCGCACGCGTTGTCATTGGATATCTTTTAGGTGGAGATTTTACCAATTCTGTAAATGCTGGCGAGAGCCTTGATTTAGAAGAAAAACCCGTTTATCCTTTATTTATTCATCACCGAGACGTTCCAGGAGTTTTCGCCAACATCGACAAATTGCTTGCGGACAATGATATAAATATCAGAGCAAACTATTCAAGACAAATTGGAAAAACAGGATTTGCAATTTCAGTATATGTTCTTCATAAAAAAGTTCCTCCAAAAATAATAAAAAAATTAAATAAAATTGAAAACATCTGCACTGCTAAAGTATAAAAATATCTTGGTTTCTAAGCCAAAAAAATCTAAAGATATTTTTTTTTCTTTTAGGTATTAGACGCTAATTTGAATTATTTTTCGAGGAGGATATATATTCGAGTTTTTTAGTTAAGGAAAAATATGAAGCTAGGAGTTTTATTTTCGGGTGGCAAAGATTCAACGGTTGCATTACATAAAGCAGCACAAAAAAACAAAATTAAGTGCTTAATTACACTAATTTCAAAGAATATAGAAAGTTACATGTTTCATACTCCAAACATAAACATAACAGAATTACAATCCGAAGCCTTAGGAATACCAATAATTAATAAAAATACAATGGGTAATCCAGAAGAGGAACTCAAAGACTTGGAAGAAGCAATATTAACGGCAATAAAAAAATTCAAAATCAAGGGAATTGTAACAGGAGCAATAGCTTCAGTTTATCAAACTCAACGTATTCAAAAAATATGTGACAATTTAAGTATATTATGTATCAATCCTTTATGGAAAAAGAATCAAGAATTACTTCTGCGAGAAATCATTCAAGAAGAATACAAAGTTATAATTTCAGGCATTTTCGCCTATCCTCTTACTAAAAGTTGGCTTGGAAAGTTAATAGATAATCAAACAATAGATCGATTAATAAGCTTAAATAAAAAATTTGGTCTTAGTATTTCCGGAGAAGGAGGAGAGATAGAAACTACAGTACTGGATGCTCCTCTTTTTACAAAAAGAATTGAAATAACAGATTTTATTGTTAATTCAAATAATAACTCCGGTGTTTTCACAATTAAGAAAGCACGATTAGTATCAAAGCTATAAAAAAATTGCAAAAAGTAATCTTATATAGATTCACTAGCTGCAGAAATAGACTTCAATTATATG
The DNA here is from genome assembly GCA_026015145.1 of Candidatus Bathyarchaeota archaeon. GTDB lineage: Archaea > Thermoproteota > Bathyarchaeia > Bathyarchaeales > Bathycorpusculaceae > AD8-1. The sequence continues at coordinate 11,990 of JAOZGY010000096.1, read as the reverse complement.
AAAAGTTAAATGTGTCACCTAAAGTAAGTTTAATCATGGATTTGAGAACATGACAAAAGAGTTATCCGCAGACAAAATCAGAAAAGAATGTGATACAAGTTTTATGCATTGCAAAACCACAAAAGATCTAAAGCCTCTTCTGAAAATTATAGGACAAAAAAGAGCCGTACGAGCATTAAAGTTTGGGCTAGGCATAAAAGACCATGGATTTAACATTTATGTAGCAGGATATCCAGGAACTGGAAGAAAAACTGCTGTAAAAAATTTTGTAGAAGAAATTGCACTTGCTGAACCAACACCTCCTGACTGGTGTTATGTAAATAATTTTTCTAACCAGTACGAACCCGCTGCAATAAAATTACCATTTGGAAAAGGTAAAGAATTCAAGGATGAAATAAAAAATCTAATAGAAAGTATACGTGTGGCACTGCCTAAAGCCTTTGAAAGCGAGGATTACACTTCAAGAAGAGAAACAACATTACGTGATCTAGAAAAACAAAGAAAAGAACTCATAGACAGCATCAATACTAAAGCCAAACAAGAAGGTTTTCTAATTCAAAACACTCAAGTGGGTTTGCTTCTAGTTCCAATAATCAATGGAAAGCCAATCTCACAAGAAGAGCTTCTAAAATTACCTCAAGAAACCAAAAACAAGATTCAAGAAAAACGAGAGAGATTGGAAACTAAACTAAGAAGCACAATGAGACAGTTTTTAACTATGGAACAAAAAATTCGAGAGGCACTTAAAAAACTCAATCGAGACGTTGCACTTTACGCTATTGGGCATTTAGTAGATGCTCTTAAAGAAAAATACAAAGACAACCCTAAGGTTATTGAATATTTAACTGGTATTCAAAATGATATTTTAGATAATTTAGGTTTATTTGCTGCAAGAAGACAACAGCAACAAAATCAACCTCAATTACAAGCTCCTTGGATGAAAGAAGCACCTTTCAAAAAATTCAAAGTAAACGTAATTGTTGACAATTCTAATATTAAGGGCGCACCAGTAGTAATCGAATTTAATCCTAATTATCAAAACCTATTTGGTAGAACTGAAAAAGAAGCTCAATTTGGAGCTCTTGTCACCGATTTTACAATGATTCACTCTGGAGCTCTTCATAAAGCAAATGGAGGATATTTAATTATCCCAGTTGAGGATCTTCTTCGAAATCCTTTCGCATATGACGGATTAAAAAGAGCACTGAAAAATGAATTAATCTCTATAGAAGAACCCCAGGAGAAGTATGGTTTTATAAACATTAAAAGTCTTAAACCTCAACCAATTCCTCTAAACGCTAAAGTAATTCTGATTGGAGATCCAAATCTATATCGACAATTATTTGCTTTGGATAAAGATTTTTCTGAATTATTCAAAGTTAAAGCAGAATTTGATACAACAATGGAACGGACAGAAGCAAACCTTAAGCAATATGCTGGATTTGTTTGCACTCTTTGTCAAAAAGAAAAATTGAAACATCTTGACGGTTCAGGACTCGCCAAACTTATTGAATATAGCCAGAGATTAGCTCAGGATCAAGAGAAATTATCAACTAGATTTTCTGAGGTAGCAGACATCATTCGTGAAGCTAATTTTTATGCTAAACAAGAAAATGCTAATGCAGTTTCGAGTGATTTTGTTAGGAGAGCTATTGAAGAAAAAATTTATCGCTCTAAAATGATTCAAGAAAAAATTCAAGAAATGATCAAAAGAGGAGTAATTCTCATTGATACAGAGAAAGAGAAGGTTGGACAAATTAATGGTTTAGCAGTAATGGGTATCGGTGATTTTTCCTTTGGCAGCTCATCAAGAGTAACTGCAAGCATCGGATTAGGAAGGGATGGCATTGTTGATATTGAAAGAGAAGCCAAAATGGGAGGCCCAATCCACACAAAAGGCGTATTAATTTTAAGCGGATATCTTAATGAAAAATTTGCAAAAGAAAATCCATTAAGCCTGTCAGCAAGACTGGTTTTCGAACAAAACTATGGAGGAGTCGACGGAGATAGCGCTTCAAGTACAGAATTATACGCAATATTATCTGCAATCTCAAGTGTACCTGCAAAACAGAATATCGCTGTAACTGGTTCTGTGAATCAAAAAGGAGAAGTGCAGGCGATAGGTGGAGTAAATGAAAAAATTGAAGGATTCTTTGAGATATGCAAAATAAAAGGGTTGAATAGCATGCAAGGTGTTATGATTCCTGAAAGCAATGTTCAGAATTTAATGCTTAAGGAGGAAATAGTAGAAGCTGTAAAAGCAGGCAAATTTCATATTTATACGGCTAAGACAATTGACGAAGGAATAGAAGTATTGACTGGAATTAAAGCTGGAGAAAGACAAAATGATGGAATATTTCAAAAAGACTCAATTAATTATCTTGTAGATAAAAGATTAAGACAAATGGCAGAAAAACTCAAAGAATTTCCAACATCAGAAAAAACAAGCAAAAAGCGACAAAATAATAATATGGCAAAAACTTAAGAAAATCTATCTTTAAGATTATTAGTTTATAGACTTCCTTAGTTAAAGGTTTGAAAAACACTAATGTTTTTCAAAAAAATAATTGGGGTAGGAATAAAATGTAGATTCTTGTTTCTTAGAAGAAAAAGCGCTTCTTTTTATCTGGCTGCTTTCTGGAAGTTTTCACTGCTTTATGTTTTTGAAGGGGTTGATCAACTGTCGCGGTTATGGTAATTCCGTTTCCAACTTTTGGAACAGAGTGAATTTTCTTTTTTGGTTTATTGACTACTTTTTTAATTTTTGTCTGCTTGGGAGGCTTTTTTGTTTCAACAGGTTTCGGTTTCAGTTTAGATTCTAAGTCATTCTTTTGTGTTTCAAGTTTAGAAACCGTTTTTCTTAATGCGTTATGTTGTTTCTCTAGTTCTTCAATGCTTATTCTTTCTTCAAGAATTTGTACGCCATCTTCCAGCTTCTTCTGTTTCTTTTTCAAAGATTTAGTTTCTTCTTCAAGTTGTGCTCTTCGAGCGCGTAATTCTTCAATCTCTGAACGAGCCATTCTTCATCAAGCCTAAGAATATACGAGTATAAGAATAGGTTTATGAAGATAAAATCTTGATTAAGAATCTATAAATCAATAATTAAAATCAACTATTTTTTTTCCTGAAATTTATTAAGGTGAAATATGATTGCTATCAAGTACAATAAGGAGTCAATGAATTGAGTTATAAAAGGCGAATGCATCCCCAAGTTAGCAAAGCTGAAATTGAAGTGTTTAAAGCATTAAGTGCTGACGGCTTAACAAGTGGAATGGTAACTCAAAAAACTATTGTGTTAAAATCAACTGTCCCTGATTTTTGTTGGCTAAATAAACGCAAAGCTGTATATTTGGATGGGAAACAAGTACATTCTAGCGATAGACAAAAAGAACGTGATAAAGAAGTAATGAAGCTATTAGAAGCAAAAGGTTGGGAAGTTTTAAGAATTTTATATAAACCACCCTTATCCAAGAAAGCTCTCAAAGTGACAATAAAGAAAATTAAAGAATTCATTAATCCAGATGAGTAAACAAAAATAATTTAGATACCATAAATCTCGTTCAAAACTTAGTCAAATAAAAGTATAGTAATATAGTTAAATAATCGAAGAATGGATAATTTTTTTAGGTATCTACATTCAAGAGTTCTGTGTTATTAAGTGTCCCTGTCTTTCCAAGAGTTAATTGTCTTTCTCCTCTAAAAGCTGATACGCGAGCGTTCTCGATGTGAACCTTATCTTCTACAGATACAGACCCTATTTGCTCATTCCACAAACAAAGTTTGATTTGTCCTGTTTCGTCTGAAATGATAGCTTTCGCGAAACTAGCATGATTTCCGTATCTAGTTACTACAAATTTTGGTTTTGTAACTTCTAAAACTTTGGCTTTTAGATTTATGTGAGTCATACCTACTCGTAAGTCTCGAATTAAGTGGGGTGAATTGGATTTTACCCGTTTCGCTATTTGTTTCTTTACTGCTTCAGTTTCCATATTGGTACGAATTGGATTACCCTTGAGTTTTAAGAAGTTGTCTGAAACTGGAAATTGGGCTACAACCGCAGAGTCAGAAGTTATTAGAAAAATAATTTTCCCTTTTGATTTACCCCGACAATTTACCACAAGATTACCACATTTTGATTGTCCGGTCTTCCCACTAGATAATAAAGCATGAAAAAGCTCATCAGGATTAACATCATATTTGACACAAAGAAAAGCTAGATATTCGCCTTCAGATTTTTTATGTCGCAATTCTTTTCACATTCTAATTTCAACACAAGTAAGCTGTGTTTGAGATATTGTTAATCAGAATAATAATAGAGAAAAAGTAAGATACGCTTCTGGTGCTCGAATTAACTTCTCCTCTAAGAATCCCGATCGCAACAATAGTATGCGGGGTACCCTATATTAGTATGACTGGAAAAAGCAGGTTTTTTACTCAAATTATCCAAAAAATATCGATTTCTTTTAATTTAATCAATTGAAAAAAAATAATTGTTGGCTAAACGAAAAATTATCACAACTTTTTTTAGCTATTAGTTAAAAATAGATTCAATTAATCTTGTTGTAAATCGTTTTCTTCTCTTATTTTTCACAGTAAATATTCACTTGTGAAGGATTTAATTTTTCTTAAAATGTTCTAAGAATAACGGATCTTAATCGATCGTGTTTTTCTAAAAATCGAATTATCTTCAGCGATACTGATACTATTTGATTATCAAATAATCGAGAAAACATTAGCGAAAACGTAAACACAAAGATTCCCAAGAAGATTGCTTGAGCAAAATTGATTGACTCAAGATATAAAATCACAGCAAAAGTTATTAAAGCGCTTATTAAGCCCATAAAAATGGAGCGAAGGACAAAATACAATCTTTGCGTTCTAACAGATGTGCTAAGAAGTTCCATCACTGAATTTTTCCTTCTATTGCACTCTAAAGCAATTTCTTTTTGTGAAACGTGATCTGGCTCTTTTCCTACTTGGACTGACTCACATACCTCTTTCATTATTACCTTTTCAAGATCGTCTTTCATAGCTTCAAGTAGTGCATCGTCAAATTCTATATCTGTCTGTTTCAAAGCAAACTACTCTCTTTCAATAACAAACAAGTATATGATAACCTGTTTATCCCAGTTTCGCTGATTAATAAAGATATGATATTTCATTAAACCATATTCTCTTTATTGATATGATTTTCTAAAGTATTTTTAATTAATTATTTTTCAATCTTATAATAAACTTGAGTCTTGAAATGAAGCGATAATATTTTTATATCCGGCTAATGAGTCTATTGAATGAAATTGCTTTTTCAAGTTCGGTTGTGGCTTTGGGTAATATGAGAGAAAAAGGGGAGGAAATTAGAAGAAGATTACCGCGTCTTTTTATGAATATTATACTTGGCTTTATTTTTTGGATGATGAGTGTTTTTATACCCCCCACTCTTAGTGAAATTGCTATTCCAGGCATTGGTACTCAAGCATCATTTCTTGTTTGGATTCTTATGATAATTGTTATGGGTATTTTTTTGATTCGTGTTTTATCTGATGCCTTGGTTCTAGGTGATATTTTTACTGATGTATTTGTAAGCAAAATTGGGATAAAAGAAGAAAGATCACCTAAAAGAGCAGCGCGTGAGGTTGTCTATATTATAGTTATAGTGCTTGTAGTTACTGCTATCTCACCTATAGTTTCTACAATACAGGATTATGGATTTTATCTGTCTACGGTTTTAACATATATTGGATTAGGATTAATAATTGTGTTTATTTATGACATTGGAAGAATTCTTTACACAATTATTGAGAATAAAGCAGAAGCTATTGCTGAACAATTAACAAAGGCACAGAAGAAAAAGAAAAGGGGTTAAAATGGACACAATAGTCCTTATTTTGCTTCTTATTTATGTTTTAATAATTCTTATCTCGATCCTTGAACTTACATCATTATCTGTAGCTGCGTTAATTGGTGCTATTCTTACTGCATGGTTTGGAATTCAATATGGAGTATTTGACTATGAGGGCGCTCTGGGTTTTGTTGATTTTCGACTCTTGGCTCTATTGATAGGTACTATGATTGTCGTAGAAGTAGCTAAAAGGGGAGGATTATTCAATGTTTTAGCACTTTACGCAATAAAAATCTCTAAAGGTCATCCAGCCAGGCTTTTTGTTTCAATTTGCATAGTTGCTGCGGTCGTATCAATGTTTCTTAGTGATCCAACTGCAATGCTATTGGTTGCTGCTGCTACTGTAACAATAACTAAGCTTCTAAATTATGATCCAACGCCATATTTTCTATCAGCAGCTATTATGATAAACCTAGGAGGAACAAGTACACTAATTGGATCTGTGAGTAACATGATCATTGGAATTGAAGCAGAAATAACTTTTATTGAGTTCTTGAGTTTTCTTGGATTTTGTGAATTGGCTCTTTGGGCTTTGACTATTTTAGCACTCTATTTTGTTTTTAGATCCCGCCTTGGGGAAAGAAAAGTACTTCCAGACTACAATCCAATGGAGGGTATCAAAGATAGAAGAATTTTTTCTAGGTCAGCTGTTATCCTAATCTTATTAGTAGTTCTTTTCATGTCCGTTGACTTGTTAGGAGTGGGACCTGAAGCTGTGGCTCTAGGGTGCGGAATACTTGCTTTACTTGTCAGCAGAGTAGATCCCACAGAGATTTTCCGAGAATTGGATTGGGAAACAATATTCTTCATAGCTGGTTTCATGTTTATAATAGGTGGATTAGAGCAAACACAATTTCTGGGAGATATATCAACTCAACTTTTTCAGTTCGCCGGAGGTAGTTCCCTAATTGCTACTCAGATGATGTTATGGGTTAGTGGAATTGCTAGCGTATTTGTTAGTAACATAGCTGTTGCTTTAACTTTTACTCCTATTGTTAGTGTTCAGGCTCTTTCTGGATTAAATTTAGATGCTGTATGGTCAGGACTTATTTTAGGTACAAATCTTGGAGGTGCTACTACTCCCTTTAGTGGTGCTGTTATGATGATGGCAATTGGAACATTAAAACGAGAGAAAATAGGAATTAGCTTTGGCGATTTTGCTAAGGTAGGAATAATCACTTCATTGGTCCAACTAAGCTTTTCCAGCATCTATCTAGCTCTTAGATTTGGTTTGATAGGAGGATAAAATTATGTGGAAAGTAAAAAAATGGTTTGAAAAAAGAACGGCATCAAAGAAAGAGTATGAAGAAGAAAAAAGAGATTTTGAAATGGCAATTGGAAAGCCGTTTATAACTTTAAAAATTGAGTTACCTGATGGCTTTGAAGATCAAAGGCGGAGTTTTTTAAAACTTGAAGATGACCTCGATTTTATTGATGAGGTTAAAGATCAAGTTAAAAAAAACTTACTTATTAAAAAAGAGAAAGAAGAATCTGAATCTAAAGAAAAAAAAAGGTGAAAGTGATATTTATATTATGTTTCTTTTGCCATTTTCTTTGCTAGCTTGAATGCGATTGGAATCAGCATTATTGCCATTGCTATTGCAAAAGCCCAAGAAATGTTTGCTATAACACTGGTTACACCCGGATAAGTAGCAAATATCGCTCCTGCACCGATTATTAAGAAGATGCTATATAGGACAAATTTGGCGTATCCTGCAACTCCTTTAAATTCTGAATAATCGTCTGTAATTGATTTCACTAATCCATCAGTTAAAGATACTCCAGCACCAATTATTACAAAACCTAGTATCAAAGGATACACAGTACTACCTGAAAGCAACATCGTATCAAGAGCTAGCAGAAGAATAAATGAAATCAAACCTATCATTAAGAGATTCTTTAGCATATCAGCGATCTCAGATTTCTCAGCAGGAAACATCGGTTTTAGGGTTCGTCCAATTAAACTAGCTAAAAAGTCAACCAATACAGTACCAAAAATTATTATAAGAATTCCACCTAAGAGTCTGGGTAGATAGTCAGCTATGCTGGATAAGTAAGCGCCAACGGTTCCACCGACATTTAAAATTTGAATCGCTAGAATTATCGCAACGATTAAAATGAAGGCTTTTAGTATTCCACCGATAAAGTTTGATAAGTCAACACCTGCATTTCTAAAAGCTTTACCTGTGACCGTCTTGTCAAAGTTTTTTTCCATACCCAATTTTTCAACTAATTTATTAGCAGCTCTTCCAACAATTGTTCCAATACCATATCCAATTAGAATAATAATGATAGCGGCAAGAATTGCGGGTATAGCAGCAATTATGTCTCCGACCATATTAGATAACATATCAACAACTTGCAACATATTAATCACTAAAGCATAGTATTGTTTTGAAAGCTAAAAAAGCATTTCGTATCAAATTCTAAGTAGCTTTTTTAAGAGATTTTCTTTCGAATAGCAACCTTGAAAAAGATTAATAATTATAAAACGCTTCTTTTGAAGTTAACAAACCAAAATAATTAACAAGACATACCTTGGAAAAAATAAACGATTTTATCAATGAAATGGAAGCGCCTAATCTTGGAATCCATCGATAAGAAAAAAAACAAAATTAGAATTCTGACCCTGGTTTTAGTAATTGGAATTTTTATAGGAGCTTTTAGTGGTTACTTTTTTGGATACTACTTATTCATTTCTGAGAAAAATAATACTCAAAATCAACTAGCCACTTTAAGTGAACAACTAGACGAAATAGTGATTGATGTAAATAGCAATAATGATAATATTAATAATATTATTGATAGCTTGGAAGAACAATTATCTCAGTTACGCAACCAAATAGAAGATCTCAATAATGAAGTAGATAATTCAGAGCAAGAATTGACAGATACTTTGAACGATATAACTATTCTTGAGGGACAATTACTAGCAATACAATTACAAATTAGCGAATTGGAAGATGTCTTAGAGATTGCAATTCAAGATTTTAGCTCGATTCCAGGTGCGGGTGTCTCGCTTAGTTTGTTGTTTGAACAAGTAAGAGAGTCAGTTGTTGTTATTCAGGGATTAATACCCCAGACAATAGGTTTTACTGTAATCCAAGGATCTGGATTTGTATATAACTTTGACGGGAATATGGTTATTTTGACAAATAATCATGTTGTAGAAAACGCTGTAAGTATTGCTGTCACATTCCCAAATGGAGATACGTATGATGCAGAAATTAGCGGTTCAAATCCAAACAATGAGTTTGCAATTCTATCAACAGATGCTCCTCAAGAAATCTATAATCCCTTGGAGATAATCAGCTCTTCAATATTAAAAGTGGGTCACTCAGTTATTGTTGTTGGAACTCCTTTTGGATTAGAAGGCTCTCTGAGTAATGGCATTGTAAGTTCTTTAAGCAGAACTATAAGTGTTGATGAAATAATTCTGACTAATATAATTCAAACAACTACACCGTTAAATCCAGGTAATTCTGGGGGACCATTAATGAACCTTGATGGAGAAGTGGTTGGAATAGTCACAGCGATTGTAGAAGAGTCACAAGGAATTGGGTTTGCAATTCCTTCTGATGCTTTCATGACTGATATTCAACTAATTCTCGGTTCCTAAATCAAAATATTTGAGCTATTGAAATGTTATTATTGAAAGATTGCAACTATCTCAAATATTCCGTAATTATCTTGGATATTAATAGTATTAAGAAGTGGCACGGAAGTTTATATTGATGGAAAAGTTACTGGCGCCGGGAGTGGGATTCGAACCCACGCGGCCTCAAGAGGCCACAAACTAATTGGTGCACTACATGCATCTCCAGGCTTGCTCCCTACCTGGCTAGGAGACCCCGGCGTAGAGGATTAAATCATGATTAGGGTTTTTATTATAGTTTTTTCATTTCAATACGATTTTGTCACCATTCTCAATGCTCAATAAAAAAACTGAAAGAGAGATTATTTGCGAGTTTCTTCCGGATGATGATTTATAAAAAAACCAATAATTTGTAATTCGACTAACGTTTTTCTCCTTTCAATACTCGATATCCAGATGATCTTGATATGATCGTGCAGTTCCCAAAAGCTTCAACAAAAGTCTGGGGTAAAATTTTTCCACCTATTTTGGATCTAATTACCATCTGAAATGAACATTTATTAGCCATTATCTTAGGTGCCTCTAAGATCATGGTTTTCACAATACTCATACCTGCACTGACCGGAGGATTAAGCAGAATACAATTAAAAATTTTATCTCTAACAGGTTCATACAGATAACCCTCACGAACCTGGGCATTTTTTATTCTGTTTTTCTTGAGGTTCAATTTTGCTAAATCGACAGCACGCGAGTTAACATCTGTCAGAATTACTTTTAATTTTGGATTAGTTGAAGCAGCTACTATTCCGATAGCTCCATATCCACAACCCAAATCTAAAACAACACCTTTTTCAGGTAAAACCATGCTTTCGATAAGGAGTCGTGTTCCTGTGTCAATTCGCTTTTTAGAAAAAACACTGGAACTAGTCAGAAATTCAAATTCACGATCCTTTAAAACAACCGAGATTAAAGAAATAATATATCTAGATTTTGGATTTGATGAAAAATAGTGTTCACTATTTTGATTTTCTTTATTCATTCCGATTTACCGCTTCTCCAAACTCTTGGGTAGCTACCTCGCGGCATCAAAACTCTTTGAAGAGTAGCTACTGAACCATGATCCATATCTAAGATACTTTCTGTAGAATGAAGAGATTTTGCTAGAGCTATTGCTTCTCCTTTCAGTGAAAAAATTGCTAAGAAAGTATCTTTTTTAATACCTGAATCAATTGACAAAACCCCTGGCGCAGTCAAAGTAGCACCATGACATATAGCATCAACTGTTGAATCTCTAACTACTATTTTTGGAGTTAGTTCCAAAGCAGTTTCCATCGGTTGAATAAAACGTCTTAAATTATCTGGATCTTTTTTTTCCTTCCATTCGGCAAACCAGTAAGCAACTTCATGCAAAGTAACAAAACTATCTTGATTTTCACTAAAAGGACCAGCACGGGTTCTTCGCAATTCTTGCATATGGGCGCCACATCCTAGAATTTCTCCAATATCAAAACAGAGTTTTCGGATATAGGTACCAGCTTCACATCCAACTCTGAAAAGAACATTTCTCCTTTCTTTCTCAATGAAATCAATAAAGTAAACGCGACGAGTTCTCAATTGTCTTTTAACTGAAGATCTCAAAGGTGGTTTTTGATAAATCTGATCCTCAAATTCCATCATGAGTTCTATGATACTTTCTTTTTTGGCTTCACCATGAAGTTTCATAATACAAATGTATTCTTTGCCACTATGTAGAAGAGCCTGAACGATTTTCGTAGAGTTACCTAGAGTGATAGGTAATACACCGGTCACTTTGGGATTTCTCTGGCTTTTTTAATTAGCCTCTAGAGTCCCACCATGACCAATACGTCTTAAATGCATTATTTTCTTTACCCAAGCTGCAACTTCGTGGCTAGTCGGACCTGCAGTTTTGTCAAGATTTATTGTTCCGCAATGGATGTATTGATCTGCTGGTCGTTCAGAGGGGATGTGACCAAATTTTGGATCAGTTATGTCTTCAGCCTTTACTAAGTGCTCTCGGTTGACAGCCCAGGGTGGATTAGTTCTACCTATGGATACGTACTCTCCTTGAAGTATAGAAAAAGAGATTTAGGTATTAAGAGTTTAGATTAAGTTAGTGTTGACAAACTTCAGGTTGATTCATTTCTTCTAATTTGCCAGCAGTTTCTAATACTTGAGTTACTTCATCATCTGAAGAGCCTCTTTTTATACCAATCTTGTCTTTTAGTGGTGCAACATGGTTTATATTAGCACGTCTTCTTTTTACTCCAGTTACTTTTTTTGGTCCAGTTATCAATACAAATCCTTTGTCAATTACTTCAACTATTACACATTTTTTTCCAGATTCACGTCCAACTAGTTTTAGACATATTCTCCCAACTTCAATTGCAGGCATTCACAATGGTCTCCTGTTAAAATCCAAATTAAACATCATTATGCAAATATTTAAGCTTGATTTTTTTGCGGATTTACTTAAGG
>JAOZGY010000005.1 GCA_026015145.1 Candidatus Bathyarchaeota archaeon | reverse complement strand
AATTCGATTTTGTGGAAGTAATTGATAAGGAAAAAGTAAAAACAAAAAAGAATTTCAAAAGATTAATTGGTTAGAGAACAAACAGTTAAAAAAATAGTTCCTTAATAAAACCCCAAAAAACGTAGTGGGGCTAGGGTGAAATTTTTTCTGCAATCTTTATGTGATCAATGTTGTTCTTCATGAATATATTAATTTTATTTTCATTAATGATCAAGATAAGAACTTTGAATTCAGCACCTTCAACTAGCATAGTTTTTAGACCGCCTAAAGTAAATAATTCGGCAAGTTCTTGGCTTGAATCTACTATTTGAGATGTGAAGATGGCGTATTCTACTAGTTTTTCTGGTTCTTGGAGATCGATTTCAGCTGAAATACCATTTCGAATAATGTAACCTAATATTCCTTCTAGACTTCGAATTTTCTTGAGGTTTTCACTTAGGTTTTTAAAGAGGGAGACTTCAATTGGGACAGCAGGTTGGTTTTCAACTACTACTAGCGATTCAGTTTTTTGAGCAATTTGTTTTTTATTTGCCATAATTTTTTCTCCTAATCTATTACCGGTTTGATTGTGACTAATTCACCTTTTGAGGTTTCCAATTCTAATTGTATTTTATCCGGTATCCGAATTACACCTTTTCCAGCATGTTTGGAACTTTTTATGTTTCTAAATTTGCTTTGTGTGCTTTTCCCATTAACATTTTCGATATGAACCATCTTGATTTTCTTGCCATCGAAGAGCTCGGTCCATTTTTCGATTATTTCTTTATCGATTCGCACTGTATCAGAGGGAACCAATATGCCACCTAGTTTCTCAACAATTAACTGGGTAACAGGGGGTTCAGCAAGAAAATTATTATCTTCAAATTCGATTGGAGATTTTTCTTCAATTGATTGATTTTCTGAATTATCTTCTGTGTTAGGGTTATAATTCAGACCCCCAACGACTTCAACTTTTTCGTTTGCAGGAGGCTCAATTAATGTAACGGGAGGATTTTTTATTTCTGATAATTCTTGAGAAGTTTCTTGTTTGATTTCTAGGTCTTTCTCAGGAGGTTCTGCTATGGGTTTAGGATTTTCATTTATTTCAGCTTCAATTTCAGGGGAGATAACTTTTATTTCATCCACAAGTTTGATGACAGTAGGAACCAGTACTTTAGTTATAGTGTTAACATAATTTTCGTCTGCTTTATTTGATATAACAGTCGCCAAATTGAATTTGTCCATATAGGCTAGGTTTAGTTTGCCTTTGGTGCCTTCTACTCTTATCGATTTTAAGCCACCAATTGTTTTTGCTTCCTTTTCTACTAAGTTGAAAGCAACAATGGCTTGGTCGATATTCTTCTTAGATGTAGAGTCATCCTTTGCTATAAGATCTGAGTCATTGAAGACAAAGGAATTTGATACCTCTGGACAAATGTTTTTGATCTCACTTAGTGTATTTTGTAGAGCAGAGGTATACACTGTGCTGTTCATATTTTCTGGCTCCTAAACGAAATTTTCTAACTTGTTGAGATTAGGATATTTTGAACAGGATACGCTCCGGAACTCCATTTGATTCGACAACTAGATATTTTAAGCCTTCAGTATCACCGAGTTGATCTAGCCATTTTAGTGATTCGCGAGCTTTTTGAAGAACTAATAGTCTTTCTTGGTGGCTGCGCACAACAGATTCAATTGCTGTTAGTTCATCAAATGGGTTAGCGTCTAAAACAATGTTTAGGTTTCCCATAGAGATTTCACCTAAGCTTTCACCTGAAGATTTTTTACCAGCTAGTTTCATGACCACTTCGCGTATTTTCTTTGATTTCTCAGCTAACGAGCGAATCTCATCTAATCTTCGCAAGTATTCACCTAGCGTACTTTTTGTATTTGATATATCTCTATCCAGAGTTTCTTCTATTTCTTCTGCTGATCCATATTCTTTTATTTCAACTACCATTTTTCTTTTTACACCTCCAGAGAGGAAACTAAAGAGAGGGGGAGATAGGAGTGGCTTATTTCACCCTACCCCTAAATTTTTATTAAACAAAGGGAAAATTATGCTGCAGCTGTCTGATATGAACCTATTAGTTGTCCATTTCCATCGTAAAGGTCTATCTTGTAGTTATTTCCAGCTACCCAATCGGCTGTTAATTCAAGACTTCCTGTTTGACCAGCATCAATTGTAACTGGAGCATCAGTTATTAGAGCAGATATGCTATTAACCTTTGCAGATGCAACTGTAGATGCAGAAGTTCCAGTATTCTTAACAGATAAAGTCATTAGATCCTGTGCGTCTAAGGCAGTTTCATCAAATGAAACAGCTGTTATTGTGACGGTTTTAGTTTCCATGAATCCAACGGTAAGGGCTCCCATCCATGCGGCAACGGCGATGCTGACTGCGACTGTAACTGCTATGAGTATGATTGATGCAACTACGGGGCTTAGTGCTTTAGAGTTTTTCCTTATTTTTCTTAATGTTTTCATTTTTCTCTTTTATCCCTCCTTTTGGGATTGATGATTATGTTAGAATAAGCAAGTAATTTAAGTCTTATGACTTAATACACCATATTTATTATTTGTAAAACACAACCACACAAAAACATCAAGGATAATCTTAGTTAAGTTTAGATAACCGTTGAAAAAAGAAAGTGTACAACAATTAGACGAAAAAAGTTGTCTAAGAATTAAACATCAATTTCATCAAAAAGTCCAAGAAGAAGGTTTGCTACTTTTTCACCAAACTCCGTTATGACATAGTACTTCTTTAGAGGATCAATTCTTCTACTTTCAGCCAAACCTAATTGTTCGATCTCAATCATCCGTGCCCTAAAAGTACCGTCACTAAGGGTTAACTCGTTACTTCGCATGAAATCTTTTGCCTCTTTCCATTTTCCACGATTAACATGTAGTAAAAACATACAATCAATAGCATGATCCTTTTCAAGCATAGTTTTAATAGCAGAAAGTTTTGGATCAGTCAAAATATACTTTACCTTCCCCTCATCCCCATTTTTACTCAAACTTCACCAACTCACATCTCATTATTTACTATCTTTATACCACATTTACCTTAAAAGATTTAACCTATATTACGATTTATGACACATTATTCCGGATATACAATACATTATTCAGGTTATTTTTGGTTACGATATATCACGACATCATTAATTTAAGAATAAAAAGCAAATAGAACATTCACCTCAAATTCGTGAATTAAAAATTATTCTCACCAAATCCCAACTTAACAAAATCCATATTAAAACGACCATATTGATATCACGAAAAATAGTAAGACTTTTCTGCTAATTAATTCAATTAAGATCAAAAAACCAAACTCGCAGAAGGATTATGAATAATAGACCAAGAAGAAAGCTCCAATTTAAGCCAGAGAGAAATCACAGTTGAAGGACACCTTATTGATTCCATGATTCTCATAAAAATTTGGAATAGAATAATGGAGTTGGGGGGAGACTTTGATACATTAGAGTTCAAAGTAGGTAAACATAAAACCAGCCATAGTTATGTAATAATTCTTGTAAAGGGTAAAAACAAAAAACACCTAGAGGATATTTTGGATGAGATTATACCTCTTGGAGCAGTTCCCTTTGAAGTTACTGAAGTAGTTGTTGCACCGGTTCCATCAAACTTTGTTTTTCCAGATAACTTTTACTCAACAACAAACAATCCCACCCAAATCTACTACAATAACCAATGGATCTCAGTGGACGGCACAATGATGGATAAGGTCATCGTTGTGGATCCTAAGAATAAAAGAGCTAGGTGTAAACCCATAAAAGAGGTAAAAAAAGGTGTATTAAAGAGCGGAATAATCTACGAATGTGTAAAAAATGGAGTACCTTTTGTGTTAGCAGGATCAATCAGAGATGATGGTCCATTGCCTGATGTAATTACAGACACAGTGGTTGCCCAACAAAAGTATAAAGAACAATTAAAGGACGTTACAATGGTTCTTATGCTTGCATCAACACTTCACGCAATAGGGGTTGG
>JAOZGY010000048.1 GCA_026015145.1 Candidatus Bathyarchaeota archaeon | reverse complement strand
CTTTCCAATCAACATCAAGTTCATATCGATTTTTATGCAAATGAATCTTTCTTACTCGCACAAGATCGGTCATCTCATCCAAATAAGGCAATAATAGCTGTGTGTTGTCGCTATTGAGTTCAGCAATATGAACGGCGTCTAGAAATTCAGTTGGAACATAGCCCATATCTTTGCGCAAAGATTGAACACGACGAGCTAAATCCCTCATCAAACCTTCACCTAAAAGAGCGGCATCTCTATTACTATTAATAAAAGCAAATACATTATCCTCCGATGCAGAAACCCAATCCTCCGTCTTAAGATAATCAGCAATTTTTTGTGAATATTCAACTGACTTTATATTTATCAACTCCAAGAAAAGCAATTCATGATTACTTAGACCTTTCACAATTTTTTTATCTGCCACCATAACAACTTTCGCAAGAGGCCATCTTCTTTTAAGTTTAGTTTTTTGTCTAGCTGCGTAGGTTAATGAAACAGCCATAAATAGAATATCAAATTCTTCTTCCAAATTTTTATTTTTTATTTCTTGATTAGGTTTGGGCCAACTTTCAAAGTTTACCGATTCCTCAAGTTCAATATCAAGAGGACGAAAAACTTTTTGATAAAGAGCTTCGCTAAGAAATGGTGTCACTGGATTAAAAAGCAATGTTAATGTTTTAAGTACGTGATATAAAATTGCATATATTGTTTGACGTCTGTCAGAGGTTTCAGGGTCATCGGTCCATAATTCCTTTCGAATCATAGGAACATACAACCTGCTCAAAGTCTCTATCACAAAAACCTCAAGAATCGCAACCGCAGAGTTGAATTCACATCTTTCTAAATTATGATTATAAGTTTCTATTTTATCCTGAAGCTTGGAAAGCAGCCATCTATCAGCATCCTTAAATAAATTATTTTTTTCAGCCCAATCTAAAGTGAAATTCTTTGGATTGAAATTATCAAATTTGGCGTTTTGTAGGAAAAATCTACATAAATGGTACAATGTGGATAAAACCTGGTAGGGTCTGCGTTTTAATTCTTGAAGATCAAAATTCATAAAATCGGTAGATGGACACTTTCTCATCATGTAAAATCTGCTAAGGTCAGCTGAATATTTTTCAAGAAGTTTATTTGTTTCAATAACATTTCCTAGACTCTTGCTCATTTTCCTTCCTCTTGAATCTTGGGTTAATCCTTGAAACAAAAATGCACGATAAGGAGCCTCACTCTTACCAGTTAATATAATATTTTCTAAAAGGAGAGAATTAGCCCAACCCCTAGTCTGATCAATACCTTCAGTTAGAAAATCTGCCGGAATATAAGTTTCAAATTGTGAATTAGTAAATCGGGCAAATGGAGAAGCTCCACTATTATGCCAAGTATCCAAAACAAAGTCTTCTCTTTGCATTTTTCCTTCACAAGTTTCACATTTCAGAGTAAGGCGATCTACCCAAGGTTTATGAAGCTCAAAATTTTTTGGTATTTTCTCGACAGATTTTTCAATTAATTCTTTTTTGCTACCTATAATCGTTTTTTTGCCACAGCTAAGGCAACTCCATATTGGTAACGGTGTACCCCATATGCGTTCTCTTGAAATACACCAAGGTTTACCCTCCTTTAGAAAGGCTATAAACCGATTTTTTGGTTCAGAAAAATAATATTCAATTTTTTCCGCAGCCTCTAAAACTTTGTTGTTAATCTTGTCAGTTCTTAAGAAATATTCCTTTCTTGCTAGCCATACAAGTTTATGATGTGAACGCCAACAAGTAGGATATTCATGCGTGGTTTTTGAAACATTAACTATAGCATTTTTCTTTATAAGTTCCTCAATAACCAAAGAATCAGCGTCACGTGCAAAAACTCCATTAAAAAGGCCCGCTTCTTTTGTGAATCTTACTTGATCATCAAAGGGAACAAATATGGGTACTCTTTTTCTCCGGGCAGCCCAAAAATCATCCTCACCATTCCCAGGAGAAAGATGAACTACACCTGTAGCAGTATCTACATCAACAAAAGATTCACCTATAACCGTATGTACAAGATGATGTTTTGATTCAAGTTTTTCTTGTTCTGGAATTATATCTTTTAGTGGGTAATCATATTTTTTTCCAATAAGACTTTTGCCAGTTACTGAAGCAACTACCTTATACTTTTCTATATCAAGATCGGTCATTACAGCTTCAACGCGTTGTTTAACCATTATCCACAATTCTTTGCCCACTTTCACCTTAACATATTCAGCATCTGGTTGAACAGCCAACATAGTATCAGTTATAATTGTAAATGGCATAGTTGTCCAAATAAGAAAATATTCATTATCGCTCCTAGTAACTTTAAACTTAAAATATAATGATGGATCTTCAACTTCCTTGTAGGATCCTTCATAACCCACCTCTGCGCTACTAAGGGATGTCTGACACCCTGGACAATAAGCGACAACGTAATAACCCTCTTCAAGAAGCCCCTGATCCCAAGCACGTTCTAAAATCCGCCATTCACGTTCAATATATTTATCAAGATATGTCCAATATGCTTTCTTTTGATTGATAAAAATCCCTAAACGCTTATCAGCTTCTAACCACATTTTATGATATTTCATTATAACTTTCTTGCATTCTTCAATAAAACGTTCTTCACCAACTCGAGTTATAAGTTCAAGTTTATTTTTGACACCCAATATCTTCTCTACTTCAAGTTCGACAGGTAATCCTTGACAATCCCAACCAGCCCAAAAGGGTATATAATAACCTTCCATGGTTTTCCATCTATAACGAATATCTTTCATCACTCTTCCTCTAGCATGACCAATATGTGGAATTCCATTTAGAGTAGGCGGACCTTCAACATACCCAAGCACTCCTTTGTTATCATCCTCTAGGAGTTCAAGTTTATCGCGTATCTGGTTATTATCCCAAAACTCTTGAATCTCTTTCTCTAAATTGAGAGGATTATAATTTGCAGCCAAATTTGCACTAAGGTCATCTTTGGATTTGGTTGTCACTTTTCATCCCAAACATAAGCGCTGATTACATGGAAATAACGAATAAAAGTATTAAGGCTTTTGAGTCAAATTTGAATTACTAACTACTTTTTATATCTAAAATAAGAGTCTAACATTAATTAAAAAGCACAAAAAACGTGACAAGAAAACTACAATGACAAAAGTTCTGTGAAAAATAATGAATAAAATAAACTTAGCCGTCTTTAACACTCAGCCACCTCATCTTTACTATGGAGGTGTAGAAAGAAGAATTATTGAAACGGCTAAGAGATTAACCAAACAGATTAATACCACTGTCTATAGCGGAACAAAAGCAGGATTTAAAACACCTACCTCGATTAATCGAATAAATATTATCCCAGCATTTTCAACAAATAGACTCTACCCCATTGATAACTGGTTTTTTAATAAGACAATAGCAAGATATGCAAAAAACATTATCGCAGATGTTTATGAGTCACACACAGTTAGTGGATACCAATTTATAAAAATTCTAAGAAAACAAAAAAGAAAAGAACCATTTATTCAAACTATTCATGGAGTTCTTGCAGATGAATACCTACAGGCAGCCAAAACAAGATATCCGTCACTTCAAG
This sequence comes from Candidatus Bathyarchaeota archaeon, assembly GCA_026015145.1. Lineage (GTDB taxonomy): Archaea > Thermoproteota > Bathyarchaeia > Bathyarchaeales > Bathycorpusculaceae > AD8-1. The sequence goes on along the minus strand of JAOZGY010000048.1, from coordinate 10,651 downwards.
CAAAAATTGCAAATTTAGTCATGTGGCGGCTTTCAAAACTTGAAAAACAAGCTGCAAAAAAAGCAAATTTGATAATAACAATAAGCAATTACACTAAAAACAAAATCATTGAGCTTTACAGTATTAAAAAAGAGAAAATAAGAATTGTACCCAACGGAGTAGACCTTCAAAAATTTAAACCATTAGATAAACAAATAAAAATTAAAAATCAATTTAGAGTAAAAAATAGACCATGTTTGCTTTTTGTTGGCCGATTAATTCCTCGAAAAGGATTATCATTTCTAGTTCAAGCAGCAAAACAAATAATTAAAGAAGAAAATCAAACAATATTTCTAATTGTTGGAGAAGGACCACAAAAAAATCAACTTATCTCCGATCTCAAAAGAAACAGATTACTTAAAAATTTTATTTTCCTTGGAGACGTAAAAGAAAAAGACCTTCCGTTAATATATAATTGCGCAGATATCTTCGTTTTTCCTTCAATTCAAGAGGCTCAAGGAATAGCCTTGTTAGAAGCACAAGCAACTTCAAAGCCTGTTGTTTCATTTAACACTGGTGGAATTAGCGAGACAGTATTAGATCAAGAAACAGGAATACTTATCGATCCAGATAGCAACAAATTAGCTATTACAATTCTAAAACTTTTAAAAAATAAAGAACTTCGCGAAAAAATGGGAAAAAAAGGAAGAGAATTTGTTTCTGAAAATTTTACATGGGATAAATGTTCAAAAGCACTATTAGAAATCTATAAAGAAGTAATTTCAAAGAGTAAGTAATCCAAAAAATTAGCATTTCACATTAAGGGTATTAGCTAAACGTCTTAAATCAGTTTGAGTCATCCATTCAGCTTCTAAATATCTAAGAATCCGTTTATCATTAAGACCCAACCTTCTCGCTTCTTTAATTGTATAAGTATACGCTTCAATCTCCGTAGGCCTATCCACGTAATTGTATTTATTATCAAACAAGTCTTTACCTTCCAAAAATTGTCTAACGTGAAAGAGTTCATGAATTAAATCTAAATAAATATCAATTTTATTTCCTCTATTCAAATAACGAGAACTCACCACCAAATGACCACTAGTTTCATCAACATACATATAACTTCCAAACCATGTTAAATCAACTCTTAAAGTGCTTAAAACTTCATTTGTGTTTTTTCCGAATATTCCTTGAACAACATCCAATTTTTCAAAATCCTTGAAATAATCTAAAAAAATAAAGGTTGAAACTCCCAAATTGAGTACTTTGACTAAAAAACTTCTCCGAAAGACCCTTAATAATCTAAATAAGAGATTTTCTAACCTAATCATAAATACCGACATTTATTTCATTTAAAAGCTGAAAGATAATCAAGTTTCATACCTTTTCTAGTAAGCTTAGAAAGATCCTTTACACAACCAATACTTGAATCAATATTCTTAAACACGGGATGAGTCCACATTCGTTTTGGGTCAAGATTAAACTGAAGAGGAACTTTGGTTGTTATATTATAATTGTTAAGATTTTTTATTAAAACACCTTGAGCGCAAGTGTGACGAAGTGAAACATAACTCCTTAAAAGCTTGGAAGCCCCAAAAGCACCAACACCATGCCAAACAGCAGCATCCTCAGGAGATCCCAAAGAATAAAGAAAAAACTGGGGTGATGAAGGCGTATCCGAAAAACAATAGTTAGTAAATTTTTCACCTTCTAAGGTAAAATCATCATTGGCTTTTGCAATACTAACATCTTCTCGGTTGATCTCATTAGGATAAAGTAACGTGGTTTGATATTTTACTCTAATATTTTTTAATTTTTTATCCTCGAAGCGAATTTTTCCTCTTGCTGCACGTTTAGAACCATAACCCTTCACAGAATGAGGAACAGTAAGTAAAGTTTTACGTTTAGCCATACTTCTATTCATGCAAGCATACGCTTGACTAATCGACTCATAATTTTTATGAGATTCTCTAATAATATCATGTAATAAACCATTTTTATCTTCATCTTCAAATGTAGATAAAGGCATACGCAAAGCAGAAATCGATAAATCTATACCAAAGATCTTAAAAAGCTCATCTAACTGCACATATTTTACTCTATCAACAAAATCCAAATAAGAATCAGGATTAGCTTCAAGATTGTTCCTAATAAAATCTATTTCCTTTCTTGAGATCAAAGAATTCTCATACTTTTCGAGAAATTTAGGATCAATACAAAGATTATTTGTTTTAACATATGCAGCTGGAAAAGCACTTTGACCACTTTCAACAATGGAAGCGCGTAGAGGATTCATGGAATAACGATCTGCTTCTATTTCATCGGTATTCAATAAAAAAGGAACAATTTTTCCTTTAGGAGGTTTTTTTAAAGTCTCACATATTTCGCAAAAATCTTTGTTATCTGGATCGTGTAAACCATAATCCACAAAATAATTACCAAAAGCTTCCAATAAACGCAAACCTATTATTCCTTGAACTTCCTCAATTGTCAACTGGGGATTAGCATACTCAACTGATCCACGCAAAAAGAAGTGATTTCCTCCGAATTTTGTTAAAACCTTTTGGCCATCTTTAAAACAAAACAAAGAAATAGGACTTCGCGAAGACTTTTCAGGAAGATTTTTTATACGATTCACTAAAACCTCTATACTTTCCCACGAGTTTTTTAGAAAAGCTTCTGCGAGTAATCCACAAAGATCACTTGACAAATAATTCAGCCTCTTTCCAAAGACTCCGGAAGATATGAACAATCATTATTGATAGAGGGACCTAAAAACATTCTCACTATATTAGTATCTTTTCGTAGTCCAGCAGTTACCAACAAATCAATAAAATCTTCGTTTCTTTTTGGAACAGAAATAAAGACATCAAAACCAGAAAGGCTAATCAAAGTTTTGCTTAGAAGATCAACAGCAACAGATTCAGAATTTGATTTCACAACTAAAGGACCAATTTCAGCTTGTTGATTGCAGATCTTAGCGATAATATATCCATTCAATAAATTATTTTGAGCAGAATAGTATACTATATTGCTTTTGTCAGAAAAAATCAAATCCAAAGTTTTATTTCGATCAAAACCTAAACAATCAAAATCAAATTCCAACAATTTAGAAAAGTCCTTTTTTTCTGCTTTGCTCACTTCCTGAAATTCTTCACAGAAAGAGGGCTTTCCCTGAAAAATAATAAACTCATCATTAATCTTAAATTCAAATTTTTTGTAAAAATCTGTCAATTTAGGATAAGAGTAAAGTCCAATTGTCTGAACACCTTTATTTCTCAAGTAAGTTAAAGCTTTTTTAAGAAGAAAGCCACCAGCACCCTGATCTCGAAATTCTTTTTTTACAACAAGATTTCCAAACCAACCTATTCTACCATAACCTACACATGTAGCTAAACCTATCTTTTCCAAATCATCATATAAAACAAAACAACCAAAAGGCTCAACAGTAAGCATAAACTCGAAATCTTTGACAGTCATTTTCCAATCCATGGTATTAGCCAATTGAACTGCAAATGAAAAGTCTTCAGTTATCATCTGCTCTATATGAAGCATACAAACACCGACACCTGATATTGAATAAAATTGTTCATTGAAATCATAGATCAACTAACTACTCTAAACATTGGAAACTCCTTATAAAAGAACTGTTTATTTAGTTCGCACTGAATTTATCAATCTACAATCCATTATCTGTTACACTTCAAAAAACATGAGTCCATTAACTTTGTGATTATATTGCAGCTAAAAAACAGAAAAATCAATAACAAAACTCTTATCTTAATTGTTGTCTGGATAATACTATTTGCTTTTTCAATGATTTTACTAGAAACCCTTGCAGCATATTTGGAAAGTAAACAGAGTCAAAACATTACAAGTTCTATCTGGTCAGGATATGTTGTCAGCTCGGATCTAGGTAGTCCACAGCCAAAAGTAACCGAAGCTAGAGCCTCATGGATTGTACCAAACGCGTTTGCCACATCAACAGACACTTATTCTTCAGCTTGGATAGGAATAGGTGGGTTCCAACCTGACAAAACACTAATTCAAACAGGAACAGAACACGACTACGTAAATGGTAGAGATTTTTATTCTGCATGGTATGAGATACTACCTGACCAAGCAATAAGAATCGAAGAAATGAACATATCTCCAGGAGATGTAATTACCGCATTAATAAAACTAGTTAATCAACAAACCAACGAATGGAGAGTAGAAATCAAAGATATTACAAAAAACCAAGAATTCTCCATTAACCTTAACTATAACTCTTCAAAGATAACAGCAGAATGGATAGTTGAAAGACCAACAGTAAACAATCAAATAAGCTCTCTAGCAAATTTTGGAACAGTAACCTTCACAGACTGTTATACAACAATAAACGAAAAAACAGCAGCAATGGGAAACTACCCTCACTCTCAGGTTATAATGACAAACGACCTTAGTCTTCAACTAGCTTCTGTTTCTTCAATAAACGAAAACAAAACAGGTTTTACAGTCCAATTCAACAAAAGCAGTTAACCAAAAAATCAGCTTTAATTAAAGCAGTTCAATCACGAATTTAGAACCTAATAAAATTAGATTTTTACAAAACTGAATTATGGTATCCACGCACAGCATCATAAACTAAACTAGGAGTGTAGCCTGCAAAACTTAATAGACTGGCAGCAGAAGAATACAACAAAAGCAAATACTGTTTCAAGTCTACACGAACACTACTATCAATAAGTTGTTCTGCTTTAACCCGACGCTTATACCGCTTATTCTTTGAGTTTGTAAAAAGAAAACTAACGTTTTTGCCAGCATGAACTTCCGCTCCTGCCTCACATAATTGTTCAGCAGCAATTACCTGACTAACTTTTTGCACATATTCATTCGGATTTTTTGATAGATGCTTAGTGACAATCAAATCACTAATTGGAACGTCACCGTTTAGCAGTTGTTGCCGATAAGTTTTTACAATTCTCCAAACTTTAGGAATGCTTTCCATAAACTGTTTTGCATCATTAGCAGATGCCAAAGCATTGATCATGTCCATTTGGGCATTGTAAACAAAACGTGAAGTATCACTGCATCTAACTTCCAGACCTCTGATCTTTACTTTTCCATTTTGCATTACGCCGTAATACCTGGTCAAGACCCCAACAGATGGATGAATAGTAGAGGGTAAAAAAACAATCCATTTGTAGAGTCCCTTAAGAGTTAAAGGAACGCCAATTTTTTTACCGGTTTCTTTGACTAATTCATGGTAGTCACAAGCGGTAGCCTTTTCTTTTTTTAACCATAACGAATCCACAATACCGTGAATAACCTCAAACCCCCTATTTTCTGCCTGTCGAGACGCTGTAAGTAAAGCTTCTCGACCATACGCACAAACAGCCATATGACCATCAACAGTACCAAACTTTGCGTTTCTATAACCTAAATAGCCAAAACAGGTTACAAGAATCCATTTAAGAGCAGCTTGGCGGTTATCATAGGTTTGTTTTAGAAAAAAATTTTTAGCACTATTTTTTAATTTTTTATAGCACAATCGTTTGGACACGACAAGATCCAAGGCTTTGGGAACAATTCCAATTCGTTTTTCACAAACATGAAAGTTCAGGTCAGGAATTTGCAGCTTTGAATTTAAACAGCATTTACACAAAACCGTTTCTGCAGAAATATTATTCTTAACCATTAACACAGGATACATGGAAGAAAAATCAATCTCACCAACTCCATCATGAATCCCTACTTTTGGCTCATAAACAAAGCCTCCTCGATCTCCAATAAAAAGATCATATGCAGATTTGAAGGCTTCAGGAATACTCTTGTTTCGCGGAATCAAAATATCATCATTTATTGCCTGATAAAGTTGAAGTGAGGACATACTAGAACCTATTGACGAACGCGATGCGGTATGCAATGGAACTCGACAAAGTCTAGCAATCTCAAATAAACCATCAAAATCAGCTGCTTTAAGAACAAAAGTGTTGTTTATGTCGATGTGAATTCTTCCGTAAAGGCGCATTGTTGGAGCTTTGTAAAATGTTCGGCCATAAGAAAAAAAAGATCGGCCTCGCCCTAATTTTCCAATAGAAGATGTAAAATCCCTGTTAAGATTGAATTGGTCTAATACTTTGTTAATTGTTGCCTTGTGAATAAGATAAGAAAAAAGGTAGGAGTCGCCTCCATGAGTCAAAATGAAGTCGGGATCAAATTCTTTTACGACCCTAACAAGACGTAGTAGTTTTTCTTTGTCACTTCCAGATGTTATACGCACTTGCTTGTCAGCTTGAATCAAACAAATGGTTTCTATTGAGTCCTCAAAATTAGCTATTTTACCTTTCTTTGCGATATCTACAGAAAGTTTTGTAGTTCTTAAATCTGGAAGATCATAACAAACTCTTTTCACAGAGTCCAAGATAGAGTATTTTAGAGTTGTTTCTTGGATCTCGATTTCCACTTGAGCAAGAGGAAATAAATTGTTACTAAATATGTAAGCTCTATCACCATACAAATCGCAGTTGTGAACTTCATAGCGAAGATAGCCGCCTTTTTTGAGGATACTACGAGTAAACAAAGGTATTTTTCTACAATCTTTAAGAACAATTTCAAGAACAACAGACTTCTTAGCGTCAGTAGAATGAACATACTTGTAAACAAAGTTCCAAGAAGAAATTATTCTGCTAGAGAAAAAGCGTGTGATTAACGTTTCCAGTTCGACTTGTTTTCCTGAGACATATATTTTAGGTTGAAACCTGTCAATGAACTTGACTCTTTTCCCATTTTCTTGGATAATCCAAACTGTTATTTCGCCAAAGCTGGAAGGATATGCATCAAAAAACCAGCCCTTTACACGATTAAATTTAACGCGATTGATGCTTGATCGCATCTAAATCCTTCTCTAAACTTTTCAGTTTTCTTTGTTGAAATAATAAAATAGAAAAAACCATGGGCTCAAAGAGGATGGGGTGAGTAGAATTACTTCCCGCTGAAGCAAAAAGTCTACAAGCATCCATTAATTCTTCAAAAGCTTTCTTGTCTTCTACACGAAGAACCTTTGAAAATCCATCCCATTTGCGGATTTCATCATCTAAAGCAAGCCGATAAGACGCAACTGTTCTACCCATGTTTACTTCCACACCAAACCATTTAGCATAAAAACGATAGTAGTTTCAAATATCGAATTTTTGTACAAGGATAACCTCTCCAAATTTTGAGGGAAAGAAATAGGTCACATATTGCTTTTAAACTGTTTTTAGAAACAACTACAGGACACAGGCAAGAGAGTACAGTAAAAGTAAGAATAGCGAACTTTACTGCAGTATTGAGGAGGAGATCAATGTTTAATAATTACTTTATAAAAAAACCTTTGGAGAAGTTAATTTGAGTTTGGCAGTAAATGCAGAATTAGTGGTTAAAGAGTTTGGATCTATACGGGCTTTAGATGGACTTAGTTTTCAAATAAAATCCGGTGAAATTTACGGTTTAATTGGACCTAATGGGGCTGGAAAAACCACTATGCTTCGAATAATTAGTACATTGCTCTTGCCTACTTCTGGGATTGTAAAAGTTTTTGGTCAAAATGTGGAGAAAAAAGCAGCGGAGGTTCGCAAAGTTATAACTTATCTTCCAGAAGAAGCAGGTGCATATCGGAATCTATCTGGCTGGGAATACCTTGAATTTATGGCAAAATTTAACACTAAAAACCCAGAGAAAACCAAACAAGTCATAAATGAAGCAGCAAAAATAAGTGGTTTAAATGAACGACTAAAAGACAGAGCAAAAACATATAGCAAAGGAATGAAACGTCGCCTTCTTGTTGCAAGAGCGTTAATGACAAAACCAAAACTCGCTATACTAGATGAACCGGCAAGTGGTCTTGATGTTTTACATGCATATTATGTTAGAGAAATTATAAAGAACTACGTAAAAAGCCACAATGTTACAGTATTACTTAGTAGTCATAACATGCTAGAAGTAGAATATCTTTGTAATCGAATTGCTCTCCTAAATAAAGGCAAAATTATGGTTGAAGGATCTCCTCAAAGTTTAAAGACAAAATACGAATGCGAAAATTTAGAAGAAGTTTTTGCGAAGGTGGTAGGTTATGCTTAGAGGATTTGGAGCAATTCTGGTAAAAGAACTCAAAGAACTAATCCGAGATCCTAAAATACTGATTGGAATGATAGTTCTTCCGCTGTTAATGTTTCCAGTTTTAGGCTTAGTGCTAGGATATGCTGTGGAAACAGCTCAAGAGCAGGCTCAACAAGCAACTCTTTTAGTAGTAAATAATGATGGCGGAAACTGGAGTCAAACCTTTATTGACTACCTCAATAACATAGGATTAAAAATCACAGTTGAAAACAATTTAACTCCGCAACAAATCATTGATCAAGGATTACTTATCCAGAATAATAGCACTCAATTCATTGAAATACCATCAGGTTTTTCTAATAATATGAGTCAACACACAAGCGGCAATTTTGAAGTATTTGCCATGATTAACTCCTATGGCGTCTTTTCAGGAGGGGGAGTTTTCTCAGATATCGGATCCTCTGCAATAACATCAATAATTAACAGTTTTAACCGTATAATTGCACCTAATGTTTTGTTTACAACTCAATCAACAATAATTAAGGGTGAAATTCAAGAAGGCATCGATCCAGCCACCCTTTCAGGATTAATGATATCACAAGCTCTTGCACTACCAATAACAATAATGATAATGCTCACCTACTCCATGCAAATAGCAGCAACAAGTGTAGCAATGGAAAAAGAAGAGAAAACTCTTGAAACCTTATTAACAATGCCTGTAGACCGGTTTGCAATACTTATGGGAAAATTATCAAGTACCATCATAGTCGCTGGAGTCGCAGCTATAACCGTGTTGATAGGTTACAATTTCATGTTAAGCTCAGTAACAATCGGCATACCAACTCAAACTTCAATAGACCTAGTAAGCTTAGGTCTAGTACCCTCACCATTTGGCTACATTCTTCTTGGAATATCCCTTTTCATTACATTACTTTCAGCTTTAGCTTTAGCAGTTATAATGTCAGCGTTTGCTGAAGACGTAAGAGGAGCACAATCACTCATCGGATACACTTATCCAATCATCTTTATTCCATCATTAGCACTAATTTATCTAGATTTCAATACACTGCCAATAGCGTTAAAAGCAATTCTATACGCTATTCCCTATAGTCATCCAGTTATCGCATCCAAAGTCGTAGTGCTAGGAGACTACACAACAGTGATTTTAGGAATAATATACGTGGCTGCGTTTACTGTAGTTATAATGTATATTGCTTCGAGATTATTTGCAACAGAAAAAATCCTAACAGCAAAACTGAGATTTAAGCGAAAGAAAACAGGGAATTAAATTCAACAAAAGTAGATCAGGTTTTTCAATAGTAATTTATGTATGTAAAATAAGTAACAAATCAATTAAGGTTTTTTAAACATAATATATTATGAATTTATTTGTAAGAGTTCTGAACAGAAATTGTCTAGATAAGTAATTTTTTAATCTGATATTATGGTAATTTTTGCAAAAAACTCTTGATTTCTTCGTTCTTAATGGTTGTAGTTGTGTAGTGCACACCGACAACAAGATTTATTAATACTTAATACTCCCTACACAAAACGTCAATGGATACGGAGATTAAAAGTGACACCCAAAAAAATGTCGATAGAAACACTGATAGCTCTGGCAGCAACAGGATTATTCCTAACCATACTGACCTCTAGCACAATAATCTCCGCATCAGTGTTATCTACACGATCAATAAGTTCAGGTGGAGCAATAACCTCATTGAATGTTGAGATTTATGCAAACATCGAATGCACCCAAACTTGTTCCAATATTAACTGGGGAACAGTATCGCCAGGAGAATCAATAACTCAAACAATATATATCAAAAACAGCAGCAATAAACCAATTACACTTTACATGAACACTGAAAACTGGATTCCAACATCTGCAAACACATATATGGATCTGACATGGGATAAAGAGGGTGCAATCTTGGATACAGACCAGGTAACACCAGCATCTTTAACACTAATAACTTCTTCAGATACAGGCTCACTTACTGATTTTAACTTCGATATAATAATAACTGGAGTAGAGCAATAACTAAAATCGAGAATCCAATACTAATCTCTATAAAAACCAAAGAAGATCCTTTTTAAAAAGCAACTTCTTTAACATATTTAAATCTGCAAAATAAATAATTAACAAACTTACCAGTAGACCAAAAAATAGCTTAAAAAAATGTCAGAAAAAAATCTAAAAAGCACTTTTTGGAGCTTGCTTTGAACAAATTCGCTTCCCATTATTCTTATATACCATAATCTGATATGTCTTGCTCCTAGGGTAGAATCTTGAGTAACAATTCAAAAACAAATGGCACTTACTGCAAAAAGTTGGGTAATTTCATTGTAATTTATTTGGGGTAATTGGTGCTTGTTTTGGAAACCAATTATTAGAAATCTTCGATACAATGCTTCTATAAAAAACAGCAGAGCATTGGATTCAAGAAAGCTAAAGGCTTATCTTTATGAAGCTTTGCGTAAAAATGATTCAAGATTGATTCTTCAAGATCCTGATAGTATTAGGATTTCGAATATTATGAGGGTTGGCGGAGGTCTTATTAATAATGTATATTCATTTTTACTT
>JAOZGY010000039.1 GCA_026015145.1 Candidatus Bathyarchaeota archaeon | reverse complement strand
ATTAATACCAAGTTTTTCTTTTAATTGTGTGTCATATCGCTCTTTTCGACTTTCATATTCTTCCTTGGTAACAGGACCAACAGCTCGATAAGGTACAATGTCATGTTTGCGTGTTCCAAAACCCATTCTAATGTTAAAAATTCTTTGAAAATTATAGACTCTTTCGCTCATCAATATTATATCATGTTCTGTTACTTTTTGTCCAGTTACAGCAAAAAAGAGTTTAGCATATTTAGCGACATGGGAACTTATTTTTGCAGGTTCTATATTTTGTTCGTTACCTTCTGGAATTACGTCGTTCCAGGGCAATTTGCATAATCCATTGAGGCTGAACCATGTACGAAACATGGGAAACCAGTGTAGGCTTTCGGCTTTTTGTTCAAAGGTAGGTATTATATTATATACCATATCAAGGAAGATCAGCCATGCTTCATCATGTTGGGGACCTTTTAATGTTAATCCATAGCCTCCTTGTTGTGCCAAAGATTCTTTTGTGACATATTCTGAGAATTCTAAACCCTTTGACTCCATCCCTATATCTTTTAGAATAGCTTTATCTGCTCCAAGTTTTTCAAAGATTTTTTTCATTTGTCTTATGCCTTTTCCGATTATTGTTCCAAAACCCTTTCCTCGGGCCATCTGGTGAATAAGTTCTAAAGCAACTTCTTTATTTCCGAAACATAGATCTAATCCGCCTGTAGTTTCTTTGTCGATTATTCCTATTTCATAGCATTCCATAGCAAAAGCTATTGAAGTTCCTACACTTATCGTGTCTAATCCGTAAATGTCACAATAGTAATTCATTTCAATAACATATTCAGCATCAAAAATTCCACAATTGCTTCCAACACCAGCTATTGTCTCATACTCTGGTCCATTTACAAATACTCTTTTGGTTTTATCGGGACCGGTTGAAAGCTTAAAATTCTTAACTACGTGTGAACATGAGAGGGCACAACCAACCCAACAGCCTGCATACCCTGAATGAAACTTATTTCTGTAAACTTCTCTGCCTAGTTTTTCTGCTTTTTTATGATTGCCAAATCTGAAATTGTTTACTGGTAACAAATCAAAATTATTCATTATTGGTACTAAATGTGTTGTTCCCACAATAGACATTTCATTTTGTTTTGGATCAAGTTTTCGCAATTCATTATTGTATGTAATACTCACTTGTTTCACTAGATTGCTATCAGCAGGATTGATTTTTTTCAAGGTCATATTCTCTGAATATTTGACAATTATGGCTTTGATTTTCTTGTTTCGGAGAACTGTTCCTATTCCGCCTCTGCCTGCTTGTTTGAATCTATGTGTCTTCCTTCTTAAGTCATACCAGGAAACATTCAAACACCCCATTAAAGTGTGTTCAGCACCTGGACCTGTCGATACTACTGATATGTATAATGGATTTTCAGGACTATGTTTCTTTGATAAAATATCTACGATAAGGTTGGTTTCTGATGGAAGGTCTTTTGCGCTTTCAATTGTTACTGTTTTATTATCTCCATCGATGAAAATGTATACTTCTGATTGTGGTCTACCTTGTATCTCTATTGCATCCCAGCCAGAGTACTTTAGATAAGGTCCAAAATAGCCTCCTACATTGGAGTCCACTATCATGTTGGTTAGTGGAGATATTGCCATTGCAATGGTTTTTCCTCCTCCTGGAAAACCAGGAATTCCACCAAGAGGTCCTGAGGCTAAGCAAATTTCGTTTTTAGGATCGGTCCATTTAACTTTTCGATCAGCTGGTATACTATTCCACATTAGCCATAAGTTAAATCCTCTACCTCCTGTAAAAATTTGTTTCATTTTTTTTGATACAGGTTTATTTTGTATTCTCATCTGTGAGAGATTAACGTAGAGTGTCCTATTGTTGTAACCTCTTTCCATTTTTTTTGATAGATATTTCATTTCGGCTAGAGGCATAATTACACCTTTAATTAGTTAGAATCAAAATGAGAAATGAAAGAACATAATAGGCTTTTCTATTTAAAGTATTACTTATTAAAAGAAATCTGCTAGTGAAATCTATTTACATATCTTCATGTTTTTTATTGATAGGTATTGCAGTGAAAATTATTGAAAAAAATTTGCAAAAAGATTACATTAAATTGATACCGACATCTGAGGATGATCTTTGGCATCTTTATAATGTTATATATAAAGGTGATGAAGTTTATGCATATTCTTCAAGAGCTATAAAGGCAGATTCAGAGTATTCTAGACCTAAAAGTGCTGAACGAATTTCTGCTTTTATGGGTATTATAGTTGAGTATATTGCATGGGATAAATTCTTAGGTAGATTGCGTGTTCATGGAGTAATTTGTGATGCACCAGAAAAGATTCCTAAAGGTGTGCATCACACAATTGCCATTTCTTTAAACAAACCTGTTACAATAATTAAAGAAAAGTGGCCCAGACATATCTTGAGCAGATTGAAAAAAGCAACTAGAACTGAAAGACCAATTATAATAGTTTCAATTGATGATGAAAGTTTTGCAGTTGCGCAAACGAAGCAATATGGAGTAGATATCAAAGTTGAGCAACGAATAAAATTGCCTGGGAAGCGAAATCCTGAGTTTAGAAAAAAGGCTGTAAAAGAATATTTCAAGCGAGTATTAGATTGCATTAATCAAATCTGGATAATTACTCGTAGTCCAATAATAATTTTAGGAGTTGGTTTTATAAAAAATAATTTTGCTGCTTTTTTAAGAAAGGAAGCTTCCGAGATATCCAAATCAGTAGCTGACATAAAAAGTGTAAATAATGGTGGATCAGCGGGTATTTTAGAATCATTACGATCTGGTGTGCTTCTAAAGACTTCACATAAATTGCGAATTATTGAAGAAACAGAAATAATAGAAGAGGTTATGAAACGGCTAGGCAAGGAAGATCAAACTGTCTCGTACGGGATTGATTTAGTTGAAAATGCTATAAAGCTTGGAGCTGTTGAAAGAATAATCATTGCTGACACTCTGCTTCGCGAGTCATTAGAAGATAATAGAACAAAACTTGATCAATTGATGAAGAAAGTCGAAAATCAAAAAGGACGCATTTCCATTATTAGTACAGAACATGAAGGTGGTAAAAAACTTTTAGGACTTGGAGGTATTGTGGCACTTTTGAGATTTCCAATTTATTCAAATTAAAATAATAAGTTTTTTTCTTTTCTAAAAATCGGAGAATTAGCGAAAATATATAATGGCATGTAACTATTCTCTTGCGTTAAGAAAAGGTGTAAATATAATGGAATGTCCAACAGAACCTCCAGCTACTACGTTTGGGCGAAAAACGTTGTTGATGCCTTTAATTGGCATAGCAGCTTTCGTAATTTATATTTACATCTTTCAGGTTGACATAATCGCTATTTTTTCTATATTGCAAACGGCAAATCCATTTTTTTACTCTCTTGCTATTTTACTTAGTTTGGTGGAAATATTTTTTTTCTCTCTTTCATGGAGAACATTGGTTAATTTTCTAAGCATTAAACTCTCAGTAATAAAGTCTAATCTTTTAGTTTGGAGTGGAATTTTTGTGGATATTTTGGTTCCTGCTGAGTCTGTAAGCGGTGAAGCATTAAGGGTATATCTAATTGCAAAAGAACAAGGTAACAATACTTGTGGTAGAGTAGTAGCTTCCCTTGTTACACATAGAATTTTAGGAATGACAATGAATGTAGTAGTTCTAATTATGGGTATGAGTCTGCTATATACTGAGGGTCAAATTGATTCATTAGTTTTTAATCTTGTTCTTTTTTTAGCGGTTGTTATTAGTAGTGGATTGATTTTGATGATTCTTTTGTCGTTTAAAGAGAAATGGAGTTTAAGAGTAATAGGTTGGCTTGTGAGATTTGGAAAAGCTATAACTCCAAAAAGATGGAAAGATCGAATATCTCATATTGGTGATGAAGCCATCAGAATGGCGGAAAGTTTTCATGATTCAATGGTTGAATTTAGGAAAAATCCTAAAGCATTGGTTATTTCCTTTGGATACTTAATTCTTACTTGGATTTTTGCTGTTAGTATTCCTTACTTTGTTTTTGTTTCGTTGTCTCCTACAAGAGAACCTGTAGCTTGGGGGATACTTCTTATCACGTCCGCAATAGTTGTTGCTGTAAAATCAATTCCGGTTGGAATTCCTTTTGAGGTAGGTCTCCCAGAAATAACAATGACTGCGATGTTTACCTCATTAGGTATAAATGGAGCACTAAGTGCTACGGCTACGATACTTACAAGGATTATAACTCTTTGGTTTAGGTTTTTAGTTAGTTTTATTGCTCAACAATTGCTGCAACTAAAACCTTTCTTTGGAAATAGGAGAAAATGAATGCGGAGAAAACAGGAAAAATAAAATGGTGATTTTTTATCATTTAAAACCAGTTTTATAAAAAAGAATATTGCTGCAATTTTTCTATTTTAAAAATGATTTCCAATCTCCTTATAGCTAATACTGGCATTATGTTTATTCTATCAGGCTATTTTTATAAAAAATCCGATAATTTATTGCTAAATTTAAATTTAAGCTCTATCTATTGCTAAGAAGTGGAAATAAGTTATTTTCTTGCTATTTAATTTTTCTTTTTTTAGTATACAAACAAACGTTTAAAAATCCTAGAACATTAGAACTATCTTGGCGGGGGAGAGTTGGGAAGCCTAGATAGTTTCAAAACCAACGAACAAACCATCCTTAAGACAATTGTTGTTTTATTAAGGAACACAACCTGGCGTTGTGGAAAGCTTGAAAGATCTATTGTAAGGCATCTTAGAAACCGCAGGCAAAATTTTGGTAAATCTGGTTTGTCTGTTCGAGAAATTATGCATCATTTGGATCTTAATGGCGAAAAAAAAGATGAATGCATTGATGCAATAAAGCGTCTTGAAAAAAGAAATATAGTTAGAATACTTCCATTATAAATCTTGATATTCAAGCAAAGATTTATTTTAATAATTTTCTTTTATTAGATTTCCATTTTCGGTTTATTTTTGAAATTCAACTGTGGTTGTTGTTTATTGGCAAGCTTGTGCTTTTGTTTTAGGTCTTTGAGAATATCCTAGTCCAAAGGATAATCCCGCCAGAACCACTGATATCGCAACCCATAGTGTTCGAGTGTTATCATCGACTCCTTGGATTTGCACTATAAACGGTAAAAAAGTTATTGCTAAGAGTAAAATAGCTAATATGTACATAGTATAATCTAGTCGCATTTTTATTCCCTGATTATCTAACTCCATTTTTCATCTTAATTAATTTTCTCCCTTTGAAAATTGCGAGTTTGAGATTAAAATTTTCGGGTTAAAGGTCTGTTTTAAAGGGAGGTTGTTTAATCAGGTTATTTTTCATCAAAAGTTTTGTTGATTTTCTTGCGTTTTGAATTATCTTTGAGGCTTGTTCGAATAATTCTTGCTTACTAGGTTTAATTCTTGCAACTCCTTGTTCTATTGATTTAATAGCGCATGCGACTGCTTCTCTGGGGAAGACTTCCCATTCGTCCATTGTTGGAAGGATGTTTTTTTCATTTATACCTCGTTTTTCGGCGAATAGTGCTAGTTCTGTCGCGGCTGCAATGCACATGTCGTCAGTTACAGTTTTCGCTTTTACGTCTAAAACTCCTCGGAAAATTGCTGGAAAACCTAAACTATTATTTACTTGATTTGGAAAGTCGCTTCGGCCGGTTGCTATTATTTGTGCTCCACCTTTTTTTGCTTCCCATGGCCAAATTTCGGGAATTGGATTAGCGCAAGCAAAAACTATTGATTTATCAGCCATTGTGGTTATCCACTCTTTCCGTATTGTATTAGGTCCAGGTCTGGATGCTGCAACAACTGCATCAACACCTTTAAATGCTTTTGATATGTCTCCTATTCGATGTTCTGAATTTGTTTTTTGGGTCAGATCATATTTCCAAGGATCTATTTCTTTTGTGATATCTTCTCTCTTGGAGTGAATGATTCCTTTTGTATCCACCATAATTATATTGCCTGGCTTAATGCCCCATCGCATTAATACATAAGCAGTACGTATGTTTGCGGATCCAGATCCGACTAGGGTTATCAGAGTTTCTTTAGGTTTTTTGCCTACAATTTTAAATGAATTAATAAGTCCCGCTAGAATTACAGTTGCAGTACCTTGTTGATCATCATGCCACACCGGGATTTCTAATTGGTTTCTTGTATCCTCTAGAACTTGAAAGCATTTAGGTTTTGAAATATCCTCTAAATTTATTCCGCCAAAAGTTGGTTCAAGAAGTTTACAAGTTCGAACAATTTCTCTAGGGTTTTTTGTTTGTAGACAGATGGGAAATGCATCCACTCCACCTAGATATTTGAAAAGCAGAGCTTTTCCTTCCATTACGGGCATTGCAGCTTCTGGTCCAATATCCCCTAATCCAAGAACTCTGGAGCCATCGGTTACAACTGCTACATAATTCCAGCGATTTGTGAGTTCAAATGATTTACTGGGGTTATTTACTATGTCTCTGCAAGCTGCAGCAACTCCTGGAGTGTACCATATAGCAAAATCATCAGTACTAGAAATGGAACATTTTGGCATTACTTGAACTTTGCCTTCATAAAATTTATGTAATTTTGGAGATATCTTTTCGGGTTTTTTAGCTTTAGCTAAGAGTTCTTCAACAGTTGGTTCTTCTTTATTATTTTGTGCCAAATTTACTCCTCTTCTAATTAGAAAAAGAATATAAAAAAAGGTTGTTGAAGTTTTCTAATCTACTTTGGTGAATAGAGAAAAGAAATTGTGGGGTGCTATTAAAAGCAAAAATTATGCTATTAAAAGCAAGGATCTTTAGTTTTTCATTTAATATCTGGGTCGATATCCGCCGCCGCCGCGTCTACCACCGTATCCGCCGCCGCTGCGTCTACCACCGTATCCGCCGCCGCCGCGTCTACCACCGTAGTAGCGCCTTGGTTGATCATACACTTTGCTTGAAACGTTGTTTTCCGTGTTTACTTCTACTTCTAATGGAGTCTCTGCTAATCCGAGTTTTCCATATTTTCCAACATTAAGTCTCATATTGCCTTTGAATAGGGTTACATAACCATTATCAACTTTTACTGTATCATCTTCGTTTACTTTTTCAATGTTGTCGTCCCAGAGAGTTAGATAAATACTACCTGTTTCATCGCCGACTAGAGCATCACACACTTTGTGTGGTGAACCATCTCGTCCCATAGGGATATCCCTAACTTCACTTTTAGAAACTACTTTTGCGGTCACATTGACTGCTCTTGATTGAGGAGTCAATTCGCCGACTTTAGCATCTACTGGTTGTCGTTTGTTTTCAAAAAAACCTTCTACTGCCAATCTGATTTAACACCTAATTTTTTATTGATTTAATACTTTATTTTTTTTTGGACTAACACATCTTAGAAGATATGCGACACTTAAGGTTTTTGGTGAGTTTTTTTGGATGTTAAATGGATATTATTCCAAACTAAAGGTGTGTTGTCTCTTTCAGATTTTTTTCAATTTTAATTTATTTATTTTTATGAATATGGATTATAAAGTTGAAGAAAAAACTGTGTTTTGGTGATGCTTTTGTATCACCTAACAGTTGTTAAAAAATCGTATCCACAGATTTTTAGCAAAAACTCATCTTAAAAAAAGTTATTTGTCCCAGGGTCCAGGCCAAGGTGGAAAAGTGTAGGTTGCTCCTGCTTCCTCCATAATCTTCTGGGGATAAACAGG
>JAOZGY010000020.1 GCA_026015145.1 Candidatus Bathyarchaeota archaeon | reverse complement strand
TCTTAGATGCAATGAGTCCTAGAACTCGTATGCAAAGCGCAGAACTAATAAAAAATGCAGGATTGCAAGAGAGATGCATATACAATTCTTTCTATAAAGGAGTATCAAAGAGAGAGGCAGAAAAAGTAAAAGAGTGCGGTATTACAGCATCGATTGTATTAGCAGATGATCCAAACGATAACAGCCTAGAAGGAAAGATGAAAGTATTAGAAGAAGCATTGACTCTTGCAGCAGAAGGAGGAATAACAAAGCCGCTAATAGATACAGCTATACCCGCTTTTGAACCAGATATGGGTACAGCAGTAAGAGCAATACCACAAATAAAAGAGAAATTTGGCCATCCAACAGGATTAGGTACAGGAAACGTTGTTACTACAATGGGCTGGGTTAAAGCTAATTTTGAAAAGCCGTTTAGAAAAGGTACAAGAACCGCAACAAACGCTATTATGCAAACAATAGGTTCAAATTGGTTAATGTTTGGACCAGCTGAACAATCGGACTATGTCTTTCCAGCAGTGGCAATAGTTGATGCTTATATTGCATCAGGTGCAGCTGATTTGGGTACAAGACCGCTGAACGAACAACATCCGATTTACAAAATCTTTATGGGCTAACCATCCACATCCTTTCTTTTTTATTCAAGTTTCTACCTTAGTCTATTGAAGGAGCACAATTTGAAACCCACTCTATGGCTTGGAATAATCGCTCTCTATACAGCACTAACAATTGTAGCTGTCTATTTGATTCCTTCAGATTCAGTTTTCTCATGGCTAACCTATTTTTTTGGATTTACTTTTGTCGCAGTCATGCCAGGATATTGTCTTGTAAATGTTTTATTTAAAGAGGGAAAGTTAGAATTTGTAGAGACTGCAGTTTTATCAGTAGCATTAAGTTTTAGTTTGGTGGGCGTGTCAGGATTATTTTTAGGATTATCACCTATTGGCATAGCTACTAATTCTATTACAATTACTCTTAGTGGCATAGTTTTGATATTAGCTATCCTTTCCTTCATACGTAAGAGACAAAAATAAATTATTTAACCGTACAAAAGTCTTAGCTTGAGATTGATTAACTCTTTTTGCTTACTGAGACGGGTACAAAAAAATCCTAAAATAAAGAGATTAGAAAAGCGATTTCCATTTCTCGACTAAGTCGAGAACTTCGTCACCGCCATAACCGTCTAGCTCTTGTAACACATCAGTGCTTTGTATGGCTGCTTTTTGGAAGTCTCTGATTCTATCTGCGTTTTCAGCAAGAAAGATTATTCCATCAACACCAGTTCTAGCGATCCTCACTGCAACAGTTAGTAAATCCTTAACTGGAGGTGTCTGTTTTGGATCATCATTTGGTCCGCGGACATAAAGATTTGTAAATACAGGTTTCTTTAATTTACTCTTAAAGGCTCTTGCTAGCATCTCCCAATACCAAGGGGAAGGATACGCTTTAGAAAACATTGGAACAACAAATGCATCTGCGTATTCTGCTAGAGCATCAAAATCATAGCCAAATCTTTCTCGACCTAATACCGGATCAGGCAATAGATTAACGTATAAAGGCTTACTTGCTACAATTTCTTTTACTTCTTTTAAAAAGTCTGTTACAGTTTGAGCTCTCCAATCATACCAGTTTAATCCACTAGTTCTCCATAACTCAATACACCGTGGACAAACACAAAAACCATGATCGGCAAAATGTTGACTGCTGATGCTTATACCAGGAGTTTTATCAGCGCATTCTTTTATTAATTTCAAGTTGTATTCTCTGACTTCTGGATTTGTCATACATAAAACATCCCATCTAAGAGTGTATTTTTTATTTCCTGGATTAATACCATTCACTTTTGGAGGAGTCAATCTACGAAATGCTGGTCCATCTTTTGAAATTGATATCCACTCTGGATGTTTTTGTGTTAATTCGTTATCTCCAAAAACAGCAATATTTGTTAACATATTTGGATTGGGCGTACCCACAGTTCCTGATTCAGGTTTTATACGGTAGAAATTTATGTCAACGCCTTCTGCTGGTTGGGGTTTATAAAGGAAGGTTCCAAATTTCAACACTATCACCACAGATTCTAATTTTAGTTAACCGAATAAAAAATGCAGATTATTTAAGGTTTTCATTTTTCTTTTAAAATATTATTGCTCAAGAATGTAATCAAAACTTGTTTTGTGAACGGGGGCAAATCAACATCAACTAATCCATCAATAATGTTTGTAAGTGAATTATTATCCGCATAATTTGGCTGTGAATATAAGTTGCTAAATTGCCTAGTTAGCAGACTTACATTTCCAAAATCTTTTGGGATTAACCCTTTTTTAATATCATCATCTAGTTTAGCTGCAGCAAACAAAAAAGTAGCGAAAACTGGTTTTATTATTAAAAGTTCTTCGAGTTTTTTTGCATCCAGATACAACCCTTTGATTTTTGATACTTCTTCAGCAAGCTTCTTCATTGACAAATGCCTTTCTGCTAGTCTGTTTATTATTGATCTTGAGGAAACATAGCCTCCTACCTGTGCTCTACTCACAGTCTCCCTTACTGCTTTTCTTGTGCAAAAACCTATCAATTTGCCAAGTCTTGAAGCGGGACCACCATAAGCAATACTAGAACCAGAACCAGTCTTAGCTGTAACTAGAGCATCAGTTATTGTTCCAGTTGCTTCATCACCTGAATATCTACTTCGAAGATCTAAATCTCTAAGAGCGGCAGTTTTTGCTTCAGTCGCAGTAATCATCGTACTTGTAAGACAACTTTCTGTAGGATTACCATCGATAATGACAATAAGGTTTATTGTTCCTACGATTTCTTGAACCTCTATTTCTTCACCAGCCGATTCAGCATGAGTACATCCAGCAGTAGCCACAACACTCACAGCTAAATCACCGTCTCTTTTTGAAATCAAAGAGAAATCCTTAACTGAAGCATAGGTAACCATTCCAACGAAATCGTCAAAACTCCCAAGTTTTTTGGAAGATTCAATAATATATAGTACAGGATCATCATGAAGACGACGATCTCCATAGTCATCAAAAACTTGAGTGTTGATTATTGTTTTTGTTTTCTGACAGCCTCCATTATGGATTGCAGAACTTACTACACTTAATTTATTTGAAGAGAGTACAGCCAAAACATTTTCTTTAAGAACAAGTTTGATATCTTTTCCAACTAATTTATGCTGCTCCAATGAAATGCACCATTATTTTTCTTTATTTTCCTGTTTTCGATTTAAAGCAATAGCTTTTGTTGGACACAGGTTTATACATACACCACATTTAGTACAAGACGAGAAATCTGTTATTACTGGCTTATGATTCTCGTTTTGCTCTATTATTCCCACTGGACAAACTCCTACGCAAATTAATCCCGAACAAGGTGAACATTTAGTGTAATCGATTAAAATCATTGAAGAATGTTTATCCATTGCGAGTCAACAGCTTAATAAGACTCAGAAATATATTTGTTGCGCGCAAGATGAAGTAATATGGAAATTGGCCTAGTTACATATGCTCCTGAAACAGTGAAAGGGTATGATTATCACGTTTATTATTCAAAATGGGTAAATGGGTCTATTTTTCCAGCTGCAAAAGGCATGCAAAACGATGTTACTTGTTTCTGTGATGCCAAAGCTATTAGAGAAAAACCAGATATTGTTGCTATCTCAAAAAATGGACCTGCACTAAGAAAGAACAGGAAAGCCAATTTAGCTTTTGATTACGTTTGTCCAACAAACCCGGAGTATCTAAATAAAGTTTTAGATTATATTAAGGAATTAAATAAAGAAGAGATTCTGGGAACAACACTTAACCTTTACCATTTTCCAGAAGAAGAATTCTGTGTATGCCCACGATGTGTTGAGCTTTGGAGGACAAGCGGGCTAAACTGGATTGATTGGCGTGCAGATACCGTAACAAAGTTCATAGCAAAAGCAAAAAAGTATCTTAAAGGAACCTTTGCTGTGGAGATGTTTCCTGATCCAGTCCTAGCTAAGCAAAGATTTGGAGTCGATTTGGATAGAGTAGCAGAACTAGTTGATTATTTTCATGTTCCACTTTCAGCAAGAGATTATACAACAAATTATTGGGTTGATCTTCTGGCAAGAGACTTCTTAAAAATACTAAAAAAACCAATTATGCTGGAATTGAGTGCTGAGATGCCAAATTTTGAAAAAATGGATTCATTGCTAAAAACAATAGCTCATCTCTCAAAACGTAGCTTTAAAGCGATACTACTTCTAGTACATGATTCTAAAAATGCAATGCAAATAATCGAGTTTGCCATCAAAAATAAGGATTTTAGAGATTGGTTAGCTAAATTTGAATTTTCTGAAATGATAAAAATTGTTGAAAAGTGGGCTACTATTTATTGAGATTTTTTCTATATTCATAAAGTTTTTTCATATCTAAATCTGCGGAAATTATTCTATCCTCTAACGAGTCAGTAACTTCAACTATTATTCCCCAAGGAGCGATTATTGCGCTTCTTCCACCAATTGTACTTGAGCAGACATTTCCAACTTTTATTACAAAAACTCCATTTTCTGAAGCAACTTTCTCTGTTAAAGGATGACCGTTGACTTTAGGGTGAGATCCCATGGCAGCAACTGGTAAGGAGAAGAATTCGGCACCTAAGGCTACAACTTGCTTTACCAATATTTGATCGAACATATCAGCACATACTAGAAGCGCAATTTTTCCAAAGTTAGTATCAATAACAACTGGCTGATTCCCTTTGGCTACTCCGGCTTGAATTTCACCTTTTATTGGATTTTTTTTCTTGTACTTTCCTAATAGTGAACCGTTTTTCCACAGAGTACTTGTATTATAATATTTTCCATTGTCTTCTTCAAGGTAGGTTCCTCCTAAAAGATAGATATTGGGAATTTCAGCCGATATTTTTGATAAGAAGTCAAAAGTAGGTTTAGAGGTTGATCTAGCCATTCTTTCGGCTGAATAAAAATTTTGTAAACAACCTGGAATAGAAAAATACTCAGGAAGTGCAATAACGGAAGGTGAGTTTTTTGCAGCTTTATGTATTAATATTGAGGTTGCTTTAAGATTATCCGATAAGGAATTTCGCACTTTCATGTGAATTATGCTTATATTCAAATTATTCACCTGCACTGGAAATTTGATAGTTATGCTAATTTGTGGAATAATGAATAGAAACGATCTCTAAAAGCTTTTAAAGTTAACTGCAAAGTTCATAGAAAGAAATGTTGTCTTACAAATGCTTAAACATTCATTATAATTTAAATACTTCAATTGTGACAAACCTCTTAACACGAGGAAATCTAATTGACACTAAATCCTAAAGATTATGAGGCCTTTTTGCCAGAAGTAAGAGCTTTAGTTAACAAAGTAGTACAAAAAAACCTAACTGAAGCTATTTTATTTTCAGCGGGAACGGACACACAAATTATTGCTTATGAAGCAGTGAAATATAAACCAAAAATTAAAGCTTTAACGATGGCGTTTAAACATGGAAATCCAAAAGATACAAAATATGTCAATAAAATGGTTGATTTTCTTAACCTAAACCAAGAAACTCATACTTTTGGGCGCATAGAGGTCATGGAAAGTGCGCCAAAAATTGTAAAGGCATTAAAAAAATTTGATCCTATGGAGATAAGAAACAGTATACCAGTTTATATTGGCTTAACTATCCTAAAAGAAAAAGGTGTTAAGACTGTGGCAACGGGTGATGGTCTTGACGAGCTTTTTGGATATCCTTGGCAATTCCATTTATCTGAAGAAGAATTCAAACAAAGACAAAAAGAAATGTGGGACGAGATGGGATTCGCCTCAATACCGATGGCAAAATCTCTTGGAATGACTGTCAAAGCACCTTTTCTAGATCCAGAATTTATGGATTACGCGAAAAAACTTCCAATTAAACTAAAAATAAACATGCGTGATGGTGTTAAATACAGCAAATGGATAATGAGAAAAGCCTATGAAGAATTAATTCCAACAGATGTCATTTGGAGACCAAAGGCCCCCCTTGAGGCAGGTACGGGAACAGAAGTCCTTCGCACATTTTTTGATAAAGAAACCTCCGATGCAGAATTTGAAGAGACAAAAAAGCGCATCCTCAGAGAGGACGATGTAAAAATTCAAGATAAAGAACAGTTACTTTATTACAAGTTCTTCAGGGAAGGCTTTGGAAAACCTTCAGAAGTGTATCCTGATAATGGCGGAATAAGATGCCCATCTTGCAAAAGCTACATTAAAACAAAAATTCAGTTTTGCAAAATTTGTGGAGCCTATCCCATCTAAACTTCCATTTTATAGCTTCTAGGTTAATTTAATAAGAGGACGTCAGTTGCCGCTTAGGAAAAATATAATTCAGAATTGTCTCTCAATTCTATATGGGAGATGATTTATTATTGGCTAGTTTATCTCAATTGAAGTTAGCCATGGGTACATCAATTTTCTTTGCAGCTTTTATTTTTGCTTTGTTTCTTTCTGCGGTAATGTTTCTTTTAGATTTTCCACTTATCTATGCTTTAATTGGCACTATTTTGTTCATTCTTTTTCAGTATTTAATAGGTCCATTTATTGTCAGAGTTGGTACAAGACTACATTATTTAAAACCAGGCGAAAATCAATGGTTAGAATCAACAGTAAAAAAATTAGCCCAAAAAGATGGAGTAGCAATTCCCAAACTTGCTATAGTGCCAAATAAAACACCTAATGCCTTTGTTTTTGGAAGAACCTCTAGAAGTGCTACATTAGCAGTTCATGAAGGATTACTAACTAATCTTAACAAAGAAGAGGTTGAAGGTGTAATTGCTCACGAGCTAGGACATATAAAACATAAAGATTACATCGTGATGACAGTGCTTTCAGCACTTCCATTGATAGCGTACATTGTTGCCCAGTCATTATTTAGAGCAGGCATGATAAGTTCTTACTCTAGGAGAAGAAATAAAGAAGGAAATGCAGGTTTAGCTTTAGTTATTGTGGGTGCAATTTCGTTTTTAGTTTACATTATCACATTTCTTTCAGTCATGAGGCTTAGTCGCTTGCGTGAACATTACGCAGATGCTTATTCAGCATATTTAACTGGTGAACCAAGAAACTTACAGAGCGGATTAGCAAAAATCACTTATGGATTATCAATTATTCCACAAAAGTCAACTCAAGCAAGGGCTTTTTATATTGGGGACCCCACAATGGCAAAACAAGAAATCACAACTTTGATGAAAAACAAACAAGAATATGATTTAGATAAAGACGGAGTTTTAGATGAGGTTGAGCTTCAAAGAGCAATGGAAAAAGAGGCAAAATCTACTTGGAGCAACTTGAATAACTGGTTTTCAACACACCCCCCCACCTTCAAAAGAATACTACTATTAAGGGAAATAGAGAAAGAAATGAAGACAGGAAGATACACAAACAAAAATGTGTATTCCAAAATCTAAAAAAATAATTTTAGAATTTTTCTTGAAGCTATTTTCAGGTAAAAATAACTTGCAAGTTAAGCGAAGACTAATACTTTCCCTTGAAGTGGCGATATCTCCTGCACAATTTTCCCTTTTTTATTTTTAGTTTTTGTAAAAAGGGTTAAATGTTAAAAAAGAATTAATTTTGATTACTTTTAAGAGGCTTTTTTTATGACACTATAAGAGAATAAATCAATTGTTCGTAAATTGCTTGAAGCTGGAAACAAACAAGACTTGGCGCTATTAGATGATTTATTAGTGCCTAACTATGAGAACCAGACACTACGGTTAAAGAGTCTGGAAGATCTCAAACAACTATTACGTATCCAATATAGAGGATTCCCTGATGTTCATCGTGAGATTCTGGATATCATCACTGAAGGAGACAAAGTATGGGCTCGGGTAAAAATCACGGGGACACACACAAGTGAATATCGTGGAATAGCTCCTACAGGCAAGAAATTTGTTATGGATGCTGTTCCTACATATCGCATAATTGATGGCAAGATAGAAGAAGGATGGTCTGTCTGGGATTCTTTAGGTATGTTTAAAATATTAGGTGTTATCGATTTCAAGGGATTTCCTGACGAATCAGCGGAAAATTTAGCGAAGAATCTATCACCAGATAAATAACCTTCTTCTTAACCAATTTTCCATAATTCTTTCCCTTTTTTTCATTACCTCTGTTTCAAAAATGACCGAGGTGAGGTATCTCAGTCCGTATTGTGTACATTATTCTTATCAACCGCTACCTTTCCCCTTTTTTTCTAAGGTTTGGTTACTTAAGGACCCCAACAACCCCTCTTTAAATAACAAAAATAAAAAAGAAAATAATATAAAGATGTAGATTGAAAAATTACAGGAATTGAATCTTGGTCAATATGCAGATGTTTTGAAAGGAGGAGCAAAATAATGGTCAGACCCCAAGATAGAAAATTTGTTTCAGCGGATCCAGATAAATGCGTTGGATGCGTGGTTTGTGAATATGCTTGCTCTATGACTAATGAAAAAACCTTCAATCCTACAAAATCAAGAATACGCGCATTAAGAATGGGACCACTTAATAATATTGCTGTTGCTTGTAGGCATTGTGAAGAACCTGCTTGCGTTGCCGCTTGTCCCAGAGATGCATTATCACAAGAGGAGAATACAGGAATTATAAATGTAGATGAAGATGCTTGTGATGGTTGCATCTGGTGTATTAGTGTCTGTCAATTTGGAGCAATGATGATGCATCCAGAGAAAAAAGTTGTTTTTACTTGTAATAGTTGTAAAGATGAAGAAGACGGTCCCCAATGCGTCAAATGGTGTCCTGAAGAGGCTTTGACGTTTGCCACGGCACATCAGCTTGCTCAAAAATACAGAATATCAGCCGTGAAGAACCTGTTCCAAGAAGACCAAAAACAAAGGCAAAAAAAATGTAGAAATTTAATACCTTAAACTGAGAAAGAAAAAATAAAAAAAGGAGGTTTAAAGGGGATAAAGAAATTGTGTGTGTTAAGAGAGCTTGGCGATTATTTTAGCTGCTTTGGCTTCCGAAAAAGCTTTAAGAGTGATCGTATGAATGTTGCCTTCTTTTCCAGCGCCAAGAAGGATAGCTGCAGCTGAGGCATCATTAGGAATCTCGACAATGGCAACAGCGTCGTATATACCCATAGTAAGGTTCCATTCCACAAAATTTCCACATGCTTTTTCTATGGCCCTACGGGCAGCTTGAACCCTCTTTGGCAGATCCTTTATTTTTTCCAGTCCCTGCTCAGTAAAATTTATGAGTACAATATATCTTTGCATTTTAAGTTCCTCTAAACAACGAGTAGATAAATTCATCTAATAATACTTGCGAACTTGAATAACACAAACTACCCGACGCGCAAACAAAATTTAATTAGATCCTTTTTTCCGTTTTGTAATTGCTGTAGAATCGTGAGTCAAAAAACAATAGCAATACAATTATTACCAATACCACAACAAAATACTCTATTTTTCCATCAGCGGTTAAAACACGTATGCCTAATTCTATACCATAGACAGTGAAAATGACCGTTGCTATTAAGGCAAACATCAACTTTATTTTGGTTTTCAATTTTTCTCTTCTTCTATGTCTTTTTTCTATTTATTTGCTTTTTGGAAACATAGTCACACACGAATAGAATTAAGATTTGGATTTGGGACTAAATTTCAATCCACCACCACCACGACTGCCCTGAATCCTAATGCAATGAGATGTGAAAATAAGAGGTGGTGTAAGCATTGAAGGTGGTAGATGCTATCAAATGGGTTGTGAATACCCCCTACCCCTAATTTTTTATTCAAGCTCATATCCCCTTCCCCCTCTGCATGATATCAGGTGAAAAGGGAAGGGGAAGTGAGTTTATCTTATTTGTTTATTTTCTTTTGATGAGGTAGATTAGCAATCCTAAGCCAGCACCAATTACTACAATTGCAATAACTCCACCTACGATTGCTTCTGTTAGTTCTGTTTGTTGAGGTTCTTGATAGGGCGTTGGTGTTGGGCTCTGGGAAGGAGAAGTTGGTGGGGTAGATGTAGGATTTAAAGGAGTATTCGCAGGTATGCTTATTGTTTGTGTTTCACTCCATCCGCTTGTTTCTCCAGTAAAAACCCAAGGAGCCGAATTGCCTTCAATAACTCGATGGATGTATCCTATCATTGCTTCAACTTGAATATCGGTCTGAGACCCAGCAAGAACTCGTATTCCCATATTTTCCCCTTCAATAGAGAATTCTACGTTAGTATAATCGGAATCGGTCGACTGTCTTGGATAATAATTCCAAGGTAGGTATCCTCAAATTAGCGCATGTAGATAAGAAGTGAAGACACAATTGATTCAGCGTTGCGTGAGTTACTCTTTAGTCTATTGCGCACGCTTCTTTGTTCAAACGTTGACGTTTCATTTATTCAGCATTCCATTATTTCTATATGTCTTCTATTCATTTAGGTTTGTGCAAATTTCAACAGCTGGGGATTTTCCAGTCTACGAAACACTAGTCATAGTTAAAGGATAAATTTTCCTTGGAGACACGCAATTTCTCTGCAGTCCAAGCTGCTTCGGCTCTATTCCAAATGCCAAGCCGACAAGTTGAGTGAAATGAAGCACGGGCAGATTTATTTTGATGTCAAAGCGCGACTCTATGTCCTTCTGTCTTGCATCCAAGTTAAAATGACACACAGGACACGCAGTTGCTAGACAGTTTGCTCCAGAATTCTTGGCGCTCAGCAAAATATCCTTGGACATTTTCAGCGCTAGCTCTTCATCCGTTATGCCCAACAAAGCCCCACAGCATCTGGTCTTGCCATAATAGTCAACTTTGGATGCTCCAATGGTTTCAACTAAGTTATCCAAACGCGTAGGGTGTTCAGGATCATCAAAATTGCAGATTTTGGGCGGTCTGACCAAGTAACAACCGTAATAAGAAGCGACATTAAGATTGGTCAGCTGAATTTTGACTTTCTCCTTTATTTTCTGGAGAACTATATCAGACAGGAGAATATCAGCCAAATGCCACACTCTTACACTACCATTGTAGTTGAACCCAATGTTTGCAAGCGCTTCATTAACTTTGCTTTTTGTTCCTGCATCTTCTCTCAGAATTTTGTTGGTTCTATTCAGAGTAAAATAGCAGGCGCTGCAAGGAGTTACCATGTCCATCTGCATTTTTTTTGTGATAGCAAGGTTTCTGGCTGCAAGGGCAATTGAGTACAATGGTTTGAACGAATAAACTGCATCGATGGCTCCGCAACAGTTCCAGTCAGGTACTTCAACTAGTTCTATGTCCAGAACCTTGCAGATTGCCTTGGTTGAATCTTCGTACTCTTTTTCCGTAGAGTGACTAGAACATCCTGGGTAAAAAGCGTATTTCATTGAGATTCCTTCTGATCGGTTTTTTCAAGTATACTGCAGACCCATGAAGTTTCGATTTTCGGTGCCCTCAGCTGCAGTTTTCCTCTCTTGAATAGTCTCAACCCCAAACGCGCATTGTGGAGAAGGCTATCAAAATTAGTCATATCCAAAAACTTGACAAGAAGCTCAGGCTCATGGAATCTTCCGTATTTGTTTACGACTTCAAAGAAATATTTATGAAAATCCGATTTTGCACAGTCCTTGACCAGATTCTCTCGAATAGTTTTGTTTCTGAGAGACATCATAAGCGTGGGGAAGTTTACATTTCTTGGGCAGCGAGTGGCGCAAGTGTAACAAGCTGAGCAAACCCAAATTGTTGAGCTTGACAGGACCTTTTCTTTCATGCCTAGATTTATCATTTTTATAATTTGCATTGGAGAATAATCCATGGCAAACATGGTTGGGCATCCACCTGCGCATGAACCGCATTGTATGCATTCAAGTATTTTTTCTCCCCCTGGCATTTTCATGACTTCTTTAATGAAATCTCGTCTGGATTTCTTGCGCACGCCTATCTGGATAGTTTTCGCTTCTGCGGTAAGTTTGTCTTTTTCATGCGACAATTTTCTCGCCCTCAAGGTATTTTTTTATCTCTTCACGCTTTTCTTGGGTTATGGGAGTCATTTTTTTGACCCTCTCTACGAGGATGTCAAAAAGAGACAATGTTTTTTCGTACTGAGGAAGAGTTGTGATGGCAGGCTGAAGTCTAAGAGGGTGTATTCCAAATTTGCTCAAATCCTTCTTGAACAGCAAGACGCGTTCTCTCAACCTGTCTCTACTGAATATGCTGTCGTCTCCTTCTACAAAGATAACACCGTCGGCTCCAGCTGCGAAGGCATGGAGAACATGTTTGATTCCCAGACGGGCTATACCGGGTACTCTAATTATTCTTATCTCGGGAGAATAGCTTCGCCTACTTTGTCCTCCTAAATCAACCGAACCGTAGGCTGTCCTTTTCTGCACGAAAGCTATTATCCTGGGCGTCGTACCTTCTCCCTCAGCGATTCCTTTGATCTGAGCAATCATTTGTTCCTCAGTTGTATTTTTTAGATCTAATGCTTCTTTGGGGCAGATTGGAATGCATATACCGCATCCATTGCAGGATATCGGGTTTATGATGACTTCGTTCTTGCCTTTATTAATGGCTTTGGTGGGACATTGATCAACGCAAATTCCACAGAGGTCGCATCTCCCGGGAATCAGATAGGCCACTTCAGGAGAAACTGATTTTTCCCCCTTCCCCAGAAAGGTTGCAACTTTGGAAGCTGCGGCCATGGCTTCCATTGTGGTTTCACGTATGTCCTTTGGACCTAGAGCGGCTCCAGCTACGAAGATGCCATGTCTCTTCGTTTCTACCCCTTTGAGCTTATGATGAGCCTCTAAAAAGAAACCATCCGGTCCCAAGTCAATACCCAACATATCAGCCAGTTCTTTGGTTCCTTTGTTAGGAACAAGAGCAGGATTGAGCACAACCAGATCAAATTGTTCTTCAATTTGTTTCCCAAGTAACGTGTCCGTTGCCTTTACTATTAGGGAACTACCGTTTGGTATGACTTCAGCTGCCCGGCCTCTTATAAAATGGGTGAGGTGTTCCCTAGCTTTTGCATAAAATTCTTCGTATCCCTTGCCAAACGCCCTTACGTCAGTGTAGAAAATCCAAGGCTCTGCTTTGGGTACTGCCTTGTCTAGTAATAAGGCTTGTTTTATGGCAGTCATACAACCTATCTTGCAACAATAAGAACATCCGGCGGTGGTTTCACTACGACTTCCAACGCAAAGGATGAAGGCCACTTTTTTCGGTACTTCGCCTGTTGAGGGCTTGTGAAGGCCTTGTAGCATAAGTCTCTCGAACTGAAGATTAGTTATAATATCTGGGTGAAAACCGAAGCTGTATTGACCAATAAGCACAGGGTCCATTAGGTTGAAACCGGTGCTTACGATTATAGCCCCAACTTTCAAATCTAGGAGTATATCTTTTTGCTCGAAGTAGATGGCATCACTCTTACAGTTTTTTTCGCATTTCCCGCAAACCCCTCGTCTTCCAGGAGGCCCTAAAATAGATAAGAAGTCCGTAACATACAAACAGTAGTCTTTGTCTATTACCGAAGCGTTGGGAATGGCTTGTTTGAAAGGTATATGAATGGCTTTTTCCTGAACTAGATTTTCTTCATAACTGCTAGGTTTCTCAACTGGACACTTTTCGGCGCATTCTTCACAAGCTTTACATCTTTCCAGATCTACATATCGGGGTTTCACCTTAATCCCAACTTCAAATCTTCCTGAAGAACCCTTAACGAAGATGGGTTCTGCATTAGTGAAAATCTTTATGTTTGGATGATGTGATAACGACACCATTTTTGGCGTCAAAATGCAGGCTGAGCAGTCAAACGTCGGAAATGTCTTGCTGAGTTGGGCCATATGGCCGCCTATGCTTGGGTTTCGCTCAACCAGGTACACTTGGTAACCTTTATCAGCTAATTCAAGGGCGGAGTAAATTCCTGCGATACCTCCTCCGATCACTAACACACTTTCAGTTACCTTCAATTTCTCTGGAGTTAGTGGCTCTAAATATCGAGCCCGCTGTACAGCAGCACGTACAAGAGCGATGGTCTTGTTCGTCGCTTTTTCTTTGTCGTCG